>NZ_CP081903.1:5994329-6308132 GCF_020091405.1 Bacteroides cellulosilyticus
ACACAGCTACTGGACGAAGTTGTAGTAGTAGGTTACGGACAGCAAAAGAAAGCGTCGGTGGTAGGAGCCATTACACAGACTTCCGGAAAAACGCTGGAGCGGGCTGGAGTAAGCAATTTAGGAGCTGCCTTAACGGGTAACCTTCCGGGAGTCATTACTTCCAGTTCTACCGGTATGCCCGGTGCGGAAGACCCGAAGATTATTATCCGCACACAGAGCTCGTGGAATAATAGCGAACCCCTGGTACTGGTAGACGGCATCGAACGTGAAATGAGTTCAGTAGACATCTCCTCGGTGGAGAACATTTCTGTATTGAAAGATGCATCCGCTACTGCTGTTTATGGTGTGAAAGGTGCTAATGGAGTAATCCTTATCACTACCAAACGCGGTAAGGAAGGAAAAGCCAACGTACAGATCAAGGCCAATATGACAGCTAAAGTAGTATCAAAACTCCCTGAAAAGTATGATGCTTATGACACATTCTACTTGATGAATAACTCCATTGAGCGCGAAGCTTGTCTCAATCCTGCCGGATGGGCAAACTACACACCGGCAGCCATCATCGATAAGTATCGTCATCCGGCCAATGCCGAAGAGTGGGACCGCTATCCTAATGTGGATTGGGAGGATGAGCTTTTCAAGAAAGTTGCTATGTCCTATAATACCAGCGTCAACGTATCAGGTGGCACTAAAGTTGTAAATTACTTCGCAGCTGTAGATTTCGTAAACGAAGGTGACTTATTCAAGAGCTTTGAAAACGGACGTGGTTACAACTCCGGCTTTGGCTATAACCGCATCAACGTACGCAGCAACCTGGACTTCCATTTGACAAAAACGACCAAATTCTCTACCAACCTGTTTGGTTCGAATGCACAACGTCAGCTGCCTTGGGATATGAGCGACAATGACACCGGTTTCTGGAACTCAGCTTATAAATCCGCTCCCGACGCCATGCGTCCCGTCTACTCCAATGGTATGTGGGGATGGTATGCGCCGCGTGATGCCGATGTACCCAACTCAGCCTATTTCCTGGCTGTAGGCGGTAAAGAGAAACGCACCACCACCAAAATGACTACTGACTTCATTTTGGAGCAGGACCTGGCTATGCTGACCAAAGGACTGAGATTCAAGGCGAACTTCTCTATGGACTACACTTTTGCGGAGAACAAACGCGGCCTCAGTGACCAGTACAACGATGCACAACGCATCTGGGTGGATCCGGATACAGGCAATATCTCCTATAAATATGACCCTGATACAGGAACAGGACTCGACAAAGTCACTAATCCGATCTATTGGTTACAACAATCCGGTAGTGCAAACATTGGAGCCACTTATCGCAAACTATACTACTCCATGCAGTTTGACTATGCCCGCACCTTCGGCAAGCATGAAGTGACCGGTCTTGGCCTTTTCAGCCGATTAAAAGAGGCACAGGGAAGTGTGTTCCCCATCTATCGGGAAGACTGGGTATTCCGTTTTACCTATAACTACGCCATGCGCTATTTCTTCGAGGCGAATGGTGCTTATAACGGTTCCGAAAAGTTCGGTCCTGATTATCGTTTCGCCTTCTTCCCCTCCCTCTCACTGGGTTGGATGATCAGTGAAGAGAGTTTCATGAAAAAACTGAAATTCGTCGATATGTTAAAGCTTCGCGCTTCTTGGGGACGAGTAGGTGATGATGCCGTGGTCGCTCCGTGGCAGAGATTTACAGCTGGTCGTTTCTTATACAAAGATCAGTTGAGTTATGGTGGTAACACTGTCATGGGTAGCATCAATCCGGACAACTCTCCTTATACTCACTGGAAAATCTCTTCTCTGGGTAACCCGGATGTCTCTTGGGAAACTGTAGAGAAACGTAATATTGGTTTAGACTACGCTTTCTTTAATGGACTGATAGCAGGTTCAGTAGATGTATTCAACGATACCCGTACGGACATTATAATTAGCGGTGACAGCCGTGCCATTCCGTCTTATTTTGGTACAACGGCTCCCCGAACCAATTTAGGTAAAGTCAACAGCCACGGCTATGAATTGGAATTACGTTTGAATCATGTATTCAACAATGGTCTACGTGCCTGGCTGAACACCAGTATGACTCACGCCATCAATGAAATCAAGTTCAGAGATGACGCTCCCTTGCTACCTGCTTATCAGAAGGGAGCCGGACATACAATTAACCAAGTATATTCATATATCGACCATGGGAATCTGGCTACCTGGGACGATGTGATAGGTAGTAGTAATTGGACAACCGGAAATGACATGAAGTTACCGGGCGACTACAATATTATAGACTTCAACGGTGACGGTATAGTTGACAACGACGACCGTGCTCCTTATCAGTATGCCAGTACACCACAGAACACCTATAATGCCTCTCTCGGTTTTGAGTGGAAAGGGTTCAGTTGCTTTGCCCAATTCTATGGCGTAACCAATGTAACCCGTGAAGTCAATTTCCCGACATTCCGTTCTACAGCCCACGTAGCTTATGCAGAAGGTTCATACTGGACACCGGGAGGTAATGCCACCCTACCCACTCCACGCTGGGGGACTACTGTAGACGCAGCTGCTACCGGAACACGTTACTGGTATGATGGTGCTTACCTTCGTCTGAAGAATGTTGAATTATCCTATACATTCAAGAACAATTGGCTGAAGAAAATGGGCATCAATTCCTGCCGTCTCTACTTGAACGGCGACAATCTCTACATGTGGACCGACATGCCGGATGACCGTGAAGCCAACTACGGTACAGGCTCTTCGGACGGTGCCTACCCTACGGTACGCCGCTTCAATTTTGGTATCGACATAACCTTATAATAACGAAGAGATAATTATGAATAAATATATAAATAAACTATTTATGATGTCGGCTATTGCAATGGCTGGCATAATGGGGATGACCTCATGTACAGACTATCTGAACAAAGCTCCGGAAAGTGACTACCAGGATAATGACCCCTACAAGAATTTTAAGAACTTTCAGGGTTTCACTGAAGAACTCTATAATTGTATCCCGGTAGTTTCAAACAACAAAGATGCCGGACATACTTGCTTCAACTATGGTGAAGATGAATACTGGGAACCACAGGAAATGCGTATGCAAGCCCGTAGTGTGGACAACGGAGACTTCTGGGCCTGGACTACTGTTTACTATGGTTACCCGAACAATCAAGGCTCGGCAGGTTCAGACAACCGAACTGACAAAGGTCACTTATGGGCCAACTCCTGGTATGCTATCCGTAAGGCCAATATCGGCATCGCCAACCTCGGCAATCTGATAAGCGCCACCGAGGAAGAACGTAATCTCATAGAAGGGCAACTTTACTTCTTCCGCGCATGGTACCACTTTATGCTAATGGAATGGTGGGGCGGCATGCCGTATATTGATACAGTGTTGTCTTCGGATGTAGCTCCCACGTTAGCCCGTCTTACATGGCAAGAATGTGCGGAAAAATGCGTAGCCGACTTTGAACATGCAGCCAGTCTACTTCCTGTTGATTGGGATGCAACCACCGCCGGTAAAGTGACTTTAGGCAAAAACAATATGCGTATCAACCGTATCATGGCTTTAGCTTATAAAGGCAAGACCTTGCTTTGGGCAGGCAGTCCGTTGATGAACTGGGCTTCCGGAGGTGCAAAGGAATACAATGCAGAGTTGTGCAAACGAGGTGCCGATGCTCTCGGACAAGCCCTTGCCCTCACCGAATCGACCAACCGTTACGAACTGGCTGACTTCTCCGAATATAACGACATCTTCCTGTTGCATAACTCAAGCGGCAAGCTGAACGGAGTAAAAGAGTCCATCTTTATGGAGAATATCAAGGATTATAGTGGACGCTGGCGCTGGAATATGGTTAACGACTTCCGACCTCAATCCATTGAGTATTCCGGTATTAAATGCTATCCTACCGCCAACTACGTAAACTACTATGGCATGCAGAACGGTTACCCGATTAATGACATGACAAAGGCAGATGCCGAATCAGGCTATGATCCCACACATCCCTGGAAAAACCGCGACCCACGCTTCTATAAAACCATCATGTTCGACGGTGTGAAGTGGAAAAGTACCGGTGGTGCAGGTGGAACGGCAGAACTTTTCACCGGAGGTAGAGAGAGTGAAGAAGCAAATGAAAAGAAAGGCTGCTTCACAGCCTATATGAACAGCAAACTCTGTCCGCAATTGATGAATACGGTTGACGGTTATAAAGAAAACAATATCATGATCCTCAGCCTTATGCGCCTGGCAGATGTATATCTGATGTATGCTGAAGCTACGGCTGTAGGCTACAACGGTCCGAAGGGTAAAGCTGCTACCTACTCACTCACAGCCGAAGAGGCATTGAACAAGATCCGCGAACGTGCCGGGGTAGCTCCCGTACTCGACAAGTTCCTGGGTAGTACTGCTGACTTCCTGAGCGAATTACGCCGTGAACGCGCCGTGGAACTGTCCTTCGAAGGTTTCCGTTTTATCGATCTTCGCCGCTGGATGCTTCTCACCCAATATCCTTACACACTGAAGACCAAGATTGAGTTCGACCGTGCCGATCCTAGTGACTATAATTATGACGAACCGGAAGAAAATGCTATCAAGAACTTGCGTGAAGTAGTATTGCTTGAGCGTAAATATACCGACAGACACTATTGGTATCCGCTCCCTAAAAAGGATGTTAGCATGTATGAAGGGTTCTACCAGAATCCCGGATGGTAATCTTGACGTATTAACTAATAATGACGCAAAAAATGAATAGAAAGTTTATATATATTGGCTGTACTGTTTTCGCCATGTCTCTGTTTCATGCAGGAGGTATTCAGGCGCAAGAAGAAAACAAAGATAGCCTGGTGAATGTGGCTTTCGGTACGGTTGCCCAGGAAGACTTGACGCATGCCATTTCTACGGTCAACACGTCCGAACTGACCAAAAAAGTAAATAGTTCCAGTAGCTTAGTTGGACTGGAAAGTCTGATAGGTGGATACACCGGCAACGTATGGGGGCAAGAAGCACTTGTCCTGGTGGATGGAGTACCCCGCAGTGCAAGTAATGTACGCGCTTCGGAAATAGAGAGTGTTTCGGTAATGAAAGATGCTGCTGCCGTGGTACTTTATGGTAGCCGTGCAGCAAAGGGTGTTATTCTAATCACTACCAAACGCGGTAAAAATGAACCGATGCGCATCGACGTACGGGGCAATGCAGGCATTAATGTTCCCAAATCTTATCCCAAATATTTGGACTCAGACTGCTACATGACCCTTTACAATGAAGCTTGCCGTAATGACGGGCTGTCCCCAAAATACAGCGCATCAGACATCTACAACACTGCCATGGGAACCAATCCTTATCGTTATCCGAACATTGATTTCTATAGTTCGGACTATCTGAAAAAGGCATATTATAATGCAGATGTGACAGGTGAAGTATATGGAGGTAATGATCGCACACACTATTACCTGAATTTCGGTATGGATTATAGTAACGACCTGCTGAAATATGGTGAATCAAAGAATGCCTACAATATGCGTTTCAATGTACGCGGTAACGTAGACATGACACTTGCCTCATGGCTAAAGGCTACTACCAATGCGGCAGTTGTCTTTACCAATCAGTATGCAGGTCGCGGAAACTTTTGGGGAACTGCATCCACCTTGCGTCCCAATTGGTTTGCTCCGCTATTACCCATCGACATGATGGATACCAGCGTCGCTCAAATACAGGAATATATTACCAACAGTAATCACCTGATTGACGGCAAATATCTGCTTGGAGGAACATCGTCCGACATGACCAATCCTTTTGCTGATCTTCTGGCTGCCGGATATGTCAAGGAAAAGGCACGTATGTTTATGTTCGATGTCAGCCTTGCCGCCGATCTGGGTTCTTTATTGAAAGGCCTGACGTTTAAGACTTCTTATAGTGTAGACTATACTTCTTACTATTCGGAAGCTTTCAGCGAGACCTACGCCGTTTATGAACCTACATGGTCTCAGGTGAATGGCAAAGATATGATTATTGCCTTGAAGAAACACAATGAAGACAAAAAAGATCCCAATGAATATGTCGGCAAGTCCACTTACGATCAGACCATGACGTTCAGTGCACAGTTTGACTATGCCCGCACGTTCGCAAAATACCACAACGTAGCAGCTACATTCATAGGCTGGGGTTATCAAACGCAGAATTCTGCTGACGAAAACCATGAAAGCAGTGATTATCACCGTACCAGTAATGTGAACTTAGGCTTACGGGCATCCTACAATTACAATCATAAGTATTATGCCGATTTCAGTGGTGCCGTGATCCATTCGGCCAAATTACCCGAAGGCAAGCGTAACGCTTTCTCTCCGTCAGTCACTTTAGGCTGGAGAATCAGCAAAGAGAAGTTTATGGAAAATGTAAAGTTTATAAACGATCTGAAAATCACAGCATCTTATGCCAACCTGCATCAAGATCTTGACATCTCCGATTATTACCTGTATAAAGGAACTTTCTCCAAAAGACAAAATGAAGGATTCTATGTACAATGGCACGATGGCACAGCGGGCGGATGGACTCCAGCCTCTAAACGTGGCGATAATCCTAACCTTGGTTTCGTCACACGTGAAGAGTTCCGTGCAGGTATTGATGCTACGCTATTCAACCGTCTGCTAAAGTTGAACGTCAACTATTTCAGGCAGGACACGAAAGGCTTACTTACCCAAGGTTCCTCTTCCATATATCCTACGTACTTTGCTTTAAGCAGTAACTCCACCTTCATGCCCTGGATCAATTATAACGAGGACAGACGCAGTGGTTTTGACTTCGCGCTGAGTGCCAACAAGAAATTCGGCGATTTTGACGTAACACTCGGTTTCAATGGTATGGTGTACTCCTCCGAAGCTCTGAAACGTGACGAACTTTACGACGAAGATTACCAGTATCGCAAAGGTCGTGCACTCGATGCTTCCTACGGTTATGTATGCGAAGGTTTCTTCCAGGATCAGACTGACATAGACAATCATGCCCGTCAAACATTTGGTACGGTAAAACCCGGTGACCTGAAGTACAAAGACATTAACGAGGATGGTGTAATCGACAGCAAGGACCAAATTGAATTAGGAAAGAACGGTTGGTCAGCTCCTCCTTTCTCCTTCGGATTGAACTTAACTGTGAAATGGAAAAATTTCTCGCTATTTGCCATGGGATCAGGTCAAACCGGCTCTGTAGACTTTAAAAGCAGTTCCTACTACTGGAACCGCGGTACGAGCAAATTCTCAGAAGTGGTATGGGGACGTTGGACCGAAGATACAAAGGATGTGGCCACCTACCCACGCCTGACCACCACCAATGGTGACAATAACTACCGCAATTCCACTTTCTGGATGTATAAGCGTAACTATTTCCGCCTGAACCAGGTGCAATTGACATATGACTTCCCTGAAAATACTTTCAAAGGAACGTTTGTTCGTGGTTTAAGTGTTTATTGCGGAGGTAGCAATCTGCTTACCATCTCTAAAGAGCGGAAGCATATGGAGCTGAGTACCGGTTTCCCTCAATGCCGTAACTTCTATGCAGGTTTCAAGGCTGCATTCTGATTTTATTGATTAATAAAGAAGAAGATTATGAAAAAGAAAATTATACCTTTTATAATAGGTGCCCTGATGCTCACCGGTTGTGATGATTTGTTTTCACCAGCCATCGAAAACTTCCAAGGCGTGGAAAACATGTACAACGATGCGGAATACGCACGGGGAATATTGCACAATGTATACAGTCTGATTCCGGGCTATTACGATAACAGCGAGTATGGCACGGATGACGCCGTAACCAACCAGCCAAGTAATGTGTATCTGCAAATGGCCACCGGTGCCTGGACTACAAGTTCATATAATCCACAGAATCAGTGGACCAATTCCTACGGTGCCATTCAATACATCAACCTCTTCCTGGAGAATGTGGGAGGCGTAAAATGGTCGGATGATGAAGAACTGAACAAATTGTTTGCGCAACGCCTCACTGGCGAAGCTTACGGACTCCGTGGGATGTTCTATTTTTATCTGCTTCGTGCCCATGCCGGTTTTGGTGCAAATGGCGAACTGCTCGGTGTGCCCATATTTACAGAACCTCAGACAATAGAATCGGATTTCAATCAACCGCGTGCTTCGTTTCAGGCTTGTGTAGAACAAATCTACAATGATCTTTCCGAAGCAGAGAAAAGACTTCCTTATGAGTATGAAGATGTTTCAGGAAGCGTTCCTGCAGATTTCCAGAGTCTCACACAAGACGTCGGTAAATACAACACCGTTATGGGTGCCAAAGCACGTCAGTTGTATAACGGAATCATAGCCCGTGCCTTCCGTACACGCACAGCCGTACTGGCTGCCAGTCCCTTCTTTGAAGATGCTTCCAACGCTGCCACATGGGCGGATGCAGCTAATGCCGCAGCAGCTGTAATAGACTACAAAGGAGGTCTATCAGGATTAGCATCCGACGGAGTGGAATATTACTCACCCACTATTATAAATACAATTAAGGATGGTGCCAATCCAAATGAAATCTTATGGAGAGGAAACAAAGGAAGTGGTGATAACGACCAGGAATCACAAAATTTCCCACCGAGTTTGTACGGTAATGGTTACATGAATCCGTCGCAGAATCTGGTCGATATATTCCCCATGGCCAATGGATACCCCATCAATGACGCAGCCAGCGGATACGATGCCAACAATCCTTATGCTGGACGCGATCCCCGTTTGGGCAAATACATCTTTTACAATGGAAGTACAATCAGTGAGAAGAGTATAACAATCAACATCAATGAGGGAAATCAAGACGGCGTTAACGTGACCGAAAACCGCTCGACCCGAACAGGCTATTACATGAGAAAACGCTTGCGCATGGATGTGAACTGTAATCCGGCATCCATTTCCAAACAGCCGCATTACACACCCCGTATCCGTTATACTGAAATGTACCTGAATTATGCTGAGGCAGCCAATGAAGCTTGGGGACCGAAAAACGCCAACGGCAGAGATTACTCCGCTTACGATGTAATCAAAGCCATCCGGAAACGTGCCGGCATAGGTGGTACCAATGATGCCTATCTGGAAGCATGCGCTGTCAGTAAAGAACAGATGCGTGAACTGATCCGCAATGAACGTCGACTGGAACTCTGCTTCGAAGGATTCCGTTTTTGGGATCTCCGTCGCTGGAAAGCCGACCTGAACGAACCGGTATATGGCATTAGCTGGAATGGTAACAGTTATCAGAAGATAACCGTGGAAGAACGTTCGTATGAAGACTACATGTACTGTTGTCCTATCCCAAACTCTGAGATATTGAAGTACAGCAACCTCATCCAGAATAAAGGATGGAAATAAACAAAATTGTGAACACTATTAATAAAATAGCATGATATGAAAAAGAAATTAGCATATATCGGACTGGCTTCATTACTCTTGTCTTTCACCGCGTGCGAAAGCTCTGACAATGAATTCTCCGACTTCGATTATCAAACTGTATATTTTGCCAATCAATATGGTTTGCGTACCATTGAATTGGGAGAAGACGAATTCCTCGATAACTCTTTGGATAATCAGCACAAAGTATCCATTAAAGCAGCTTGGGGTGGTGGTTATACCAACCGCAAGAATGTAATTATTGATACTCAGGTAGATGAATCGCTTTGCGAAAACCTCTATTTCAAAGGAAGTAACACTCCTGTTACCCCTATGCCTACCTCCTACTACACCCTGGCCGCCAACCAGATCAATATTCCCAAGGGTGAAGTTATAGGTGGTGTGGAGGTACAGTTTACCGATGCATTCTTTGCTGATAAAAAGACTCTTGATAATTATTACGTGATTCCTCTGAAGATGACAGGCGTACAAGGTGCAGACTCCATCCTTCAGGGTAAGGCAGTCGTAGCAAACCCTATGTTGACAAATAGTGGCGACTGGAGTGTACAACCCAAGAATTTTGTACTTTATGCTGTAAAGTATGTCAATCCCTGGCATGGTGAGTACCTGCGTCGTGGAGTGGATCAAGCTGTGATAAACGGTGTTTCTTCGCAATTGGTACGCCACCAGCAATATGTAGAGAAGGATGAGAAAGTAAATATTACAACTGAAAGCCTGAAAGACAATATTCTATCCTTATCAACCAAGGACGCGCAAGGTAATCTTTTCAATTACAACCTCAGCTTGACTTTTACCGAAGATGGAAATTGCACAGTAGGTAGTACTTCCGACGATCTCATCATCTCCGGTACCGGTAAATTTGTGAAGAAGGGCGAAAAGAACAGCCTTGGCGGTAAAGATCGTAATGCTATCTATCTGGACTATACAATTGACTTTAAAACCAAAAACATGCAGTACGCCACCAAAGATACGTTGGTGTTAAGCAGTCGTGCCGTACAAGGTGGCAAGTCATTCGAGATAGAAATAAGATAGTATTATCTGGTATAAACGTTTAAACAAAGAAAACATGAAATACTTTAATCATAAGATAATCGGTATTGCCATGATGTGTGTAACGGTTATGGCATGCACCGATAAGTACGATTGCAACCTTCAGGTAGAAAAGCCTGAAGAAGTGGCCAACAGCAAATACCTGGCCAGCTTTGATTTGCTGAAATCGTACATTACCCGCGATGCCGGTTCACCATTCAAGTTTACGGCAAACTTGTCTGCAACAGACTTTTTTAAAAAAGACATTGCTTACAGCACCATACTTAGTAATTTTGATGGTATAGATATTGGCGGTTCCTTCACACCTGTCAATTCATTGAAAGAGGATGGTTCCTTCGATTTTGGCGGAATGCAATTAGTATCTGATGCTGTCAAAGGAACGGACATAACGCTTTATGGTGGTACGCTCTGTTCCAACCAAGGACAACGCACCGCTTACTATAATGAACTGATACAGCCCATTATTATCCCCTTCGTACCCGAGAAAGGCAAAACTGTGATTTGTGACTTCGAGAATGATGAACTCGGCACAGCTTATGGTATGACCGGGGGAAGTCTGGCTGTGGTGGAAAACGATCCGGATGGGAAGAGTGGCAAAGCACTGCATGTAGGTACCGATGACAACAAAGCTGCCTATTCACATCCTAAGTTCAACGTCAAGTTACCGGAAGGCCGAAAACTGGGCGATTACATCAATCTGACCATTGATATGCGTATTGTAAACGAAGACGGTATATATGGAGCAGGTATGAGGGTCTTTATTAATGGAAAAGAGTTCAACGTTGGCATGAATGCTAAAACTTTCGGTTGTAATCCCAACACTTGGAATCGCGGAGCGGTCATCAGCTTAAATAGCGCCACAGCTCCAGGTTTCATATTGCCGGATGAAATGAAAGGACTTACTGAATTTGAGCTTGCCGTCGGATCCGCCTCTGGAGGAGCACAATACTTTCTCGATAACATCGTGATGAATTATGAGCTTCCCGGAACAGGTGTCACTAAAATTGACTTTGAAAAAGATGAACTTGGTACATCTTATCCGATGACAAACGGAAACTCTTCCGTTGTAGAGAATGATCCTGAAGGCAGTGGTAAAGTATTACACGTAGGTACGGCTGCCACCCCTTGCAATAGATCTTATCCTAAATTCACTGTAAAATTGCAAAACGGAAGAACGTTAGGTGACTACATAGGTCTTTCTCTCGACATGTACCTGATAGATGGCAAAGGTGGCTGGGGTGACGGCATGCGGGTAGTGATTAATGGACAAGAGTTCAACTGTGGCCAAGGACCGTTCAACTTCGGTTGTGAAGCTAACAAATGGGGACGAGACAAGATTTATATCACATTCCTGAAAGAAGGTGAAACTGCGGGAAGTGGAAAGATCGCTATTCCCAATTCCATGAAGGATCTGACCGAGATAGAACTGGCCGTAGGTTCAGGCTCGGGCGAGTGGCATGCTTACATCGATAATATCAACCTCCACTGGAAAGCCGACGATACCATCATCGAAAAAACTCCCGAAGAGAAAAAGAACATCTTCACGGAAGAGATGAATAAATGGATCGGTGGTATAGTAAATGCCGGTGGTGAATCTGTAAAAGTATGGAATATTGTAGGCGAACCACTTGACAAAACCATGGATGCCAACACCTTCAACTGGGGTGAATACTTGGGCGAAGTAGAATATGCACGTACAGCCGTGAAACAGGCCCGTGACACAGCGAAAATTGATCTCAACCTCTTCGTCAGCAATACATTCAATCAATCTGATGAGATGGGACAGAAAGCCGATGAATTGATTGCATTGGTAAAATCCTGGGAAGCAGATGATGTAACCCGTATTGACGGATACAACATCCTTCTCCATGCGGTTTATTCCAAAGATGCCACTTCCCAGAAAGCCAATGAAGAGATGATTTCCGAATTGTTCGACAAGCTGGCACAGACCGGTAAACTGATACGTGTATCCGACCTCAGTATGATGGTGGAAGATACAGAGGGTAAGTTCATCCAGACCAGTAAACTGACTGCCGATGAACGGAGTGCCGCCGCCAACTATATAGCTTTCATCATGAAAGAATACCGGAAAACTATCGCATCAGACAAGCAATATGGCATATCCATTTCAAGTATGACCGAAACCAGTACCGGTAACAAGATTTGCCCCTGGAATTCGGGATACAATCGAAATGGAATGTATGAAGGAATAGTTGAAGGATTGAAATAACCCGAAGTATAATGAAACAACTTATTAGAAATCTATGCATTTTTCTGATGGGAATGTCATGTTGGGCATGCTCTGATAATAATAATGCGGAGACTGATGATAACGGGAAGGGCGCATATGCGCTCTTCCTTAAAAAGTCAATTACAGTGAGTGCCGGTGAAAATCAGACGGAGGTTGTTATAGAGTGGGCAAAAACCTCCTGGGAGATAACCTTCGAACAGGGAGATATTGTAAAAAGTATAACTCCGATGTCAGGTGGAAGCAGTGATGGAGAAAAGCAGTACACAAAGATTCAAGTGGTTTGCAATGCTAACGCTTCAATGAAACAACGTACACAGACTATTCACATTACTGACAAAACCAACAAACAGACTACTGATTTATTGATAGAACAGGAACCGGCGTTCAAGTCTGTTACACTTAATATTGACCCTACGGTGAAATATCAGCCGATAGCAGGATTCGGTGGAATGTACAATCCTAAAATTTGGTGTGGCGGAAACCTCATTTCTGCCCGGCAATTAGACCAAATGTATGGTGAAGGCGGATTGGGCTACTCCATCCTTCGCCTGATGGTTTATCCCAACGAATCTGATTGGAATGCTGATGTAGAAGCGGCTAAAGCGGCACAGGCCAATGGAGCAATAGTTTTTGCATGTCCGTGGGACTGTACAGATGCTCTCTCCGAGCAAATCAAGGTGAACGGCAAAGAAGTAAAACATCTCAAAAAAGAAAACTATGGAGCATACGCCGATCATCTTATCCGTTATATCAATTTCATGAAACAGAATGGAGTAGATCTTTATGCCATATCTGTTCAGAACGAACCGGATATGGACTTTACTTACTGGACTCCTCAGGAAGTGGTAGATTTTGTGAAGCAATACGGTGCCAAAATCCGTGAAACCGGAGTCAGACTGATGTCTCCCGAAGCATGCGGTACGCCGCCCGAATACACGGATCCGATAATCAACGATGCCGGAGCATTTGCACAGACCGATATTATTGCCGGACACCTTTATCAAGGTTTTACAGACCTGGATAATGGATACGTCAAAAATCGTCACGATTATATCTGTGGTCTCTATCCTCGCATCCAAGGGAAGACCTGGTGGATGACGGAACATCTCTTTAATGACGGGGAAAAATCAGATGATCCGTCAGCATGGGAATTCCAAAAGTGGCAATACTGCCTCAACCATCTTGGCAAAGAAATCCACATGTGTATGGAGGGCTATTGCAGTGCATACGTATACTGGTATTTAAAGCGCTTCTATGGATTGATGGGCGATAATGACAAGCGCAGCCCGGTGGGTGAAGGTGAAATTGCTAAGAATGGTTACATCATGGCCCATTACGCGCAGTACGCCACAGGTACTACCCGCATTAAAGCTGTCTCGAATAATACAGGGGTATGTGCCACAGCCTACATCAATGAGGCAGGAAATGAAGTAACAGTTGTATTGCTGAATTTCACTGGAGCCACCCAGTGTATAGAAATACCGTTGGCAGGAATGAAGCGTGCAAGTGCCGTTGAAACCAATGAAAATAAAAATATGGAAGTTATCAGTACTGAGATGCTGGAATCCGGTGAGGGTGTATATGTACTGTTGTCCGGTAACAGCATAGTCTCTGTCCGGTTGACCTTATAATTGCATGAAGTGATATGGAACCACTCAAGTAGTTCATATTCTCCCCAAATGGTAAGTGTTGCCAAAGCAAAACAAAAAATTGCTTTGTGCAACACTTTTTTTTATTTTTGATGTCACGTTCGCTTTACACGTTCGTCTTAGTAATGTAAATGGAACTCAAACAATTTAAAATATCCGTTCTACCCCTCCGCAATAAGCTATTGAATTATGCGCGGAAGTTGACCGAAAGTCCGGACGATGCAGAAGATGCCGTACAGGAAGTCCTGCTCAAGCTATGGAACAAAAGGCTTGAACTGGAACAGTACCGCAACATTGAAGCATTCGCCATGACCATGACACATAATCTCTGCATGGATATGTGGCGCACCAGACATACCGCCAGCGTACCGTTAGAGTATGTACAGGATGCCACTCCCGGTGGAACACCGGAACGGTTGCTTGAGATAAAAGACGAAATCCGTCTGATGCATGAAATTATTAATTCATTGCCTACCTTGCAGCGCACCATCATGCGGATGAAAGACATCGAGGAGTACGAAACGGAAGAGATTGCCGACATCACAGGCTGTAATCCGGAAGCTATCCGAAGTAACCTGTCGAGAGCGCGAAAGAAAGTGAGAGAAATTTACCTGCAAACCGTACAAGAAAAAATAAGGAGGAAACAAGCATGAAGATAGAAGAATTAATAGACCGCTATTTCGAAGGACAGACCTCATGTGAGGAAGAACGCGAATTACGCAGTTTCTTCACGCAAGAAAATGTACCGGAATCGTTACAAGTATATCGTCCCTTGTTTGTCTGCCTGGATCAGGAAGTAAAAGCATTCCGACAAGAAAATGCTCCTGTTAAAAAGCCTTCCTTCCGCCGTCGCTTTATTTACACAGCGGGAGGAATAGCAGCCGGAATTTTATTAGTGATCGGCATTGCCGGTACGCAGCGATACCTTCACCCCACTCCGGAAAATTACGTCATTATCGACGGTAAGCAATACACCGATGCAAACCTGGTGCATGAACAAGCCCTTGCTGCTTTCCGAGATATGCGAACTACGGAAGATGAAGTACTTGATCTGATGTTTGAATAATAAAAAGAACTAATAGATACAATTATGAAAAAGTTCACTCATACCCTGCTATGCTGCCTGCTGCTCTTGTTCAGTACCGGCATGTATGCCCAGAAAGGACTGCAAATAGCATCCGTATTTCAGAAATACGGCAATGAGAAAGGAGCCACTTACGTGGAACTGTCCAAGATGTTATCCAAGAATTGGGACATCACCCATTACCAAAGCCTGAAACTGACAAAGGCAGAAAAAGCATTACCGGATATCTACCGGTGTCTGGAATCCGACCGGGAACATGCCAGAAAAATAAAAGAAGTGGTGACAGACGGACGTATTCAATCGGGATACTACCAGTTGCCTCCGGTAAAAGATAAAATAAACCGCTTCATACTATTCCGGCTCGGCAAGAAAGGAGAAGCCACACTTATCTATATCGAAGGCGAAATAGACAGTGACGACCTTGTCACACTGATATTCAGCAAAGACTAATTCTGAAATTTATAAATCACAAATAATAAAACTTATGAAACGAATTTTCTTTTTATTCCTTATCATGACTTCCATGACAGTCGTGGCACAAGAAAGCATCCCGCAAGATACAACTCTCTATCTCAACGGACGGAAGATCATCATTAAAGAACATGATGGCAAAATCAAAGTGAAAATGTATGAGGCGAAAGCCGACAATGACACCATCGAAAACACCCAGGTATTTGAAGGTGTGTATCTGGACGGCCGCAGCATTGAACGAACCACAACGGTTTCCGTGCCTTTCGTGAAGAAGAAAAAAGGCTATTACCGCTTTGATCCTCACTACCCCGCCATCTATTTCGGCTTTAACAAACTGGCAAGCAATACATTTCAGTACTCTGCCAAAGTACCTCAACTTGGCTCGAAATCCTGGGAATGGGGTATCAATCTGTTTAATACCGGAGTTGCCATAACCCGTAACAATCATTGGGGATTAACCACCACTCTCGGTTTAGCACGTATCGTCTATAAACTGGATGACAATTACGGCTTTGAGAAAGTAGACGGCATCACCGTTTGCCGGCAAGCCGAAGATGTGGATTATCAAAAGAGTTGGCTACGCTATTGGGCTTTCCGTCTGCCTGTCAGTCTGGAATGGCAAACCAAATTCGGCAGTCGCCGTGCTTTCATTGCCGCTGGTCCGGAAGTGGAATGGCGTGTAGGGGTTAAATCCAGAGCCAAATATGATGATAAGAAACATACTTTGAGTAGCAAGCTGAATACCCATCCGCTTGGCATGAATCTGCTGCTACAGGCTGGTTACGGTTGCTTGGGGTTCAATGCCCGTTTCGCTCTCACTTCTTTGTTTGAAAAGAATAAAGGACCCGAGCTCTATCCGGCTTCTATAGGCATAGGTTGGTATTGGTAAATACAGAAAACATTGTTATCTTTGTCAGTAACTCTAAAAATAATCATTTTTATTATGACCAAAGAAGAATTAATGAGAAAAGCGATTGAGCTCTCCACGGAGAATGTCGCTAACGGTGGCGGCCCATTTGGTGCCGTCATTGCCAAAGATGGAGAAATCATAGCTACCGGTACGAATCGTGTGACATCCTCATGTGACCCGACAGCACATGCCGAAGTCAGTGCCATTCGTGCAGCAGCCACCAAATTAGGAACTTTCAACCTCAGTGGTTGCGAAATCTATACCTCTTGTGAACCCTGCCCCATGTGCCTCGGTGCTATCTATTGGGCCCGACTGGACAAAATGTATTATGGAAACAACAAGACTGACGCCAAAAATATAGGTTTCGACGACTCTTTCATATATGATGAAATCGCTTTAAAACCTGCCGATCGCAAACTACCTTCAGAAGTATTGCTACACAACGAAGCCATCAAAGCTTTCGAAGCATGGGCTGAGAAAGAAGATAAAATAGAGTATTAAGAAATTAGAAAACAAAAGTCCCCGGAGTACTGCTATCTCTCCGGGGACTCGAATTTAATACACAAGGTATTTGCAATGAAAGGTTATTTGCTTATATTGTTATTCTTTTAGAAACGCATACCTAAAGATAATATCACCTGGCTGCGAGTATTAGTCAACTTAGCAGCTGTAAGTCCTACTTCGCCATCCTGAGAAGAATCGAAAGGATAAAAATCACCTTTCTGTACTGAATATTTGTAAGCTAAATCGGCATAAAATGCAGAGCCTCTGTAACCGATACCCAGTGTGTAATTACTCAATGATTTAAGATTAGCATAATCCGTATCAGTGTTAATGGACTCTATAGGCAATGCCTTAATGGCATCCTTCTTGAAAGCAGAGCTACTATAATTATATCCGGCACGCAAAGCAAACTGTGGAATTACTTTATATTCAGCACCAATACGGAAAGTATTGACGCCCTTCAAACAGAGTTTAGACTCATTACTTTGCCATTCCATCTTATCGCCATCAGAATAATAGAACTTAGTTGTCGAGTAGTCTTTATACTCATATTCAGCACCTAAAGCCAATTGAGTTCCTACTGTATATCCCAAGCTCAGATTATAAGTCCATGGAGTGTTCATCTGATATTCTTGTTTCAAATCTCCATTATTCAAATAATCAAAACTATCCACCGTTGTAGATACAACCTTATCTCCCTGATAGAGATCGGAAACAAGACGAGCTGAAGTAGACCATGTCAAATTATAGAAAGTCGGAGTATGTATGGCAAATCCGAGACGTAAAGGTGAATCTTCAAACGGACGAAGAATAGCACCAAGTTTAAAGTCAAAGCCGGCACCACTTACTTTATTGAAACTTTCCAAGATGTATCCGGAACCTGTCGGTTCTCCATTTCCTGTACGGAAATCTTCATCATACAATGTATATTTATTATAGTCTACATCATAAGCTCCTATCGTTAAGCCAAGATAGAAACGATCATTAAAGTTGAAAGAAACATTAAAATCAAACTGATTTACTCCTCCACTTTCCCGAGAACGGAATTCACGTAAATAAGGATAGTCACCGTCTCCTAAAATGCTTGTATAGAAATTATAATCCTCATATAATGGTTTACCATTTTCATCAACAACTGGGTGACCATCCGCATCCTTCATAGGATAAGGTGTCTTATCAGTAGTTATTGAAGGATTTATCAGGTGTCCCTCCCATCCCAATGCAGAAAGCCATCCGATATCATTTGCATTAAAAGGATTGCTACTCTTCCATATTTCCGGTGTAATCCTATCGGACATAGCTGCCATCTGATAGGTCTGCGAATAACCATTCAAGTCTCCTGCCATAGTCATGTTCCGGTTGAAAGATTTTACTCTCTGATAATTAAAGGCAAAGTTGACATAGCGTAACGACGTAACATTACCAACCTTGGTAGAGAACACAACACCTGCATTATCAAAATTCCAACGGTTTTTTCCCATATTAAATGTCTGTCCGCCATATTTGCTTTCGACATCTGTCATCGAATAACCGAAAGATGCTACTATATCGTTACTACGATAGATACCAATACCCGCAGGGTTCGTACCGATAGTAGAAATATCACCCCCTAACGCTCCCATTGCGCCTCCCATACCTACGAAACGAGCAGTACCACTTAGATCTTTACTGGCTATATTCGTAGCATCGTATACCGTCTGTGCCCCTGCACCTACTGAAACGAACATAGCAAGGGCTGTTAGAATCATTATCTTTCTCATAATTCATTCATTTTTGTGTGAAACACTTAACTTTTATCTTCTTCTGCTTGAGCCACCGCCACCGCCGCCACTGGAACGTGTGGAACCTCCACCGCCACTGGAATAGCTGCTGCCACTGGAACGAGAACTGCTTCCTGATGAATAACTACTGCTGGAAGAAGAGCGGGTGGAAGGAGCACTATAAGACCGTGAACTACTGTTAGAAGAACGGTTATTATCATTAGAGTAGCTGCGCGGAGCAGTCGAACTACCACGGTTATAGGTAGAAGTGCTACTACTACGCGTTGAAGTACTTCTTACGGTGCCGCTACTCCCCGAAGATGATCTCGTTGAAGTGCCACGAACTGTACTGCCACTACGCACATTTCCTACGTTGCTATTATAAGAAGAGCTGCTACGTGTACTACTTGGACGCGTATAGGTAGAACGTCTTGACGAAGCCGCATCCGTGCGGGTTGACATTCCCGGACGTTCACCGGAAGAACGGGTTCCCACTACCCGACGGGTGGTAGTTCCACTTTCTCCACGTCTTACTTGCCCACTCGTGCTTCGTCTGGTCGTACCTGTCACTCTGCTGGTTCCGTCAGTACGCCGTGCAGTCGTTGTACTACGTGTTCCGTTATAGCGTCTGTTCGTATATGTGTCACGGCTTCCCCAATGGTTACCTCCCCAGTGTCCACCGCCACCGGGATACCAGCCACCGCCAGGATAATAATGATGATGATGGTGTCCCCATCCCCAACTCCAGCCACCGTAGAAGCCGCCCCAGCCATAGGACCAGCCACCGTAGCTGTAATAAGGTGAGTATCCACCCCAACCGTAATAAGGATAGCCTCCCCATCCGTAGGAGTTATAACGCCAATCCCACCATAAGCGGTTAGAGAAAGTCGGGAAAGCATACGCATACATTCCGTCGGTATAAACGTTCCAGTCCCATGAATTCAGACCGTAAACGATATCCCAATAATACGGACTACTGATGCTCACGGCATAACGTGGGTTGCGGAAACGTACGATACGCATAGCATATTCATAATCATCTTCCGAACCGTCGAAGCCATTTACCCATTCACCGTCCGGATCGGGCACTGCTTTTTCCTTAATATATAAGGTATCGTCTTCCATAACGAAGTCATTCTCACGGGAATCATAACGACGGTTATACTCATCTACATCACGTGTATTCCCTTTACGATCCTGCACTACAACAGTAGTATTACCCGGCGACGTATAAACCGTAGTCGGTGCATTCGACTTTACTACAATTTCTTCAGCCGGAGCAGAGCTTGTAACTTTCTTCTCCTGCTTCTTTTCCTTCTTATCCTTAGAAGGAATGTAGTAAAGGTCGTCATCTATGCTCTGCGCCGCAACCATCCAAGGGAGGCACAAGGCAAAAAGCGATAAAAAAACAATCTTTTTCATATGGGTGTGGTTTATAGGTTTTTACATTAATCCATTTTATCACGTCACAAAGATAACGACGGATTTTACCGTATACAGGAGAATTTCCCCAAATGATTATAGGGATTTCCCTAAATGCCCTATCTTTATAGAAGATAAACTGCCTCTCAGCATAACTTTTTCATGCAAGCATGAAAGTTCTGCATTCGATTTGCATTATCTTTGCAGCTAGTAAACAAATATACAAAGAAACTGGTTCGCTTCGCTAACAATCGCTTTGCATTTAACAATAAATTATATTCCAATGAAATATTTAGAATTTATTTTCCGCACTTCCCCTTGTACAGAAGTAGTAAACGATGTGCTTTCCGCTATCCTGGGTGATGCAGGTTTTGAGAGTTTTGTTGAACAAGAAGATGGTATTGCCGCCTATATACAAAAAGATTTGTATAATGAAGCAACTGTAAAAGCAGCTATTGACGAATTCCCCCTACCGGACACACAAATAGAATATACTTTTACAGAAGCCGAAGATAAAGACTGGAATGAAGAATGGGAAAAGAACTTCTTCCAACCGATTGTGATTGGTGACCGCTGTGTCATCCACAGCACTTTCCACCACGATGTTCCCCAAACAGAGTATGACATTGTCATCAATCCACAAATGGCTTTCGGTACAGGACATCACGAAACCACCAGCCTCATTATCGGTGAACTACTGGACAGCGACCTGCAAGGCAAGTCCCTTCTCGATATGGGTTGTGGCACTTCTATCCTTGCCATTCTTGCTCGCATGCGTGGTGCAGAACCTTGTACTGCCATTGATATTGATGAATGGTGCGTTCGTAACTCACTTGAAAACATCGAATTGAACCACGTAGACAATATTTCTGTATTTCAGGGAGATGCCTCTTCACTGGAAGATAAAGGTCCGTTTGACGTAGTCATTGCCAACATCAACCGGAACATTCTGCTGAATGACATGAAACAGTATGTGCGTTGCATGCACAAGGGTTCCCAACTCTTTATGAGTGGATTCTATGTAGATGACATTCCTCTGATCCAGGCAGAGGCCGAACGTAACGGATTACACTTTGTACACCATCAGGAGAAAAACCGTTGGGCAGCAGTGAAATTTGAACTTTAAAGCTTACTCATCCCGGGTAGCATCTACCGGAGAACACCGGCTGATGCTACCTGTTCAATTATGAACAAAAAAAATCCCGACAAGACAATAAATGTCTGCCGGGAGCCAGTATGAGTATTATCTCAAACAGATAAATGTAAGCTAAAATACTTCCTCATGAACCATATATAAATGAAGCTAAGCAATAAAATAGCGCATAAAAGATACAAGTATCCCCAATTCTGGCAATAGATATATCCGATAATCACTATTGCCTGCACTACCATATAAGCCAACGAAACCACAACATGAGGTATTTTCAACTCATTGGCCATCAACTGATACATGTGTTTCCGATGTGGTAAGCCTATGTTTTCATGGAGCATCAGACGGTGAATAATAGTCAAAACACTATCAACTCCGTAAACCGCCAAAAGAATAATCCAACTGAAATCCTCCGTTTTCAAAATCAACTTCCCTATCAGGAAAAGCAATATGAAAGCGATACTCACAGAGCCTACATCACCGGCAAAACACTTCGCCTTCCTGCGGAAATTAAAAAAGCAGAACACCACCACAGAACAAAGCACCGTATAAATCAAAGCCGGTTCAACAAAGGTTACCATTTCTGCATTAATATAAGCCAATGCTCCTAAAATAATCAATGAGTAGCCACCTGTAATACCATTAATGCCATCCATGAAGTTATAAGCGTTGATGATACCTGTGCAAACAATCAATGCTATGATGATCCACCACCAGGAAAGAGAAAACAAGTCCCATTGATAAAACATCAAGGCCATGGCAGAAAAGTGAAACACCAGCCGTAATCCTTGAGAAGTAGAACGAATATCATCTACAAAGCTGATAAATGTTATTAGGGTTAATGCCAATATAAACCAAGGATATTCCCAATCATTAGTCAGGAAATAGGCCAAAGCTCCGAAATAGAAAATAATGCCACCTCCACGCAAAGTAATCCGTGAATGAGAACTACGCTCATTGGGTTTATCTATGATATTAAACTTATCAGCTACCCTAAAATAAAAAAGTTCTGTCAGGAACAACAGAACCAAAATAATTACGTAATACATTATTCGTTTTTATTAATCCAGTGAAACCATACCTGAACACAGACAAATAAAAAAGCTGCTACACTTACTACAGCTATTACAATCCAAAAGTATATACTCATTCTATCTTGAAATTTTCTAATACATTTGTTGGCTTCCACCCTAATTCACGCATTGCTTTCTCATTACTAAAGGTTAGCGACTTAGTTATTTTATTAAGCTTCAATGAATTTAATGGCGCTTTCTTACCCAAGCAGTCCCCTATCAAAGCCATACCTTTTGCCAGCCAATAAGGGATCGATAAAGGCAGCGATTTATTCATCTGTTTACAAATCAGTGTTTCCAATTCCCTGAATGTAGGTTGATAACTATCACATACATTATAGATACCACCTTTTCTAGCCAGCAATGGAATCAGATTCGCAATATCTTGCACCATCAACACACTTTTCCGAGCTCTACCATCTGCAATACTGAAATACCTTCCTCTACGAATGCCTGTTATCATCGCTCCCAAATTGCCCGGAGGATTAGGGCCAGCTATCAAGGAAGGGCGAATTATCCCCAACACAACATTGTGTTTCCGACACCAATTCTGCAAATACTCTTCCGCCAGACGTTTACTCATAGCATAAGGAGTGGTTCCATTTAGCGGATACTCTTCCGTGATATTCACTCCATAATCACAACCATATACTGCTACTGTAGAAATAAAGATAAAAGCTCTCGGTACTCCAACCTTCTCTAACGCTGCACAAAGATTTTTCGTTCCCTGTAGATTTACATCGAAAAACGCCTGTCGTTCAGTTTCCGTTTTAGGAATAGAATGGGCTTTTCCGGCGGCATGTAATACAATATCATAACGTTCGTGTAGCACCGGAACCTCCTTAGCAATGTTCACTGTATAATTATCTTGTTGGGTTAGGCCAACAGTTATGACATCATGCACTCTTTCTAAAAAAGGGTGTACATTGTTGCCCAAGAACCCGGAGGCTCCTGTAAATAAAAGTTTCATGAAAATTTATAATTCTCTAAAATCTAAAAATCAACTCAATAAAGCATAATATCGATTCAAAATTCTTTCCTTTGCAAATACCGTATCTGCGACAAGTCTAGCATTATTCTGGATAGATATTAAACTGTCTTTATTTTGATAGATATACTCTATCATGTTTTTCAGACTATATGGATCATCAGGCTTTACAAGCCAACCGATATTATATTCCTTTATACATAATGCAATTTCTGATTTTTCATCTCCAATATATAGTATAGGTTTACCGGCTGCCATAATATTGTAGGACTTAGACGGAACTCCTAAACCATACATACCATCACTTAGTGTTACAATCGCAACATCACAAGTATTCAGAAAGTCTTTTTGCATAGAACGTTCTTGAAATCCTATATAAATCACATTCTCTTTTTGTTCACCAAATGCTTTAATCACTTCCGCTTTCGCCCCACCGCCAATAAATAAAAACGAAATATTCTTATTTTCCACAAGTGAAATAGCAGATAATATATTATCCAAGCCTTGTGCATATCCTAAATTTCCTGCAAACTGAAATATAAAGCCAGAAATTTCCAATTGATTATACAAACGAGTGTCTTCCTTACGTAAAGGAAAAACCTCTTTATGATCCGCCCAATTAGGTATCAGTTCTACTTTTGTCTTTCCTTTAGTTTTTCTTTTGATAACTTCTGTCATATCTCTACCAATGGAAATACAGAGATCAGCATTGACGTATGACTTATCAAAAATCTTTTTTAGAATTTTATATCCTAAAGAAGATATATTTATCTTTTTGATTGCTACCAAGTTTTCTGGAAAGATGTCATGTACTAAAAGTTTATAGTGAATCCCCTTAAAAAATGATATCACAGGAATCAATGCCAGCAGAAAAGCAGGATTTGTAACCACCAATAGTTCCTCTTCTCGCTTTACATTCTTCAAAATTTTAAAAGCAAGAAATATACTTGAAAGAAAAAGTCGGAACGCACGTTTTACAAAGTTATTTTTATTTATTTCTGCCATCAATACACGATGAATATGTACTCCATTATGTATTTCAAACTTTTTGGGATGATAATTCTCAATTTCATTATATTTGGCTCCAGTACAGATTACATGTACATCCATACCTTTCGAAACCAAATATTCAGAAATCTCGGTCATATAGAAACCAGTAGATGTAACTACCGGATAATAAAATTCAGAAACAATCCAAATCTTTTTCTTCATTAAATCATTTAATAAGAAGTATACAAATCAATATATTTTTTCATCCAGATAGCTTGTTCTTCTAACATATAATGATAGCTTGGAACTTCATAATCAAAACGGAGAGATTTTTTAATAGATTTATCTACTCCATTTGCATCGCAGGATGTGATCTCAACATTCTGTTTTTGCCAAATTTCTTCAAACATACACAACAAGTCATATTTTGAAATACCAATGCCATTACTTAAATGAACCAATCCAGTAGTTCCACTATCTAAAGCATAATCAATAGCTTTTGCCAACTCCAAAGTAGTTACTCCACCCCATACAGCTGTCCTGAATCCACGAATCTTACCACTCTGATGCATAAACCAATGAAACAACCCCTCACCATTATTCTTTAGTTCAGGGCCAATAATAGAAGTACGGATCGTCAGATCTTTATCATTAATAATTTCCCCCAAGGCTTTACTACGCCCATACACATCATCAGCATCCCGAAAATCATCTTCTGTATAATTTCCTTTCTTTCCCGAAAAAACGCAATCAGTACTTATATGAATCAACTTGGCTCCAACCTCATCTGACAATCTTTTTAATAAATGTGGAAAATAAGCATTTATCAAAATAGCATTATCAGGATGCTCTTTGGAGCCTTTGATAAGAATGCCGATGCAATTGATTATGATTTCCGGATGCACTCTATGAACCACATCAGCGACCGCATCACGATTTGTCACATCCACAACTATACTGTCTTCTGTCAACGGAGTACGATAGACCACATTGGAAATATCATATTTTCCCATGCTTCGAAGATAGTAATAGGTTACATGTCCGGCCATGCCCGTGGCGCCGAACAATAAAACTTTTTTCATCTAATATTCAAATGTAGGTTTAGAATGTCTTATGCCATACCGTACGGTTAACATAATCTGTATAGGAAAGAATGATACGGACTACTTTCTTAGAAACATTGTTTGCCGCATAGTCCGGGATAGAATGAATAGTATCTGCACCCTCTGCATATTGAGACGTAACTACATCTATTGAATCCAAAATGCGATTACTATTTAGTCCTGTCATTATCAACGTACCTTCATCCATACCTTCAGGACGTTCATGAGCTTGACGGATTGTTATTGCTGGAAAATGGAGGATAGAAGATTCTTCTGTAATCGTACCACTATCTGAAATCACACAAAAAGCATTTTGCTGAAGCTTGATATATTCCATAAATCCAAAAGGTTTCATGAACTCAATCATTGGATTGGAATTTACAAAACCAATAGATTCCAGTTTCTTTCGGGTACGAGGATGAGTAGATACAATCACTTTCTTATGATACTTCTCAACAATAGCATTTAAAGAAATGAGTAAATCAGAGAAATTATTTTCCGAATCTACATTTTCCTCACGATGAGTGCTGACTATAAAATACTCTCCCTTTTTCAAACCTTCCTTCTCCAAAACCGTATTTCTTTCAATTTCGTCTCTATGATATAAAAGGACTTCTGTCATTGGAGACCCAGTCTTTATAATAGTTTCCGGACGCAACCCTTCAGCCAGAAGATATTTGCGGGCATGTTCAGATAGAGGCATATTGATGTCGCTCAGATGGTCTACTATTTTTCGATTAATCTCTTCTGGAACTCTTTGGTCAAAGCAACGATTTCCAGCTTCCATGTGGAAGATCGGAATTTTTTTACGCTTTGCCGAAATCACAGAAATACAACTATTAGTATCACCATACAACAGTACAGCGTCCGGTTTCACCTCCTCCATCAACTCATCAGATTTACGAATTACGTTGGCTATCGTTTCCGCCGCATTCTTACCGGCAGCATCCAGAAAATAATCAGGTTTACGGATGCGGAGTTCCTGAAAGAATATCTCATTCAACTCATAATCATAATTTTGTCCGGTATGCACGATTATATGTTCCGTATATTTGTCCAGTTCGGCCATTACCCGGCTCAGCTTTATAATCTCAGGTCGGGTACCAACAATTGTCATTACTTTCAACATAGCTATAATTATATTTATTACTCACTTCTGATCTCACGAGCCTTAGCCTTTGCCTCAAGTCCCATATCTTCACGGACAAAACGAAGTCTCAACAACAGTTCCTTCATACCTTCCACATCCAAGCGGCGAGTGTTATGACTATGATAATCCTCTACCTTAGAAACTTCTTCATTGCCCTTGGTGAAATACTTATCATAGTTCAAATCACGAGTGTCACAAGGTATACGATAATAATCCCCCATATCGATAGCGCGAACCATTTCTTCACGAGTTACTAAAGTTTCATACAACTTCTCACCATGACGGGTACCTATCACTTTCACTTCCGTATCAAGATACTTTCTGTCAACTTTAGCATATGTTTCTTTCAATGCTTGCGCCAACGTTTCCAATGTAGCAGAAGGAGCTTTCTGTACAAACAAATCACCGTTATGCGCATGAGTAAAAGCATATATTACCAAATCAACCGCATCGTCCAATGTCATCATAAAACGTGTCATATTGGGATCAGTAATAGTAATAGATTTACCTTCCATCATCTGTTCCACCCACAAAGGTATCACAGAGCCACGACTGGCCATCACATTACCATAGCGAGTACAACAGATCGTCGTTTGAGCACCTTCCCCCAACTCACGTCCTTTGGCTATTGCAACTTTCTCCATTAAAGCTTTACTCATTCCCATAGCATTAATCGGGTAAGCAGCCTTATCGGTAGAGAGGACAACTACACTTTGCACACCATGTTCTATAGCTGAGTTCAAAACATTTTCAGTACCCATTATATTGGTCCTGACAGCTTCTACCGGAAAAAATTCGCAAGAAGGCACTTGTTTCAAAGCGGCAGCACTGAATACATAGTCTACACCATTCATAGCAACATCTACAGAGGATTTGTCACGCACGTTGCCAATATAATATTTCACTTTAGGATTTTGCAATGCATGGCGCATGTCATCCTGTTTCTTTTCATCACGAGAGAAGATACGAATTTCCTTGATATCAGAATCTAAAAAACGACGTAAGACAGCATTACCAAAAGAGCCTGTCCCACCGGTAATTAAAAGAGTTTTGTTTTGAAATACAGACATAAAAATTATATTTTTAATTTATCTACTAGTTATTTGAGATGACATATTTACGACCCTATTGTCAGATATATTAAACCTTCCAAATCAGATGAGCCAAAAACATTCCTACCATCAATCAATACCGGATTTTCTTTCATAGCTCTCTTTATAATAGCCCAACTTGGCATACGAAATTCTTTCCACTCTGTTACATGAAAAATAGCATCAGCATCTATTACCGTATCATACATATTATTTCCGTAAGAGATTACATTACCGATTCTACGTTTACACTCATTCATTGCTACAGGATCATAAGCACAAATTTCACAACCAGCCTTTAACAAGCTATCAATCAGAACAAGAGCAGGTGCTTCACGCATATCATCTGTTTCAGGTTTAAAAGCAAGTCCCCAAATTGCGACCTTTCGGCCTTTTATGTTTCCACGAAAATGTTTATTGAATTTTTCAAAAAGAATATTCTTCTGATGCTCATTAACTTCTTCTACTGCATTCAGTACACGCATTGTATAACCATTTATTGATGCCGTTTTAATCAAAGCTTTTACATCTTTTGGGAAGCAAGAGCCACCATAGCCACATCCTGAATAAAGAAACTTACTGCCTATACGGCTATCCGAACCAATTCCTTTACGCACCATATTTACATCAGCCCCCAATAGTTCACAAAGATTCGCAATATCATTCATAAAACTAATGCGAGTAGCAAGCATAGAATTCGCTGCATATTTCGTCATCTCCGCTGAAGGTATATCCATAAAAATTACTCGAAAATTATTCAGCAGCATAGGTTTATAGAGCCGTGTCATCACCTCTTTTGCACGTTCCGACTCTACCCCTATTACTACCCTGTCCGGTTTCATAAAGTCATCAATTGCATTACCTTCTTTCAAAAATTCAGGATTGGACGCCACATCAAACTCTATATTTACGCCACGTTTATTCAACTCTGTTTGGATAGTCGCTTTCACCTTTTCAGCTGTACCAACCGGAACCGTACTTTTAGTCACTACAACCAAATACTGATTCATGTTTTGACCTATTGTCTTTGCCACCTCCAATACATAACGGAGATCCGCACTACCGTCCTCATCAGGAGGAGTACCTACGGCACTAAACACAATTGTTACACTATCTAAAACAGAAGCCAAATCTGTAGTAAAGCGCAAACGTCCTGCTTTTATATTACGAAGCACCATACTCTCTATATTGGGCTCATAAATAGGAATATTTCCACGATTCAAATTTTCAATTTTCTCAACATCTACATCTACACATACCACATTTGCGCCAAGTTCTGCAAAACATGTGCCTGATACAAGGCCAACATAACCGGTTCCAACTACTGCTATATTCATATCATTTATTATATATAAAATCTGGGGTAACTATAGAACGATTTAAAATCCAATTATACAATTTTCGAAATTGACCAGTTACAATTTCACTTGAATATGTTTTCAAGATGATATCTCTAGAAAGAGTACCTTTTTGCTCCAAAAGTTCCAATGGCAAAGAAAGTGCTTCTTGTAGCACAGAGAATATACTATCAACAGATGGAGTAATCCACCAACCAATATCTTTTTCCTTCAAAACATCCCACGGTGTTCCAGTAGTTGTAATAACTGGAATTCCACAACACATAGCTTCAGCTATTGCCATACCAAAATTTTCACTATATGTCGGAAGAATAAATAAATCGGCACTATGGAGTATATCGATTTTATCTTTTCCATATTGCGGTCCTACCAATTCTATTTGCAAACCACTATATTCTGTTTGAATAATCTTTTTTATGTTTTCAAAAGTATATTCCGCATCCCCTTCACCTGCTATTACCAATTCCCACTGACTTCTAATATTCTCAGGTAACTTCTTCCATGCCTCAAACAATATTAACAGCCCTTTTTTAGGATGAAGTCTTGACAAAAACAAAAGCCTTTTTTTATCTCTTTCTCCAATATTCCATTTTTTTAAAGGATAATTATTTATTTCAATACTATTTGGAATAACAGCAATAGGATTATTAAAGCCCAATGATCTTATATGCTGAGCTTCCATATCAGCCGTTGCATGTATACATACAGCTTTTTCTAAGTCATATCTTTGATAAAAGAATAAAGCTATTTTCTTTTTTAAGGCTTTTTGAGATAATGACCACGGTTCAAGCGCACCTCTGGGAGTCCATATATAAGGAATATTTTTCCTTTGACACAATTTTGCTACATTATGCAATTCTAATGTCCACAAATTATGCAATTGAACTAAATTTGTACAAGAATCTATCGAAGCTACATAATTACTACAATTAATTTTATCTATGAACTTTACTTCTGGGTTTACCAATCTAACCTCAATAGCATTTTCATCTAACAAATTAGTATTCGGAGATAATGAATTATAAGCAACTATTACATTTTCAAATTCATCATTCTGCAAACCGCAACAGAGCGTAGGTAAACTCCTTGATGGCCCCCCCGCACTTTTATCTAAAGTATTGATACAATGAAATATTTTCATATAATATATACATTCACACGTGACTACCAGGTTCCATATTTCCCTTTAGGTTACATTGAATTATTTTATTAATTAAGAACTAGTACCCTTTGCAGAGTATATCTTTTCTATAAGACACGTTAAAAAAACAATTTGAGTATTTACAGACCTTACTCTTGATTTATTGATTTATCTATCGCTTTCTTCAAAGCCCAAATATATTCTTTGCCATTTTGTAAATCGGGCTCCATGTAATTACCTTCTCCCCATTCATTCCATGATTTCAAAAATATAATTTGTTTTGAACTGGGCTTAGACCTAACAGCATCTATCACCATTTCTGCATGCTTCATAAAAAGCTTTGGAGTAGATCCCTCAAAAACGACACCACGTTTACCACTCCTTGGAGTATGATCCCAATTGGGAAGAATAGAAGGGAAAATATTTTCCGCACTATCCACTTCTTTTTTTATGAGATGTTTAATCATCTTTGAGTATTTCAATCTTAAGGGATAGTGAAATGTTTTGTATCTAAATAGGTTAAACATATTTTCTCTAATACACTTAGAATCAAACCGATAAGCTCCTAAACGCAACATATTGATCGCATCAAAGCCATCATTTAGCAATCTGCTATTTTCTTTTTCATCTATAGAATACGCTACAAAGAAAAAAGAATCGGCAATGCCTGATTCCTTAATCAATTTATTCCATAAACTTTTAAAATTAGGAAAATCAGGAATCAGCAAAGGACGATATATTACAAATAATGGTCGATTATCAATTCTTATATATCGCTTATCTGAGATAATAGGAATTATAGTCTTAAAATGATTTATAATATCATCATCTCCCGGATATTGTTGCTCTATCAATATCTTTCCCTGAGATTTATGCTGTGTATTCCAAGACTTAGATAACCATGAATCATTTGCCCAGCCTAAACAAAAAGGGAAATCAGGTTTCCCTGTTTTTACTACTTCATTAATTGGATATTCTAACAATTGTTTTCCATTCCCAAACCAATAATGCCAATAACAAAAGCCATACACCCCAGCTTCCCTAGCCAGTTCAGCCTGCGCTTCTCTCACTTCCGGAATTCTCAAATCATAAAAGCCTAAATCTTTTGGTATTTTGGGCTGCAAATGATGTCTAAACAAAGGCTTTGCCTTAGCTACATTAGTCCATTCCGTAAACCCATTCCCCCACCATCCATTATTCTCTGGAATAGGATGATATTGCGGCAAATAATATGCAATAATTTTAACCATGATATAATAATTGTGTTATTACGCTCTCAGGTGCATGCGCCCGATTGTCGCTCTTTGAATAAATTTTAGTAAAAAGTATATAATCCAAGCTTCCAATAATTGAATTCCATACCCACGGCCCAACACAAATACACCATTAAATATCAACATAGAATACGTAAGCAGTAAATATATGTCAGGTATGTCAAGAAAACGATGCCTACCTATTTTGCAGAAATAACTGCAGAATATAATAGCCACCAGAACTGTTCCCACTAAACCAAAATCAAGATATAGTACACCAACAAACGTAATAAAATTCGTTCCAAAATGAGTCCCAAACCGGACATCCTTTAAACTACTACAATCAAACATATATGCGCCATTGGCATAGTTCTGAATAGTGTCCATAACTCCATAATTAAAAGTTAACATGGAATGTCCCAAATAATACATCATCGATTCACCGGCATCAATATTGAGTGAACTCTCTTCAAAACGGCTTACAGTCACCGCAATAAAGTAGATCAAAATCAGAGGAATAATTATCGAGACAGCAATTATCAATGTTCGCTTCACATATTTTGGCAAGATATCTTTCATCATTAAGTAAACGATTGCAAAATTCGCAAACAAAGCGACCATACCTCCCCTACTCGCCAAAGAGATAGTGGCCAATATAACAGGAAGAAATGCAGCAATCCCCAATAAAAAAAGAAAAATCTTGCTTTGTTTTTCCTTTGCCAGAAAAGAGAAAAAAAGAACCATACCCAAATATCGAACATGAAAAAACAAATTAGTAAATTTCGAAAATAGATTACCTTCCTTTTCTTCATGAGCCATCTCATATATATCCGCCAGATCAGAAGAATATAAACTATCTAATGCTATCGGGAAATACACAATACTACTAAATATAGCCAAAACAATATAAACTTTGGCTATAGTTCGATAAACATTATAACTAGATAGCGGATTTTCTTGAATAACAAAACGGTTCTTCATGAATGGCTTCATGAAGATTAAGATCACAATATATAAATACAGAAATGAGAAAAAAGAAAAATGCCAGAAATGAGAAGAAGCATTGTAATTAATGACACAAAAAAGCGATATCGTAGCATACATGAACATTAAAAATACTCCCACGCTTATCGTTCTATGCTTACTATATACATAGATAAAAGTCACTACATAAAGGAAACTATTAATAATAGTAACAATAAAATCATCCATTCAAACTATATAAAAGTACATCAATCAAAATGCAGTCTACTATTTTTTACCAATCACTTTGGCAGATACTTTAAAACCAGCAACCATTATTAAAAGTAAAACAATCTTATATTTGAAAGAAGCCAGAAGTAGTGCTTTTCTTAATAAAGTAGATTTGTTCTTCCAGTCTTGTATATAAGCACTCAGTACTTGATAATTATTTTGAGCAACAGCCTTAACTATAAGGTATGAATACGAGAAGTAATAATGTACAAATATTGCACTATCGAGTTGTTTTATCATACAGTAGTCAAGTATTTTTCTCAATGTATCAAGTTGTTGGGTACGTTTTCTCAACGAATAAGTAGAATTACAGATAGACCCTTCGCGTACTACATAATAATAGCATCCCACCTCTGAAATAACCAATGACGAAACACATTGTGCGATTTCAGGTAAGATATATCCATCTTCAAACAATCGACCTTCGGCAAACCTTGAATATAAGAATATATCAATTTTATAAATACATCTCCATACCGCACAATTATACTTGTTCGAAAACAAATAATTAAGTACATCAGTTTTATTAAGCAAAACTTGTGGATCATTTTTATAAAGGATATTATCCGTATCAGAATATTTACAATATGGCAATATCATCATATCAATATCTGGGTTTTGTTCCAAGAATTCCATATTAGCTTCATAAAAATCACTAGATATGAAATCATCACTATCAACAAATGATACATAATTACCTTTTGCTACATTCAAACCGGCATTCCTTGCGCTACTTAATCCGCCATTCGGTTTATCTACTATAACAATTCTATTGTTTGTAGCTTCATAGCGTTTGCAAATGCTCAAACTATTATCAGTACTTCCATCATTCACCAAAATTAATTCAAAATTCTTAAATGGTTGAATCAAGATACTATCAAGACATCTTTCTAAGTACTTCTCTACATTATAGACAGGTACAATTATTGATAACAATAAGTTCATATTTTGCTATTTAATATTCTCTTTAACAATCCATCATTTTCTTCACTACATCATTAAACTGCTCAAAACTAAGTTGTTTACTCTTCAAGAGCGAAGCCACTTTCATTGATTGAAGTGTTTTCTTTTGCATCAACACTTCAATTGCTGTCTTAAAACTATTAATGTCATTCTTACAAAATATAGCATTGCTATTATCACAATAATCCCGAATAGAACCTACATCACTAACAATAATAGCTAACCCCATTGCCATGCTAGTGGTAATAACATTACTTCCCACAGTATCATCCATAATATTCAATGAAATATCCGATTTACACATCAAATTTCTTAGTTCATCCTCAGAAACAAAACCAAATAATTGTATATCATCCGATCGTTTAAAATACCCATCTAATGGCAATTTTCCCTTGCAAATTATAAAACGAACCCCCTCAACATTATTCACAATATCTGCCAGTAATCTAAAATTTCTTTTCATAGCCCCCATTACAATAACAGTAGGTTTTAGAGTTGGCTCTGAAGTTTTAATTTGATAATAATAACTAGAATCAACATAGTGTTTTATAGTAAATACTTTACTTTTAGGCACTCCCATTTCAACAAAATATGCTGTTAAAGAAGAACCAAACGTTAGTAGATAATCAACTTGTTTCCCCCACTTTAAAACTTGATTTTGTGAAAAAAAAGACTGCAATGACAATGGAGTAAGATGAGCTAATGCAATTCTTTTGACTTTAGGTCTAAACAATTTAAATGTTTTAGCTATTCCTAATTGGGAATAAGTAGGTAACAAATACTCTAATAGAATAACACTATCTTCATTTCTAATTTTGATCAGTACAAAAAATGTAATAAACAGATGATACAAAGGTATCCATATTCTATCAAAAATATAAGCTTTAAAAAATCGAAAATACTTATTTGAAGAGCTTACAAACAGATTTTTATTATCCGGAAATATTATTAGTTCATACTTTCCCGGATAGTTTTCTTTCAATAGCTGACACATATGCTTCATACCAGCATGATTGCCATCAGTATTCTTCCAATTTTGACAAAATATATAATTCATAAAAATAATTTCAGATTTTACGACTTTAACAGATTAACAGTTATCCAATGCAGTTTTCAAAAACGTAATTGATATATTTCGATACTTTGCAATACATTCCTCCATTTCAATCCAATCTATTGACAAACATCGATCAATACGTGTAGAAGTCAGTTCTTGTGATGATTCAATCATTAAATCCATCAATCCAAACATTTCTAGTAATGAAGTAAAACGCGCTAAACCACGAGACCTATTTCCCATCACAATAAAAGGTTTTCTGAAAATAATAGAGAAAATACATCCATGATACGAATCTGTGAAAACAAAATCAGCATCCTTAAAAGCTTTCAACCAATTCTCAACGCTAGGCATTGAGGAAGTATTCAATTGAATTGAATAGGCTTTTTTCTGCAAGTCAGACTCTAATTTTCGAACGATAGAACCCTTTTCCGAAGTCATATCAAGTAAATAGCAAAATAAGTTACCATTAAAAGCTATTGATTCTGAGTCCCCTATCAATTTATCGTAATCTGCTTGACATAGAAGTAATGTAGGATCCAAAACGTGTACCGGAGGAACTGTTTGCCATTTATATACATCACGAATCAGACCTATAGCAGAGGACTCACGTATTGAAACCGCATGAAATAACTTCAACAAATCACCACATATCTGAATTTCACTTGCTGAATATTCAGCTTTATCTGTTCCAAAAGAAGCTGCATAGCTGATCTTTTTACATGCACTATTTTTCACAAAATCCAAATAATAATTCTCTATTGGATGAACATATAGAGGACGCCAAACTTGATCAGACCCTACTATTACAGCATCAAAGTACTGCAATTTATCCAATCCTTTAACAGATCTAATTTCAGAGGTTCTAGGAGTTATGTATTTCAAAAAAAAAGGATTTATATTGCTATTTACTTTCTTTTTTCCTAAAATGAGTCTTAAAAAAGTTTTTATCTGACTTTTTATTATTACTTTTTTCTTTTTCTCTACAAAATCAACTTTATCAATGTATGTAACATCATGCCCTAAGCTTTTAAGTATAGATAATAAGGCATAACATTGGAGTACCCAACCATAATTTGCATTTTTATGAAGAGACAATAAACCTATTTTCATCATTTCTTAAGTATAATCTTTGTTTTACTATTCAAAAGATGGTCTAACAGCCGCAATATATATTCCACACAGACAAATATTTAGTACAAAGCATCTTTATAGTTAAAATAGCCATTCAGCATCTTTCAACCTCAAATGCAATCTATCCTTCTCGCTCAGTACCACCTTATCTCCCGGTATCCCCCAGTCAATCCCCAAATCCGGATCATCCCACGCAATCGCCCCCTCGTTTTGCGGTGCATAAAAATTATCACATTTATACTGAAAAATAACCTCTTCACTCAACACACTAAAACCGTGAGCAAAACCACGAGGTATAAAGAACTGACGATGATTTTCATCTGTCAACTCTACTGCTACATGCTGCCCAAAAGTGGGAGAATTTTTACAAATATCTACAGCCACATCAAGTACCGCTCCTTTCACAACACGCACCAATTTACTTTGAGCAAAAGGCGGCTTCTGAAAGTGTAAGCCACGAATGACTCCATAAGAAGATTTACTTTCATTATCCTGCACAAATACAGTATGACACACCTTTTCTACAAACTCTTTCTGATTAAATGACTCAAAGAAATAGCCACGAGCGTCCTTAAAAAGACGGGGTTCGATGATGACAACGCCATCTATCGGAGTCTTAATTACGTTCATTTTGATATGATTAAAATAAAATGGATGGATTTTATACGGACACGACCGATACGTATGCTTCTTATCCTATAAGCACTAATGATGCGGTCGTAAACGTTCCAACGTTTCACAACCTACAATAAAATTATACTACAAGATTACACTTTCAGGAAAATTACACTTTTCAATGAACCATCTCTATCTTCCAATCCCCCAGCGTCCTCCGCTCACTATCGAAATTAATCCCGACCTTGACCACCGGCAGACCGCACAGCGCAAAACGTTCGGGATAATTCTTCAGATTAATCTGATCCATGGCGGCATCGGCCGTTTTGTCCAGCTTCAGCTCTATCACGTAGAGAGCGGACAAACTACGCATCACCACATCCACACGACCGCGCGGAGTGCGCACTTCCACATCCACATACATACCCAGCAGACTGAAAATTGTGTAAAGCAACGATTGGTAATGGCCTTCATAATCGGTATTGTCACAATAAGGAATCGTAGAAAGGAAAGTCTGCAACAAGCGCAGTCCATCATCCAATCTCTTTTCATAGATAGCCTCGTACAGCAGAGCCACCGTGGTAAGCCCATCCATAGTATATTGATGCAGATAACCGGGCAACAAACTCTTCATCAAACCCAGGCGCACTTCTTTATTGGGGATATCCAGCAGATAAAGATTCGTAATGGGAGAGTAATCCTTTATCGTGATATAACCGCTTTGATAAAGCAACGGAGTGATATTCGTTATCCGCTCGGTAGGCGCATCAAAAGATTCAGCCAGCGCTTTCCGGTCTCCAATCTGTTGAGGAATTACATGATATTTATTCAACATCTCTATCAGATAGGTAGGTGTGCCACTACCGAACCAATAAGAATTCATCTTGCCATCGGCAAAAGCGTTCAACAAGCTGAAAGGATTGTATATGTCGGGCGACGGCCAGGTGAAATGATAGCCGTCATAATTATCTTTCAATTTGGCAAGAACCTCGTCACGGGTCAATCCCATACGTGTCGCCAGTATATCCACGTCATTATCCATCTGCGTCAGCATTTCTTCTTCACTGATACCGCAGATGGCCGCATACGGTCCATCCATACTGATGTTCTTGATATTATTCAATTCACTAAAGATGCTCAGTTGGGAAAACTTTGTGATGCCGGTGAGGAACACAAAACGCAGATAAGGATCGCAAGCTTTCAACGGACTATAGAAATTGCGCATCACATCCCGAAGCACAGGCAAATTCTTTTCTTCATGGACAACGTCAAGAAGAGGGGCGTCGTATTCATCAATGAGGACAACAACCTGGCGGCCGGTTTGATGGTAAATACGACGGATAAGTCCGGAAAAACGATCATTCAAGGTCACTTCCTCATTCACTTTACCGTACGTTTCTTCATATCTGTACAATTGAACGCTTAGCATTTGTTCCAAACGTTCCTTATCCACATGCTTTGCCATGCTCATGTCAAAATGAAGCACCGGATGCCGACTCCATTCCGTCTCCATCTTATCGATGGCAAGACCTTCGAACAACTCCTTCCGACCTTCAAAATAAGCATGCAACGTGCTGGTAAGCAAACTTTTCCCAAAACGACGAGGGCGGCTCAGAAACACATACTTAGAATCGAAATGTGTCATTCGATAAACGTATTCCGTCTTATCTATATACAAATAGTTCTTTCCACGGATTTCCGAGAAAGTCTGTATCCCTATCGGATAAAGTCGTCTTTGCTGTTCCATATCTTTCAGTTTACTTCGAAATCATCTTCAGCTCCCTTCGCTTAGATTACAAAGTTACGATAAAATTTCATCTAAACCATGCGTCCAACAGGTATTTTTCCATAGCATAGCGACATTCAGTACACCGCTCCTCATCCGTATTCTCACGCAAATAGTGAAAGATCCGAATGTAATAGCTCATGCTAACGTCTCTCCAATTATCACCTGATAATACGTGCGATTACTGATTCCACAGCTCTCACACAATTCTTTTACCGGAATTCCGGAAACTTCACGGAGAAAAGCAATGCTATCTCCCAAAGCCTTGTAAGTATAAGCTACTTTTTTCATATTCTTCTTTAAAATAATGTTAATATTTAACACGGATTACCAACATGATGGTAACACCGCTATTTTCTTTCTCCATAACTTCACCGCAAATTCTTAAAACAAACAAGCAATGAAACCACTCAAACCAACCCTCTCCATAGCGGAACTGCAAAAGACAATCGGCCTCTGGAAAAGTCGCAAGATTACGGATTCGGTCATCCCAAAACTCTTGAACCTGTACCTCGGACTGACACCTTACATGAATGAAGGAAAGGCCTATCCGGTGGAGAACTTCTACGAGATCAGTATAGCGCTGGCATTCAAGAACGCCAAGTTTCTCACGGAAGCCGTCAAACGATGCGGCTCATTCGGGATAATGCCCGAAAAAAACGCATATGGGATGAAATTATTTTACTCCCCACTCTGGGTGGGGAAGATTTCACAGGAAGAATTACCGGACGAATTTCCGGAAACTTATCCGGTAGATGATATATATAATATTAATAATACTAAAGGGAGTTCTTCTGACGAAAAAGCTTCGCCTGAAGGCGACATACCTTTAGAGGATAATTCTTCTAAAAAAAATATTGTTACACCGGAATCTTTAGCTGCCGCTAAAGAGTTTTTTCATCTTATCAATAAGGATTCCACGCAGAAAGCACAGATACTAACGCCACTCATCAATTGGTTCCAACTGCACGAAGGACTCACACGCAAACACGCATGTGAGAATCTCATTTATCTGGTCAATGAACTACTAATTCCTTATTTTGCTTCGCAAGCACGATTCATGAAATCCAATCACACCGGACGGCTATGCTGGTTGAGCAATCTGTTGAAATCAGCCCACGGACAACATCTGTTAAACGACGCTGCAAGAACAAACAGAGAGAAACGAAAACAAGCAGTTCATGAAATAAGAAGTAATCAACGCAGCAATCACCCTCTCAACGAATTCGAATGGACAGATCCCGAATCCGAAATGCGATTCTACGACGATGAGATGGAAGGAACAGTGAATATACCCGAGGATGCACCACCAAGACCATCAGCAGAAGCGACATGGAATGTGTTAAGCAACAAATGGGTATAAAACTCTCCCATAAACCATAATTTATAATTCATAAATCCAATGAAACCATTTTATTATCTATGTGACTTTCCCGAACGTAAGAATGCAGGAAAGAACTTCGTAACAGAGTGCCCTAAATGCGGCAAAAAACATCTTTATATTTCCAAAACGACAGGAGCTTTTCACTGCTTCTCCAGCGGTTGCGACTTCAAAGGGAAGCTCAAAGACTTCTGGGAAGAAAGGCCGAGCTATAATTCGTCATTTACCGGAACAGCCGGTGATAAATTTATGGGTACACATTACCCTACCCACAATATCCGCCAGGAAAGAGAATCGGGAAACGGCAGTGGAAAAGCCACATCCGAAGTACCTATGATTCCCGAAGATTACAAAAAATTACCTCCCGAAGTATTCTCCAAAATCAAACCTCTGACAGATGATCCCGAGACTAAGGACCAGAATCAACTCGCTGCCCGACGCTATCTTGCAGATCAAGGCATCTCACTGAAAACGGCTATTGAAGCCCATATCGGCTGTCTCATGCATCGCTGCTACGGCAAGGATGAAGCCAACAAGAGCACCGGAACCATGCATCATTGCATAGCCTACGTCAACTTTCTGAACGGACAGCCCATAAATGTCAAATATCGCTCGTGCGATCCCTCAACTATCAAGGCCACAGATGAAGGAGAAACAACCGGCAGGGAAAAAGCTGCCGGATATACCAAATTCTGGAGCCAGGATTCACCAACCACACCTTGCCCACCTTACCACATCGACTGCATCAATCCCCTGAAGGTAGCCGAGGAAACCATCCTCCGACTCATCATCACCGAAGGTGAAAAAGATGTGCTTACACTCAAAGAAGCAGGCTATCATTACGTTATTAGCGTACCCAACGGAGCGGCAAGCGATCTCTCTAAAAGTTTCGAAGCCTTCGAACCCTGGATAGACCAAGTGAGGGATATCGTGATCTGCGGAGACATCGACCTACCGGGAAGAACCCTGGTGAAGCATCTCACCGACTACTTCGGAGAGCGTTGCCTACTCACCACACTACCCGGCGACTGCAAGGACATTTCCGACGTACTCGCCACATACGGCATCGAAGTCGTACACGAAATCATCGAATCCGCCCGACCGCAACACACAGCGGACATCGTCACCGTAAGCGAACGTGCAAACGGGATTCTGAACGTGCTGCACGGAGAATACGACCACGGATACGACGTAGGTTACGGCCCCTTGACCGACCATGTATTCCACCCCACCGACCAGGGAGGCCTGATTATCGAGACCGGAGTACCCAACAGCGGAAAGACCGATTTTCTGAACGACCTCACGTGCCGGCTCATGGCCAAGACCGGACGCTATGTATGTTACCTCTCTTTCGAAGTGCCCGACAAAGACAAGCATATCGCCCATCTCGTGCAGCTCATGCTGGGAAAAGTGAACACTGTAAATTATACCCAAGAACAGTTGAAACCTATTGTCAGTTTCCTGGATAGCCACATGGTGCACCTCGACTTGCATGAAGTATCCCCCACTCCCAACAATATCATCGCGAGAGCGGACATGGTGCGGCGCACCCTTCCACTGAAATATCTCATTATCGATCCATACCTCTTCATGGAGGTGGAAACCAACCGGTACAACACCGAAACCCAAGCCATAAAAGCCATGCTGACGCAGATGCAGGCATGGGGCAGAACCAACAATATATGGGTCATCATCGTAGCCCATCCGCGCAAACTCACCAAACTCAACGGGAAGAACGAGCTGGAAGAGATTGACATGTATACCATAGCAGGCAGTGCCAACTGGGCCAATCTGGCCGATTTCATATTTTCCATATCCCGCATCAACCGGCAGGACAGCAACTATACCCGACTCGACATGCTGAAGGTGCGCGACCAAGACCTGTGCCAGACAGGAAGCGTCCTATATGTCCGACAAGCCTGCGGACGTTACGACGAACGGGAGTCCGAAGAGCAAGTAATAGCGGAAGCACAAGGCAAAGTCATGAGTAGGGATCATTCACCTTGGATCAGGCTCATCGAAAGTTGAGGGGAATAACACTTGCGGTTGCGTCGGGCTATGCTTGTGCAAGTGTATGCTTACACAGCCGCAAGCGTCAGGCTTTGCAGCCGCAAGTGTCAAACATCACAAGTGCCACTTTCAAATCTTCCCTCTCAAGCCTTAAGGTCTCCCTATATACTCAAAAATCAGTTCCACCTGCTTGCTGGTAAAAATCTGTTGAGCAGAACGGTAGCCCGTATCCAGCAAAGCCTGATACAGAAGCACGTTCCCGCGCAACCAGCGCGAAAGGCGGTTAAGAGCCGAACGCTCCCCGATTTCAGGCGCGTATGCACGCGCTAACTCACTTTTGGAATAAGGACGGACAGGCCATTCTTCTACGGGTACATCCGTATCATGACTACATGTAATTTTCTTCATTTTACGATAACTTTTAGAGTACTGTTTATGCTATAAAGGTACAAAAAAGTCATCGGATATCACCTATTCCGAAACAGGTTTATCAAGTGTCAATGTCACTCATTTTCACAGGTCCGGGAGGTTGTATCTTTGTATTGCTCACCACGGAGGACGCAGAGTTTCACAGAGCCGACCGAGCCTTTCCGCGAGAGCTTAATTATTTAATTATTAACTATTTAATTTATTAACCATGGGATTGAATTACAGTATCGCAATGCTCAAAAATCCGCAAAACCAGGATGAGAGCGCAAAGGCGTATGCCAAGTCACAAATCACAGGGGAACTGTCCCTGAAAGAACTGAGCCGCCGTGTAGCCGCGCAGACCACCGCCAGTCGTGCCGACGTCACCGCGGTTATCATCGCTACCGTGGAAAACATGATTGACGGCCTGCGTGCAGGCGAACAAGTAGACTTCGGAGATCTGGGAAAATTTCGTCTTCAAATTACTAGCCGGGGTGCAGAAACCGCGGAAAAATTTACGGCTACCAACATCACCGGAGTTAATATCCAATTCATTCCGGGCGAAGATTTGAAAACCATATTCTCGGGTCTTGAGTTTTCACTCGTACCTACCCGTGCTGCCACGCGTCTGCTGCTCAAAGCTCAAAAGGCAGGACAGACGACAGTGGACTTTTCAAAAACGCCCTCTTCCGATGGAAATTCCGGCAGTAAACCGGATGACGGTGGCAACACCGGTGGCGGAGGACTGGATGAAAACCCGCTGGGATAGAATTTAAAAGCGTAGCCTTCAGAAATTAACAATGAAAGGCTGCGCAGATTCCAATTACTAATTATTTATTACTAATAGCTAATTACTAAATTACAGTTACATGGAAAAAAAATCAAATTCAACCTGGAGTGTAATCATCAAAGTTGTAATTGCCGTAGCGTCCGCATTGGCAGGCATATTCGGACTGAATGCCTGCATGGGCTTAGGAGCATGACGACGGGCAGTTTCTATCAGAACTATCGGGAGGTACGCCTCCTGGTAGTTCATTGCTCAGCAACACGATGCGACAGAAACTTCTCAGTAGAAGCTTTGCATCGATGCCACTTGGCAAAAGGGTTTGCAAGTATCGGTTATCATTTCTACATCACACGTAATGGACAGGTACACATTTGTCGTCCGGTTCACCAGATCGGGGCACACGCCACGAGCTGGAATGATAAAAGTATTGGCATCTGCTATGAAGGCGGACTCAACGAGGACGGTCAAACGGCTGATACGAGAACGTATGCACAAAAATGTTCACTCCTGGATCTATTAAGGCAGCTAAAAGCGGATTATCCAAAAGCAAAGATATTAGGACATTATCAGCTCAGTAAATCAGTGCATAAGGCGTGTCCCTGCTTTGACGCAAAACAGGAATATCAGGAACTCTTCTAATCAAGAGTTCCAATCCGCTTTATATCTTCAAGAACTTGATGAGTAAAAGCTTTTCTCCCTTTGAGATTCATAAAAAGAGCGTTGAAATAATATTCGTGCCTAGTGAAACGATTATCGTACGTATAATCAAGACAAGGTATCCCCATCTGCTCGAATATACGAATAAAAGACGTAATATAAGTTTCGTATGCCCGCGGCGTGAAGTAAGCACAAAGGGCGGCAGACATAGGCAATGACACTATGACGGGCTTGTAGCCTCTTTCTCGCAAAAATTCTATCATATTGCACATCATCAAAACAGACACATCCCTACCTTCCTGCAACTCCTTTGTTAAAGGTGCATCCAAACTTTGGATATTAAACTCCGGCTTCCAACACTTCTCTATCCAGCAACGCGCATCCTCCTCCATTTCAATCGCCTGCATAGGCTGTCCTGAAATATCCAATCGACGATCAGGATCAATATCTTTTACCAGATAACGTAAAGCACTAAAATTGTAAAGCAACGGATATTGCATATAACTACATAAATCTTTAAACTTGGGATGATACTTAATCTGCAAACCATCAAGAATGGACGCAAACTTTGCAAGATAACGCTTACTTGACGGATATCGGTTTAAATATCCACTGACCGACGAGAAAGCCACAATAGGTAGAATGACCGTGGCACCTTGCTTCATAAAGCTATGATAGAAGCGTAACACTTCCAAGTCCATATCAAGTCCCTGAGTTCCCGATGACCAATTCTGCCCTCTGATATCCTCGTAGAAGAATGCGAACCGGGCAGGATTGCTTCCAACATTAACCACTTCATAATTACGTTGCAAGTTGCTACGATAGCCGTTATTACTTACAAATTGTTTGGATAAAGCCATATTATTCTTCCACCAATTCGTTTTTTTGACAAGCTTATTGAGCACAATAAAAAACATGATCACACAAAAGACTATAAAAACTGTTATGGCGCAAACAAATCCCCAAAAAGAACTCAGATAACATATTACCACATAGCATATCAATGCTAACATCACCACCACTCTATGACGGCTGGCCTTTACTAATAACTTCAAAAAAATAGTCATATATAATTAAAATCCTGCACAGTTAGACGATTCGGGATGATAACGGAAATTTTGATTTAAAGTTGAAATGGTATTCATATCTTCTTTCGTAATTTCAAAAGAAAAGATATCTGATATTTCTTGAATGTGATGAGTCTTGAAAGCACGGAATATAGGTGCAATACCACATTGTATGCTCCAACGAAGCATTATCTGCGCCACAGACTTGTCGTACTTGACTCCAAGCTGCAACAGTGTAGGATTCTCTTTCACCAGTGCAATCATAAGGCAAAGTGAAGAACATGCCTGCAAAGCAATATGCTTATGTTTACAATACGCTTGTAAATCCTCGCAGACATTGAACGGGTGTATTTCCGTTTGCACTACATGAGGTATGATTTCTGCCACGCCCTCCATTGCCTCAAGATGACGCACACGCGCATTGGCTATACCAATCGCTTTTACCTTACCTTTACGGTAAATCTTCTCCAACTTCTTCCAATTTTCAATATAATGACCAGGTACCGGCCAATGCAACAACATCAGATCGAGTTGTTCCAAACCTAAGGTTTTCAAGCTTTCATCTACATAATTCTCTATATTTCCTTCATATTGCTGAGCATTTCCAATCTTGGATGTGATAAAAAAATCATCGCGCTCAACCAGCCCCTCTTTAACAAGCATTTTGATACTCTTACCAATAAATCTTTCACTCTTGCCATAGTCGTGCGAAGTGTCAAGGCCTTTGATATTAGCATTATAAGAATTTTCTATAATCCGCTTGAATTGATTCAAGTCTATATCTTTCAAACCCATTATTAATGGTAATCCCTGAAAAAGACGAGGCATTTCAACCCCGTTGGCCAATTTTATATCACTATCACCTATTACTTGCATATCTTGGATTTAATATAATGAACGATTTTGCTTCTATCCTCTTTATTCATTCCAATATAATACGTACAAACAGCCATAGCAACCACACTCGTGCAACATACCGCTACGAGTGAAAAGAACGGGTAACTGGACGTTATATTTGATACGCCCAACATACACACCATTGAAATGGCCACAATAACCAAAGAACGCATATACACCATCCGGCTATAACGACCGATACTGAAAGGTATCTGCCTACGCAATACTATCAGCTCAAGATAGTTGCACAAGATATTTACAAAGAAACAAACGACATAGCAAGCATAAGGTGGGAACCCTAAAATATAGGCTGTATAGCTAAGGGGCAAATTGAGCAAAATACTGGCTCCACCCGCATAGAGATTGAGCCACTTGATATTACCCGATGCATGCACAGCTAGCACAACGGGCCGTGCAAACGCTCTAACCATATTACAAAGCATCAGACAGCGAATGAATATAGCGCTATATTCCGGTACTTCTTTTAACCACAACCCCAAAACATAATCGATCTTCAAGAATAACGGTAGCGAAATTGTACAAAACATCAAGAATGAGTATTTCGAAGAGCCACGCACCAGACTCATCATCTTTTCAGTTTCACCTAAACTGAAAAGTTTGGTTATCTGTGGACCTACAGCCACCATAAAATTGTTAGAAAACTGCCTAACAGCCATTTCCACCTGTAAAGCAATACCTCGTGCTGCATTGACTACAACCCCGAAGAAGAAGTTAATCATCAGGTTAATACCTTGTGCGTATCCAGTAACACAAATTGTCCCCATGACGTCCCACAAAGAAAAACGAAGCATAGACTTGTAGTAATGCTTTTCGTTCACTATACGCAACCTGCATTCTTTAAATTTGCGTTTACAATAGAACCGATAGAAAAATTGAAGTGATATTTGCCATCCGCATATCATAGCTCCATAAAAGAGCAAACGGTCAAAACTATCAATTGCGATAAGAAAAAGCACCATCAAAAGCTTAAAAACAGCCTCCGCTATACCTACAAAAGCATAGATATTCATTTCCTCATGCGCTATGATACAAGCACTGTAAGGTACCTGCGTCAAAGAAAGCATACAGGTTAGAACAGAAAACTGATACAACCAGTTAGCCACCACTAATCTTCCTTCGGGTACGACAAGTATATTATTAACATACCATAAGCCTATCGTTTCCGCAAGTACAAATACAATGAGAGCAATAACGGTATGAATTAAAAACGATGCACTAAAAGTCTTACCTAATCGTTCTTTATCGCCACGGCCTAATTCAAATGTAATGAATCGGGAAGAACCTGATGATAATGCGCCGTTGATGATGGCAAATATTGAGACTATACCGCCAACAACATTGTATAGTCCATAATCTTCTATCCCTAAAGCATCGAGCACCAATCGTGATGTGTAAAGCGTTACAGCCATCACGAATAACATACGAATGTAAAGGAATAAAGTATTCTTAGCTATTCTTCTATTAGAAGATACCTGCTCCATCTTATATCTTTGTTATCTCGCCATGACCAGAACAAAGAACTTTGTTCAAGGCCATAGATTCTATTAATTTCGCACTCGATACCGCCTCGAACTTATTAGAGCCGGGAAGATTGGTGACTACTTTAATGCCGGGAATATAAGAATCTCCCGAAAATAGATAATCATTTACAATATAACTAATACAGCTTTCTGAATGCCCTGGTGTAAAAAACGCCTTGGCACTTGTAAAGCCAATATTGATTTCTATTCCGTCTTCAACCACAAATATCTTTTCCTTTTTATTAAAGATAAATGGTTTTTCGTGAAAGAATGACATATTTTTTTTTGCAGAAAGTAATCCCTCCCTACCATAAATATTCGTAAAAACGCAACAATCCGGATATATTTCAAAGAGATCATTCAGCCCATATATATGGTCGAAATGCGTATGTGTAAGTAGTACCCCTTTTACCTTTTTTGAAGGTAAGGAAGAGATTATATTGTCTATGTCACCACAATCCACAAGCCACACATCAAAGGCAGTGTCATCCTCCAAAATATAAGTATTGGAACTGAATATGCTATTAACAACTTTAGTAACCTTCATTCATTGAACCCGTATCCCGTTTTCTACTTCAACAATATCGCTAATTTTCAAATCAAAAAAAGGTACAATGGCATTTGCCCAAGTCATGCCTACACCAAAAGCGCTCATAAACAATCGCTTGTCACCATCCATCTTACCATTCAGCTGATCAACAATGGTAAGCGGTATAGAGACAGAAGAAGTATTACCATATTTATCTATCGTAGAAGGAATCTTACTAAAATCGAGTTTTAGTTTCTTTGCCAAATAACTATTAATAAAATTATTGGACTGATGAAACGTATAATAATCCAGCGAGTGAACATCAACCCCGCTCCATTTAAGTAAAGCCTTCATATCACGCGGTATTTCAGTTATTACGAAGTTAAACACATCAGCCCCCTTCATATAACCTTGCTCATCGTTGCGAATATTCCCATATTCATCAACAACTCTCTCTCTGAGAGTTTCAATAGAGCTTGGATTACGGTAGCCCCCTCCATTTATCTTGATCAAATCACCACGAGAACCATCAGAATTCAAAGAGAACCAACTATCACCTATTTTCTTATTGCGCTCTACAATGGCAGCCACACCTCCATCGCCAAAGAGGAAAGCCGTACGTCGGTCTTTTGGAGAATACACCTTTGACCGTGTTTCTCCGTCAAGAATCAGAGCTTTGCGAAGGCCAGACTGCTGCATCATCGCAAATACTGTACTTAAACCATAAATAAAAGCAGAACACCCTAAAACCATGTCAAAAGCTATGGTTGTAGAAGGCAGGCCAAGACGATCCTGCAAAAGCACAGAAGTGGCAGGCATACGATAATCACCCGTCTGCGAAATAAATAGAAGTAGATCTATTTCACTCTTATCTATATTATTGTCTGCAATCAACTTTTCCGCAGCTGCGAAACAAAGGTCGCTCGAACAGGTCTTCGCATCAGCAAAACGACGTTCGAAGATGCCAACTTTATCAACAACCTGCTTTACCTGATTTTCAGAAAAGTATTGAGTATATTTATAGTTGTCTATTACTTGTCGTGGTATCGCAGCAGCCAATGCTGTAATGCCTACTCCTTTATATTTTAAAAAAGCCATAATCTTTTTACTTCAAGAAAAATATTCCCTATTTTTTATTTGTGTATCCACTGTAAGGCATATGCGATTCTTTGCATCTTTAACTTGAGCCCTTACAATACCTATACCCATATCTTTGACCATATCACAAAGCTTCACAATAACTTTGTAAGATTCATCAAGATATATCGGGCGGATGAACTTAGCAGAACGCTGTATGTTAATAGATTCCGGATAGAGTTTCGATAGAATACCACCTACCAAGCATACGGAATACATGCCATTGATCAAGACACGTGCATCCCCATGTTTACGGTGCAATTCATTCAAATCGCCAATAATATCGCAAAATATCACCTGTTTATCGTAATTGATAAGCAGATCGGCTTCATAAGTTTCTCCTATTTGTAACATCTGATAAAATTACTCTATGCCTATATCAGCAGGGCTATTGATAATACCTTCAGTAAAAATATTGTCGGTTTCTGCAACTGGTAATATATCATTTGTATTGATCCGGGCTGAAGCCACTCCCCATGATAAGCCAATGCCAAATGCTTGGATAAGGCAATTGAGCTCTTTGTTAGAGTTATCATAACCATAAGTATCGCATAAAGCAAGAATGAGAGATGTTGCGGTTGTATTGCCATATTTGTCTACTACCAGCGGCATCTTTTCAAGAGGGATACCCAGTTTCTTGGCAATTTTTAAGCAGATAGCCTTATTGGCCTGATGAATAGGAAAACAATCATAGTCATCCACTTTTGAACCGGTTTTCTCAAAAAAAGCCTTAGTGGTCTTTGGTACGGCTGAAATTGAGAATGCAAATACATCAGCACCGTTCAGCCACGTATTATACAATGTATTCTTACTGCCATTGGCAAGAGTGAATACTTCGTGTGTAGCATCCGGATTACGGAAACCTCCGGCAGGCACAATAATAGCTTTGAATCCAGAACCATCTGAACAAAGCATTTCCTCAATGACATTCTCTTCTTCCGTTTTCTCAAGAAGAATTGCAGAACCGGCATCACCGAAAAGCAATGCGGTAGAGTCACCTTGATAGGTACTTTGAGACGACATTTCGCCAACAAGCAAGAGCACCTTCTTAATATCGGATGTCTGCATCATAGAGCATGCAGCCTGCAAGCCATAAGGTGTAGCAGAACAAGCCAAACGAAGATCATAGGCTACGCAACCCTGAGAAAGTCCCAGTCGATAATGTAAAATGCAGGCGTTTGACGGACGCCAATAGTCTGTAGAGAAGCCAACAAACAGTACTGCGCCAATCTCTTCACGATTAACATTTTTATGTTGAATAAGACGTTCCGCAGCATCGTAGCAAAGGTCTGATGCGGTTTGATGTTCGGCTGTAGTATGAATCTGTTCAATGCCAACGTTAGCCTTAAACTTTTCAATATACTCTTTGCCCCATACATCTGCTCTATCATCTGTTTTAACGATATGTGAAGGTATAGAGGTAGCTACACCTGTAATTTTAATATTACTAAATTTGAAATAAGGCATAAATTATTATTTTATAGTTTACATCCTCCATCGATGAACAAAGAAATGCCTGTTATCCATGACGCAGCATCCGAAAGCAGATAAACAGCTCCATAAGCTACTTCCTCTGGTTTGCCATACCTCTTAAGAGCATATTCTGCCGCATTCTTCTGCATATCTTCTTCTGAATAAGAACCACCATAAATAAGAGGTGTTTCAACCATGCCGGGACAGATAGAATTAACACGAATACGTGGAGCCAATTCTTTGGCACAAGAGATCATCATCGAGTTAAGCGCAGCTTTGGATGCCCCATAGATTGAGTTTCCCGCAGGAAAACCTTTAATTCCTCCAATAGAAGCTATAATAACAACAGAGCAATTCTTATTCACTTTCTTTGACTTAACAAGTTGACGGAGTAACTCAACAGGAGAAAATAAATTTGTGGTAAACATGTCTTGAAACTGTTCTGGTGTTGCAAATTTGAAAGGAACTGTTTTCATCTGTCCTGCACACAAGACAAGGCCATCATAAATAGCACTACCCAAAACCAATTTCTTTATGACATTGGCATCATTAAGATCACCCACATAAGTGTCGTGGTTTTCACCTGTCAATAATGATAGAGTTTCATTGAGACGCTCTTCATTGCGACCACAGATAGTAAGCGTTGCTCCCATCTTAGAACATTCTATTGCAGTGGCTTTACCAATGCCGGAAGAAGCTCCTGTAACAAGGATATGCTTGCTTTCTAATGAAAATGGATTATACATATTATATCTCTACTAAATCTGATATTACAATATTATCGGTTTCAAAAGCCACAGTAGCCCAAGAAAGCCCTACACCAAAACCACAGCAAAGCAATTTTGCAGGCTGATTTTCAATCTTATTTTTAAGTTGCGTGACTATTGTCAGAGGTATGCTGGCAGAAGATGTGTTACCGAATGTAGGCATACTGATAGGAACTTTCTCAGGATTAAGCTTCAACTTCTTCTGAATCATAGCGTTCATCTTTAAATTTGCCTGATGGAAAACGAAATAGTCATAAGCCTGATAATCAAATTCAAATCTTTCAGCCAGTTTCTTGATTGATTTTGGAGCGGTAGAAATGCCAAAGCTGAACACATCCATACCTTTCATGCGGCACTGCAAACGTGTATATTCCTTACCATCAACAATTTCTTTCTTGAAAGAGTTTATAGATAAACCATTGCGAACTCCTCCATCAGGCATAATAATGGCATCATAGCCACTACCATCTGTTCCAAAATGGAAATTAAATGGTTGGGCATCAGAACTGTATTCTAATGCAGTGACTGTACCGGCAAAGCCAAAAAGAGGGTCATCTTCTGGCATAAGACGCTTTGCATCCCCTGCCATCAATAAAGCTTTTGTTATGTTACCAGTCTGCATCAAAGACGCAGCAATGCTAAGACCGTAAACCCAACCAGAACAACCTAAATTAACATCAGCCGCATAACATTCCTTGCTTAATCCTAATCTGTCTTGCAATATGCAAGAAGTAGCAGGAAATCTATAATCTGCGGTTTGCGAAACAAATATAATAGCACCTACTTCCTTTTTATCCCAATTTAAATCAGCTAATAATTTTTCTGAAGCTGCATAACAAAGATCTGAAGTACATGAAGTGTTATCCACACGACGTTCACGAACGCCTGTCATTTCAACAAATGCCGCGGCATCATAGTCTGCAGAATAAACCATTGAACCATCATTACGAACAATAGTTGCCGGAACACCGGCTGCAAAGCCGGCGATCCGAACATTATCAATTTGAAGAAATGCCATGCATTTAAGCCTTACTTTGAATAAGATTAAACAAGTCCTCGATAGTCTCGGATGTCTTGATATCATCTCCTTTCAGAGTTATATCATACTCTTCATCCACCATAGCAATGATAGAAAGAGCTGAAAGTGAAGACCACTCTTCAAGAGCCTTAAACTCTGTATCAGCTCTGAATTCAGCAGCATCTGTTTCGTCAAATTGTTCTGCAAACTTTTCAATGAATTCTGTTAATTCCATAATGTTTTTTAGTTTTTAAATTATAATATATAATAGCGTGACTTTAGTATTTCCAATGTACATCAGTTTGCACCACACGGGCGGGATTTCCCGCAACAAGAGAATAAGGAGGGACATTGGTCGTGACTACTGTATGGGCACTAATTATGGCTCCATCTCCTATCTTAACCCCCTGCATGATGGTACAACCTTCACATAACCATACATGCTTGCCAATAATGACCGGCTTCGATGTTTTATAGCCTTGAAGAGACACATGATGTCCACCATTATTGTCTCTAATAGTCACATTCCGCCCAATACGGCAATCTTCACCGATTTCAATGTGATCTCCGCAAATCAAAGTTAAGCCCATATTGGGTCCCCCTCCCTTGAAGTTTCCAAAATCATTGTGTATAATAAGCGAGGCGCCTTTGAATACTTCAATATCGCAACCATAGCCTGCACTAAAATTGCTGTCTACCTGAAGTGTAGCACCTTCTTCTACAAGCAAGCGGCTTTCAAGCTTTGAACCATGTACTCTTCGGCTTCCCATATGAAAACGAGCGTTCAATATAATGTTCGCTTTAGGATGGATATCCCAAACGGTATAACGTGAAAGGGCAATATACCCCCCTCTTTGTATATTAGAATGAATAGATGAAGGTGGCAGAAAATTCAATTTAACTAATTTCAAAAAATGATATGGACTTCCAAAAGACAACTGTATCAATCTTCGGATACAACAAACAATATTCTTTAGTTTAATTCTTACCGAAGAGTTATTAGGTACCGGAAAATATTTTGCTTCCAGATCTTCAAAATTCATATATTGCGCATCTTTGAAAAATTGTTCCCTGTCAACTTTGCTTGGAGACAAAGATTTCATAATGCTGGGATTACCAAGAACGGCCTCCTCGAATGGAAATTCAATACACTTGATTTTTTGCCGAATATCTTCAAATAATGCTGCACCCTTTTCTGAATTGACTAGAACTAACGAAGTACCTACATTATCATCCATTGATGGATCAAACTTTTCGATACCCCAACAATCAGCAAGAGTGATATCAGCGATACGAGGCATACCCTTAAACTTGCAGCTGTAGCAAGATGGACGACAAAATGCATTAGTTTGCAGATAGCCGCGTGTCATTCCGTTGAGGGGAGATGGAATGAAGAGACTTTTACCATTAGCAAAGATATATTTGGCAGCCATTAGATGCCACCCAAGCTCTTTATTTTTGGCTTTTTGCCAAATAACCTTTGAACCTTCTTTACGTTCAAGACTTTCGCGGAACTTAGTTCCAATCATTGGAGAATTAATACCTCTACACACAAAATCCGCAATAATAAGATTCTCATACGGCTTGCGTAAAAAGGTCCTAAGAGCCGCCATTTGGCAAGGACAGCCGCAGACAAGGACTTTTTCACCAGATTTCAAGATTTCTTTCACCTGCTTAAAAAATCCGACACAACTACTTTGAGTATATTTTGAACTACGCAAAGCAAGCAAGTCTTTTTTATCATTGGAGATGAATTGCTTCACATTGAAATTTTCATCATATATTGCTCCACCCACATAACCTCTGTCACGATACATTTTTTCCGCAAGAGCTGAGAAAAGTCCACCGGAAGTAGAATCAAAACGCACTTCAAGATTCTTGTGTATAGCTGCATAACACTTTGGCACTTCAAAATCATTCTTTTTCAGTTTATCAATATTGATAATTGGACAAACCTTCTCACACAATCCACAATTGTTACACTTACTCTTGTCTACCTCCGGATACCAAAAACCTTCAATATCCGTTTTGAAAGTAATTGCATCATGAGCACACACGTCGCCACAGGCATTGCAACCGCAACACATTGCTTTATCCGAAATATCAATCATATGAATGGAAATACTTAATGAAAATATAAAATTCTGACCAACTCACTCTTCTGGTAAGCCAGCATATATATTCACACTGCAATAAAATGATGCAGCGCCAATAATAAAAAGGGAATAATTACAATTGATTTATCAATCTATCAAGCGTGACCAACAATTGACTTATTGGTTCTAACAGGGGAAGTATATCTTCACTTGCAAAATCAAAGAAATCATTATAGTCACCCGTTACGCGATTTTGTAATAAACGGGAATGCAGATGGCCTTCTTCTTTCGTCAAAAGACCTTTAGATATGAAATTCAAGCCAAACTGACCTAACCACACCGTTATGACTATGAATACTTATACCAAATTGAATCACGCCTCAGCCTCTTCCCACGGATAAGGATTTTCTTCGATATTTTTCAACTCTTCAATAATCTCTACTTGCTCTTCCGTCAGTCGAAAAGTGCCCCAACTTTCGATAATGGCATGAGCTTCCTTATTTAATTCCTCTTCATAAATTTCACCATAGCAATAAGTCAGTAGGCGAACTTTCAATAACGAAGCAGGAATCAGTGGAAGAACGTTAATACTACGCTCCAGAACTTTCTGAATATATTCCTGTTTATGCCCATTATCATACATTGTGGCATTGAAGGCCACCAAAAGCCCTAAACACAACTCAGCTTCAGCTTCAGGAGTTGAACCATGTTTTCCATACGAGTTTAGAGCTGATTCATAAACATCACGATTCAGACGGGTGAAACTATCAACATAAATCGGACTGCCATCCTGACCTAGAGTGAGAAGACTGTGAGCCAGGGAAAATAAGGATGAAACTTGATCACTCATATATTTAATTATGATTTAGAATTTATGATTTATGACACTGAAATCAGTCAGTTATCGGTTCTACAAGCGAAGAGTGAATAAAAGTCGTTGCAACAGCCATGACACCTTCAATATTGACAACCACACGACGGTCGCGACGGATACGGACAAATTCCCCCACTGCACCCTCGAAAACTCCCCCTTTTACGCGCACTTTCTGACCTCTTACCAGTTGCAATTCAGCAGGCTCTACATAAATAACCGATTCCTCGTAGGTACCAGCAACAAGAATGAAACTACGCATCTGATCTTCCGGAACGATAACAGGAAGATGATTTTCGCGATTCATAATGTAACGTATAGGGATATTCATACCGGCTCTATCCTTCAATGTATCGATACGCTTACGAGTAGAGCGAATGAAAACAAGGTTATGCACGGCAGGAACAAACTTACAAATGCGACGGCCATCTTTCACGACATAATCGCGACGCATCGGAATAAAATTCTCTATCTTCTCTTCATCCAGAAAAGCTTTCAGAGCCAGTTCACGGCCGTATGTGACACGTACTGCAAACCAGTGGAGGCGAGGGGTGATGTTCACGTCAGAATATTCTTTGGGGACACCGGTGTAGTGAAATACTTACCGATCATTTTATGTAATGCAGTTGTTTTCAACAACTTATTTAGCATTCATCTTATTCCAAAGCGTTCCGTCATCTCGATCAAAAAGCAGTGAAACAGTTATGTAAAAAGGCTATTAACGAAGAGGTAAAAGAAGACGAAGTGTCTTTTAATCGTTCGTTTAATGTGCGCAATCTTAAGCGCAAAAAATAAATACCAAGAATTATAAAAATGAGAAGATATTAAATCTATTTTCCTTTAGTATAAAAGATTGATTATCAGCAATATGATATCTAAAATATTTTTTATTAGAAATATTTTTATTAAACACCTTGTACATTCGAAAAATACCCATTATCTTTGCGCACATTAAACGAACGTTTTTGGGACACCCTTACATTCTTACCATACATCACTGTATATCAACATATTATATATATTTATCATTTCTCAAAATTTCTTTTCAACTTTCTTTCCATAGTAAAATAATCTCCAGCCATTTATCTATCAATCAGCACTATAGTCTTTACAATAAAACGAATTCTCAAATAATCCATTCATTGCTGTAGTATATTTGATAAAAGCCGTACCTTTGCGTCAAGAGTGCATGATTGTCATTTGTTTACTTTAGAGATAGATGTCAACCATCAATTATGAATACTAAATAAAAAATGGCAGAAGTAGCAACAACAATAGATGAACAGATCAAACTCTTGAAAGACAGAGGTATGAATATAGAAGACGAAGTAAAAGCAAGAGAAAATTTAATGGACATCGGTTACTTTCGACTTGGCTTTTATTGGTTCCCATTTGAAAAGACATATCCAAGAAAAAACAAAAGAGATCACAACTTTAAAGAAGACACAAAGTTTGACTATGCAATCAGATTGTACTACTTTGACTTTGATTTGAGAAATCTTATATTAAGATATATAAGTCGCATAGAGGTGAATTTCAGAACGACTCTAATATATACAGCCTCCAACAAATATAAAGAAGATCCGTATTGGTACATCAATCATAAATATGTTAAATCTACATTTATAGATGACAATCTTTTTATAAATGCTATTGCTGATGTCAGCAAGGAAGCCGTTATTAAGCAAGATTTGAAAGAACACAAACGAAAATACGCCCCAGCATGGAAACTTATCGAGAACTTAACTTTTGGCGTGGTTATATCATTGTATGACAATCTGGTCGATGGAGGTTTAAAACATGAAATTTCTAAGGTATATGGAGTAGAATCTCCGAATCAATTTTCTAATTATATCAACACTATCAGGCGCTTAAGAAATAGTTGTGCACATGGCAAAGTCCTATTTGATATGAATTTGCCGGAAGCAATAAGTAGTGGACCTGCTGGAGATCTTTCGACCAGAAAAACCATGTTGTTTGGTGCTTATCAAGTATTTAAATATATTCTTAATAGGGTATCCTCTAATCGTGTCAATGATATGGTTATAGAACTAAAATCATCTTTCTATAAAACTGACTATCAAGCCGTTAAGGATGTCATATACAACAACTCCGGGTTCAGAGAGAATAATATTTAAAATCTAAAAATGGATTCAAGATATTGCAGTTTCAAGATTTTATTGTATCTTTGCAATAAGTAAAGTGCACTTGATTACTATATGTTTTCATACTGCACTATAAAAGGAACTGATGAAGGCCTGTCTATATGACAGGCCTTTTTTAAAATTTCATATTTCATAAACACAAACTTATTTTAAAGCATCCCTCAGCATACATTTTTATTTTAACACACATTAAGTCCTTCTCAATAGGGAGAATATCAATTCCTACTGTCTTTACTACACAGAAAACGAATTAGACATTTACTATAAACTATAAAACCACGAACAGGATGGAAAAGAATCAAAAAGATATGATCGATGAGATCATAAAGGCTTTTGAGAAGTACACAGAGCATCAGGCATTTGTTATTAACAACATCACCTATACCTATCGTCAGCTGTCTGAAATTGTATATAGAATATCCGCTTTGATTAATAGCAGGGAAGATAAAATCATCGGCATTATAGCCGAAGATAAATTGGAGACTTATGCCTCCATACTGGCAGTATTAATCAGCGGGAAAACGTATGTCATTCTACACCCGGCCTATCCCAGACACAGGAATAGAAAGATTGCGGAACTCGCCGATATTCATTTAATTCTATATACAAAGGACATCCGTGTATTGAACCTGGATACCGAACACGTAGATTTTATATGCACTTCGGAGTTACAGGAAGTAGTTCCATCTTCTTCTGACATACATCCGGAAAAGAATGAAAATGCTTATATCATTTTCACCTCCGGCAGTACGGGAGAGCCGAAAGGAGTCCCCATCTCCCGTAACAACCTAAACGCTTTCTATAACGCATACAGCCATCTGGACTGGCAGTTGGACGAGAATGACCGGATGCTGCAAATGTTCGAACTAACCTTTGACGTTTCTATCGTTTCTTTCTTATTTCCCCTGACAATAGGTGCATGCATATATACAGTCTCTCCGGAAGGCGTAAAGTATATCAACGTCATTGAAACCCTGGAAAAATATAACCTCACATTTGCTGCCGTAGCCCCCTCCCTACTCCAGTTATTATTACCCTATTTCTCTGAGATACAACTTCCTGAACTCAAATACCTGATAGTTACCGCCGAAGCATCGGATGTTGAATTACTATCTGCCTTCAGAGCCTGTGCGCCCAATGCCTCTTTTGTGAACCTGTATGGTCCCACAGAAGGAACAATTTATTGCACAGCTTACCGGATACCGACCACCTCATGCAAACATCATAACGGTATGATTGCTATAGGAAAACCATTCGAAGGAGTAGATGCTCTAATTATGGATAATAACGGTAGCCCCGTCGCCACAGGCGAAACCGGAGAACTCTGGATCAGTGGCAGACAAGTGATGAACGGCTATTGGAACGCTCCTGAAAAGACCAAAGAATGCCTCATCGAAGGGAAAGATGGAAAGACTTATTACAAAACCGGTGATCTCTGCCAGATAGATGCTGACGGTGATATCATATATTGCGGTCGCAAAGATTCGCAGATTAAACTTCAGGGATTCCGCATCGAACTAAGCGAAATAGAACACGTGGTGAAGAAGTATTTCAACAATGAATGTAAAGCTGTCGTCATCCCCAAATATGGAGAAAACAATCAGTGCGAATTACATCTGGTAGTTGAAAAAGTCCATCTCGACAAACACCAGATAGAAGAACATATGAACAGCCGGCTGCCTTTCTACATGATTCCCCAGCACATACATTGTATGGAACATTTCCCACTGAACACCAGCAGCAAAACCGATAGAAAAAGAATACTGGAACTAATATAAAACTAAACTAACATGAATACGCAAATGATTTTAAATGAACTGAGCCTGATTTTTCAGGAGATATTGAAGAGAGACAACATTGTTCTTACCAGTGAAACCACCGCCCAGGATGTGGAAGGTTGGAATTCACTGACCAATATGTTACTGATAAGCAAAATAGAGAAAGATTTCAATGTTCACTTCACCTTCAGAGACATTGTCCGATTCAAGAATGTAGGAGATATTTGCAATGCCATTCTCACCAAAACCAAATAAGACATGTCATTCATATCTTTGAATTTTGTCACACTGTTTGTATGTACCTTTCTTTTGTACTACACACTTCCACCTAAATATAGAAAAGCTATACTCTTGTTGTCAAGCTGTGTTTTCATAGGCTATTACCACATAGCTTTCCTGATCATAGCCCTTCTCATTTCACTGGCTACTTTTTTTCTCGGTAAATGGGTGGGACAATCAAAACATGAGAAGGATGCGAAAAGAATCTATATTTCGGGCTTGTGTTTTCTAATTACAGGCTGGTTGGCATTCCGATATGCCAACCTCCTGCCAGGCGTACACTGGCTATTCCCCTTAGGCATCTCCTTTTATACCTTTCAGGCCCTTTCGTACCTGACGGAAATCTATTGGAAAGAAGAAGAGTCGGAAGAGAACCTCGCTGACTTCATGATATACATGCTCTTTTTCATGAAATTCCTGTCAGGACCTATAGAGCGGGCGAGAGATATGCTTCCACAATTGAAATCGGGTAAACCGGTAGCATATCCATCCATTGTCTACGGAATGAAGCTGATTGTAGTGGGGCTGATAAAGAAGTTGATACTTGCCGATTATATTTCTCCTTATATAGATGGTATTTTCAACTCTATACATACGGCATCCGGTATACAATTACTCATGGCATGCCTTTTATATCCGGTAGAATTGTATGGTGACTTTTCCGGTTATACGGATATTGCACTTGGAGGTGCCTGTATGTTGGGATTCAAACTCAACCCTAACTTCAACCGCCCATTCATAGCACAAACCACTGCCGAATTCTGGAGAAGATGGCACATGTCTCTTTCTTTTTGGGTTAGGGATTACTTATATCTGCCCCTATCTTCGGGTATGCGCCGTTGGGGACAGTGGGGCGTATTCCTGAGTCTGAGCCTGACATTTGCAGGATTAGGTGCCTGGCATGGTGCAGGATGGAACTATATTATCTATGGGCTCATCCAGGGGCTTATTATTTTCTATGAAATGAAGACTGCCACAATCCGTAACAAGGTAAAGAATTGGATAGGCAATCCCCTGTTTGCAACCCTGTCCATCCTCCGCACTTATCTGCTTTTCGCAGTTTCCTTGATTTTCTTCCGTTTAGAGTCGGTGAGTGATGCGCTCTATTACATCAGAAACATCTCGTTCAGCACCCATGCCAGCTGGAAAGAAGTAAGCATCGGAATTCCGGATCATAATTGTATTGTGGCCGGTAGTGCTCTTGTACTGATTTTAGTTTACGAATATTTTATGTCGAAACGAGATCTTTTAGAAGCGTTGGAAAAACAACCCATGCTTGTCAGATGGGGCATTTATTATCTGCTGGCCATTATGTTCTTTACCCTGGGACAGTTCAATTCCGACAGTTTTATTTATTTGCAATTTTAATCTAAAAACAAAGATAGCAGAATGAAGAAAAACAGTGAGCGAAGTGCAGCTATGCGCTTCACGATGAAACTATCTATACTCCTGATGCCATTTATAGTCTTGCTAGTGGTGTATTTCCTCAATGATCCTTTTATGGTTTTAAGGCATTATAACCGTTATGATAACTCTCCCGTCATGTTAAATGAAGGCTATATCGGTTGGCAAATGTATATGAACAACCGGGATTCCATTGCATTTGATTCTTTTATCATGGGAAATTCCTGCACCATGGCCTATCAATGTCATGAATGGGAAAAATACCTGGATGGTGGCAGGGCGGTACGCCTGTTCGGAAATGCAGAAAGCATAGCCGCCATCAGTAAGAAGTTGCAGGCTTTGGAAAGAAATGGTGCAGAAATAAAGAATCTGCTCCTCATTCTGGATAAAGAGTCATTGGGTAAAGACCAGCTTTCAAGCAACCATAACCATGTGTTGCCTCCGGCTATCTCAGGAATCAGCAACTTTAGTTTCCAAGAGAAATTCTGTCAGGCCTTCTTCTTCCCTAATTTCCTGTTTCCTTATCTCGATTATAAAATATTTCATCAACATCGTCCCTATATGCAAGGAGTGATAAACCCTTATGGCGCAATCAGAGATGCAGTAACAAATGATGCAATCAATCCCAGAGAGAGGATGATCCGGGATGAAGGAGAAGCATATTGGGAAAACCACAAAAAAGAGTTTGTGAAAGCCAGAGACTGTAATTATAGAAATGGTGAATACCGGGAAGGTGAGCGATTCTTATGGGAAACACAGACCGGATTATTAAAGGAAATAGATCAAATCTGCCGGAAACATAACACCTCGGTTAAAATCATCATCAGTCCCGACTATAACCAGATCAGCATAAATCCGACAGATGTGGAAATATTGAAAGACATTTTTGGCTATGAAAACGTATTCGATTTCAGTGGTATCAATGAATATACGAACGATATTCATAACTACTACGAAAGAGGACATTACAGACCGATACTCGGAGCACTCTTATTACAAAAAGTATATGCAAACCATAACTGATTTGAAATACATATTAAAAGTAACAGCTTATTATGCGAAACTATTTCTGTAGAGTAAGCGCCCGCAATTGTTCCAAAGATCCGTTAAATACATTCAAATCGACCTCTTCCCTGATACCGGGAACATTGCCCACATCAGTATGTTGCCAGAAGTGCCATGGACCTTCATATTTGACGGAGTCTACGTAATAGTGGGCAATCCAGTAGGGGTAAGTATTGAATACCGAATCACTAAGATAGCGGTTCTTGAATTTATAAGATGTATAAAGAATCGGTTTCACACCATAATGTGATTCTATACGGTCGAGCCAGGTTTTGACAGCAATCCTTAAGTCATGGGGCGTACTTTTACCAATAGTTTCGACATCAAGCACAGGTGGCAGATCTCCGGGAATAAGCTGGACCGTACGAATAAAGAAATCGGCTTGTTTTAGCGGATCTGTTTTAGGAGAGAAGAAATGGTAAGCTCCGCGAATAAAACCGTAACGATGCGCCTGATCAAAATTGAACGGGAAAGTATCGTCAGCATGATCACCACCTTCGGTAGCTTTCATAAAGACAAAATGGATAGGAAATTTGGTTGTTTTGTTGGTTGTCAGTTGCACCCAGTCAATACTGCCTTGATAATGGGAGATATCAATGCCATGCACTTCATAGTCGCAAGGCATACATACCCCATATCCTTTCTGGCCATAACAAGGTTTCCAACGATAGGCATACGGACGAATGAAAAACCAATAAAACCCGGCTGAGAATACGGCAATGATACAAACAGCAAGTATTGTACGTAACCATGCAGGCATGATACGCGCTTCGCTTTTCTTTTTACCGCGACGTGCAGCAGATTTTCTTTTAGTTGCCATGTAATATTCAAAACAGAACGCAAATTACACAAATTACGCAAATAGATTATTCAAATTTGTGTAATTCGCATAATTTGCGTTCTTTTTATTAACTCTTCGTCAGCTTACCGATTTATTTAGCTTGCTCTAACTGCAAAGTCTTCGTCGGCTGGTCACAAACTTCCGTAGGTCCGAAGTACTGGATCGGTCCCGGATATACATAATCTGTAGTGATAGCCCACTGGTCGCGCTGAGCAGCAAATGCCTTGAACGGAGCACCATCCAGTTTCACCAGAGCTTTCTGGATTACCGGTTTCATTTCACCGTGACGGCGTTCCATGTTCATCATCATCGTGATGGGCACACCACCTGCAATCCATTGGTCAGCAGGAGCCGTAGTGTTGCGTACAGAAGACATATAGCCTGTCTTGCCGTTAGCAATCAGAGAAGCAGCTGTATAACCCAGTGAATAGCAATAGTCAGCATCGTAGTTAGACGGAGCAGCGCAACGGCCTTCATAACCGAAGAAGTGGTGTTGGGAAGCGAACTTACCTACGAATTTACCTTCTTCTTTCCATGCAGCAAGCTTAGTAGCTACCATTTCCGACAACAGTTTTTCTGTTTCGATCAAAGATACCTGTACGTTTCCGTGCGGGTCGCGGTCCAGCGTCAGCTGACGTGCAACACCCTCAGGCAGACTGGCATAGATAGCCGCATTTTCCGGAGACAGTTTGCGGATGATATAATCACGTTGGTGAGACTTCTTAATCTGAGAGAATTCTTCAGCATTTTCAGCAAGGAAGTCGTTCAACTCAGCGATCAGACGTTTCATAGCCGGAATAAACTCGATCAAACCTTCAGGGATCAAAACCGTACCGAAGTTGTTGCCTTGAGCAGCGCGGTTAGCTACTATCTGAGCAATGTAAGTTACTACATCGTCCAGAGACATATCATTAGCTTCAACTTCTTCTGATACGATACAAACGTTAGGTTGCACCTGCAAAGCACATTCCAATGCAATGTGAGAAGCAGAACGTCCCATCAACTTGATGAAGTGCCAGTATTTACGAGCTGAGTTACAGTCACGTTGAATGTTACCGATAACTTCAGAGTAAACCTTGCAAGCAGTGTCGAAACCGAAAGAAGTTTCAATCATTTCGTTCTTCAAGTCACCGTCGATAGTCTTCGGACAACCAATTACCTGTACGCCGCACTTCTTAGCTGCATAGTACTCAGCCAGTACGCAGGCATTTGTGTTAGAGTCGTCACCACCGATGATAACCAATGCTTTGATATCAAGTTGCTTCAGGATTTCCAGACCTTTTTCAAACTGATCTTCTTTCTCCAATTTAGTACGGCCTGAACCGATGATATCAAAACCACCCGTGTTACGGTATTCGTCAATGATATCTGAAGTCAGTTCCATATAGTTATGGTCAACCAAACCACCGGGGCCAAGAATGAAACCATATAACTTACTGTCTTTATTCAAACTCTTGATACCGTCGAAGATACCGGAAATCACATTGTGACCACCGGGAGCCTGACCACCGGAAAGGATAACGCCCACGTTCATAGCTGGGAAGTTAACCACTTCGTCAGTAGCCTCAAACTTGATCAAAGGCATTCCGTACGTGTTAGGGAACAATTTTTGGATAGCTTCCTGATCGGCTACAGATTGAGTAGCTGCTCCAGCTACCGCCTTAACGGCACCCTTCAGCGCTTTCGGAAGTTTGGGCTGATAAGCAGCCCTTGCAATTTGCAATGCACTTTTTGTCATTTTATCTAATTATTTAAAGGTGTTAGTAAAGTTTCGTTCAAAAGCGTCGCAAATTTCGTGTTTTTTTCTGAATTATGAAAGGAAGCGCACATCAAAAAAAATATGAAATGTTGGTTTATACCGTGGAAAGTACTTATCTTTACCGGAAATATTTCAATTTATTCACTTAAAACGTAAAGATTATGGCAAGTAGAAGAGAACTCAAGAAAAACGTCAATTATATCGCAGGTGAACTGTTCATGGAGTGTTTGGTAAACAGTTTATACGTACCCGGAACCGATAAAACTAAAGCCGACGAGCTGATGGGCAGAATCCTGAGTGTGCAAGATGAATTTATCAGCCGAATCAGCCATACCGAACCTGGAAATGTAAAAGGTTTCTACAAGAAATTCCGCGAAGACTTTAATAAAGAAGTAGACGCAATTATTGACGCTATCGGCAACCTGAAGTAAGCACCGGGAATGAAAAAAGCAATATACAGCTTTATCTACTATCGCATTTTGGGATGGAAGACAAACGTGACGGTGCCGGATTATGATAAATGCGTGATAACTGCAGCACCTCATACATCTAATTGGGATTTATTTATCGGCAAACTATTTTACGGAGCTATCGGACGAAAAACATGCTTCATGATGAAAAAAGAATGGTTCTTCTTTCCGCTGGGATTAATTTTCAAAGCCGTAGGTGGCATACCGGTAGATCGGGGACGCAAAACATCATTGGTAGACCAGATGACGGAAAGATTCGCCAAAAGCAAGAAATTCCAACTCGCCATTACACCGGAAGGAACCCGTAAAGCAAATCCTAATTGGAAAAAAGGATTTTATTTTATTGCATTGAAAGCGCAAGTGCCTATCGTATTGATAGGTATGGATTATACCACTAAAACGATTTCTGCGACAAAGGCGATTATGCCATCGGGAGATATCGAAAAGGATATGCGCGAGGTAAAGCTCTATTATAAGGATTTCAAAGGGAAGAACCCGAAGAACTTTGCTTTAGGAAACATTTAAAGTTCTTAATTCCGTATCTTCCTTGTAGTTTCTCCGTATCAACTCCGTGTCTGCTCCGTAGTATCTCCGTATCCGGTCCGTATCATCTCCGTAGTATCTCCGTACTCTTAGATACGGAGTTGATACGGAGATGATACGGAGCAGACACGGAGCAGACACGAACCGGATACGCTTCTGACTGACAATTGAACGTATAAAACCGATAATCATTTTCTTAACTAAGTATTATGCGTGTAACTCTATTACAGACAGACATCGTTTGGGAAGATAAACAAGAAAATCTCCGCTTGCTCCGGGAAAAGCTGATAAAGCTTCGTGGAGTAGCGGAGATTGTTGTCTTGCCCGAAACCTTCTCTACCGGTTTCAGTATGGATAGCCGAAGACTGGCTGAGCCGGTATCGGGTGAAACCATTACCCTCCTGCGTCAATGGGCGGCAGAATTCCAATTCGCCATTGCAGGCAGTTATATAGCTTGTGATGAAAAAGCAGATGCAAATAAAAATGCTGTTCCCAGTCCTGATAAGTCTTATTATAACCGTGCTTTTTTCCTGACTCCCGAAGGGGAAGCTTATTACTACGATAAACGACATCTCTTTCGTATGGGCCAGGAAACGGAGCATTTTACAGCGGGTAGCCAGCGGTCTGTTATCTCCTACCGGGGGTGGAATATACTGCTGTTAGTCTGCTACGACCTTCGCTTCCCGGTATGGAGCCGGAACGTAAATAATGAATATGACCTTCTGATATACGTTGCCAACTGGCCTGTTCCCCGCCGCCGGGTATGGGACATTCTGTTACAAGCCCGTGCACTCGAAAATATCAGTTATGTTTGCGGTGTCAACCGTATCGGTACGGATGGAAATCAAATGCTATATAATGGCGGCAGCGTCATTTATTCACCAAAGGGCGATTTGCTTGCCAGCGTACCCGACCATGAAGAAGGAACCGCCACTGCAACTCTCGACCTCTCTGTCCTGAGAGAATTCAGACAAAAATTCCCCGCATGGAAAGATGCTGAATGTTTCCAAATTAAGAATTAATAATTAACAATTAAAGCACTATGGGACGAATGAAAGCTAAACACCGCATGGCTGACAGGTTATTCTTTCTGTTACTGACCATCTTAGTTTTTTCCTCTTGCGCAAACAGCAAAAAGGATATTGTTCCTTCTGCCGAGTATGCACCTTTTGTGAATGCATATACGGGAGGAGTTATCTCGCAAACTTCGAACATACGTATAGAACTGACGCAAGATCAGCCTATGGTAGATTTGAACAATGAACTGAAAGAAAATCCGTTTAGCTTCTCCCCGTCCCTGAAAGGTAAAGCGTATTGGATCAGCAACAATACGATTGAATTCGTTCCTGAACCAGGAACTTTAAAGCCGGGAGAGTTCTATGAAGGTACGTTCCAATTAGGCAGGTTTGTAGAAGTGGACAGTCGCCTGAAAGAATTCAAATTCTCTTTCAGAGTACAGGAACCCAATTTCACACTGTATATCGAACCACTGACAACCATCGACATAGATAGCCATGGCGACTTGGTGACATTGAAAGGTGAAGTACGTTTCAGTGATGCCACTCCCAAAGAAGCAGTTGAGAAAATGCTCTCTGCCAAAGGCGGAAACGGGCAAAGCTATCCGGTCAGTATCACTCCGACAGATCATCCGACGCGTTATCAGTTTGAAATAGCCGGTGTCATTCGCGCAGCGGAAGACTACCAGCTGGAAATCACCGCCAACGGCAGTCCTGCAGGAATCGACCGTAAACTGACAGAAAACGTACTGATCCCTGCCAAGAATGATTTCCGTTTCCTCTCTGCCAAACGCATTGACGAACCGGAGAATGGAATTGAAATAGTATTCTCCGATCCTGTTTCTACTACACAAGACCTGAACGGATTGATTGAAATCCCCGAAGTAGCATCTTCCATATTTCAAGTGGAGAATAATAAAGTATATGTCTACTTTGAAGCCAACCAACTGAGCAAACTGACTTTGAAGATACACGAAGGAGTGAAAAACAGCCGGGATAAATCACTCGGAACATCACACTCCATCGCATTCAGCGAACTGAATCTGAAACCACAAGTGAGCATGTCTACATCAGCCGCTATCCTGCCCAACTCCAAAAGTTTGATCATCCCTTTCCGGGCAGTCAATCTCTATGCGGTAGATTTAAGTGTAATCCGTATTTTTGAAAACAATGTACTGATGTTCATGCAGACCAATACGCTCTCATCAGCCAGTGAACTGCGTCGCTCCGGACGATTGGTTTATCAGAACACATTGTGGCTGAGCAAGGACAGTACAAAAGACGTGCACCGATGGGAAGATTATTCGATAGACCTTGCCGGACTGATTCGGCAAGAACCGGGTGCTATCTACCGTGTCATACTTTCTTTCCGGCAAGAATACTCAGCCTATCCTTGCAGCGGAACAGAAAAACAAGAGATGAGCTTTGCAGACAATACTGCTTCAGAGGGATTGACGAAAGTCAGCGGAAGTAGTACTTTCGAAGAAAATGAAGCTGAATGGGATACACCGGAAACTTATTTCTACTATAATGGTAATGTAAAGATGGACTGGAGCCAGTATAACTGGCGGGAACGCAATAATCCTTGTCATGCCTCCTACTATATGGACTCTGACCGGGCAGCATCGTGCAACGTATTTGCCTCCAATGTAGGAATGATTGTAAAACGGAATTCACTGAACAAGCTGTGGATTGCCGTAAGCAACATCTTGGATACCAAACCAATGGAGAAAGCGAAAGTGACCGTTTATAACTTCCAGTTGCAAGCCATAGGAACCGGTGAAACCAATAGTGAAGGATTTACGGAAATCACTCCGAAAGGTGTTCCTTTCATTGTGGTGGCCGAAGTAGAGAAACAGAAAGCTTATGTTCGTGTGGCAGATGGTGAAGAACAATCTGTCAGCCGGTTCGATGTAGGCGGAAAAGATATTCAGAAAGGATTGAAAGGGTTCGTCTATGGCGAAAGAGGGGTATGGCGACCGGGAGATACGCTGCATGTAAGCTTTATTATGGAAGACCGTGAAAAAAGAATTCCGGATAAACACCCTGTAGCATTGGAATTGTATAATCCGAGAGGACAATTCTATACCAAAATGATTTCCACGCAAGGTGTAAACGGTTTCTACACATTTGACCTGCCGACACGTCCGGAAGACCCAACGGGATTATGGAACGCTTACGTCAAAGTAGGCGGAACCGCTTTCCACAAAAGCCTTCGCATAGAAACTGTGAAACCAAACCGCCTGAAAATTAATCTGAAACTACCGGAGAAAGTAATCCAGGCTTCTACCAAAGAAATGCCGGTAATGCTTACTTCCACATGGCTGACAGGCGCCACCGCTTCACGGTTGAAAACCAAAGTGGAAATGTCCCTGTCAAAAGTAAATACGCAATTCAAGAACTACGGGCAATACATATTCAATAATCCGGCTACCGAATTTACAACTGTAAAAAACGATGTATTCGACGGAACACTGGATGCGGAAGGAAAAGCTAACTTTATGTTGAAACTCCCGGCTGCCACCAATGCTCCGGGAATGCTGAATGCAACCTTAACCAGCCGTGTATTCGAACCGGGAGGAGACGCCAGTATTTACACGCAAAGCATTCCATTCTCTCCATTCTCATCTTATGTAGGCATTAATCTGAACCAGCCGAAAGGAAAATACATCGAGACCGACCGGGATCATGTATTCGACATTGTCACCGTAAATGCGGAAGGACAATTAGTGAACCGCTCCAATCTGGAATATAAGATTTACCGTATCTCCTGGAGCTGGTGGTGGGAGAACCGGGACGAATCATTCGGAACTTATGTCAACAGTAGTTCCATCACTCCCGTAGCCAGTGGCAATATACAGACTACAGGCGGAAAGGCAACCTTTAAATTCCGGGTAAACTATCCGGACTGGGGACGTTACCTGGTTTATGTGAAAGATAAGGAAAGTGGGCATGCCACCGGCGGAACTGTTTATATAGACTGGCCGGATTGGCGCGGACGTTCAAGCAAGACGGACCCCAGCGGCATTAAAATGCTCGCTTTCTCTCTGGATAAAGACTCGTATGAAATAGGTGAAACAGCAACAGCCATCATTCCTGCCGCTGCGGGAGGACGTGCACTGGTAGCCCTGGAAAACGGTTCAACCGTTCTGCAACGTGAATGGATTGAAGTTTCCAACAATGGAGATACAAAGTATTCTTTCAAAGTGACTCCGGAAATGGCTCCGAACGTTTACCTGCACATCAGCCTGTTGCAACCTCATGCACAGACGGTGAACGATTTGCCGATACGTATGTACGGTGTGGTTCCGGTATTGGTGACTAATAAACAAACTATACTGCAACCGCAAATTAAAATGCCGGAAGTGCTGCGGCCGGAAACGGACTTCACCGTTACCGTCAGCGAAAAGAACGGCAAGCAGATGACATACACATTGGCCATTGTAGATGACGGATTACTCGACCTGACTAATTTCAAGACTCCCGATCCGTGGAATGAATTCTATGCCCGCGAAGCATTGGGCATCCGCACCTGGGATATGTATGACGATGTACTCGGAGCATCTGCCGGACGCTACAGCTCATTGTTCAGTACGGGTGGCGACGAGACATTGAAACCGTCCGATGCAAAAGCGAACCGCTTCAAGCCGGTAGTGAAATTTATCGGTCCGTTCTATCTGGATAAAGGAAAACAGAAGACGCACACGCTGAAACTACCGATGTACGTAGGTTCTGTACGTACGATGGTGGTAGCGGGGCAAGACGGAGCTTATGGAAAAGTGGAAAAGACTTCTTTCGTGCGGACACCATTGATGTTGTTGTCAACACTGCCCCGTGTGCTGAACACACAAGAAGAGATTACTGTCCCGGTAAATGTCTTTGCCATGGAGAAGGAAGTGAAGAATGTATCGGTATCCATCCAAGCTTCAGGTGGAGGTGTACAAGTGCTCGATCCCAATAAACAATCCATTACTTTCAGTCAACCAGGTGACCAACTCGTTTACTTTAAAATAAAGACCGAAAATAAAACAGGAAAAGCAACGATACATATCACTGCCAGCGGTGGCAGTCAGCAGGCGAAAGAGACCATTGAAATCGAAGTCCGAAACCCGAATCCGGCAGTGACCTTCCGTAACAGCCAATGGGTGGAAAAAGGAGAAAGTGTAACACTTCCTTATTCATTGAATGGTGCTACTCCAGCAAATAGCCGTATGCTGCTGGAAGTCTCACGTATTCCTTCGGTAGATATCAGCCGCAGGTTCGACTACCTGTATAATTATCAGCATCATTGCACGGAACAGCTGACTTCCAAAGCTCTGCCGCTATTGTTCGTCAGCCAGTTTAAAGCAGTGGATGAGGAAGAAACTCAAAAGATTAAGGCCAACGTACAGGAAGCGATACGGCAACTCTACGCACGCCAGCTTCCGAACGGCGGTTTTGTTTACTGGCCGGGAAATGCCAGTGCTGATGAGTGGATTACTTCTTATGCGGGCATGTTCCTTGTATTGGCGCAGGAGAAAGGCTACGCTGTCAACTCGAATGTACTGAATAAGTGGAAACGCTTCCAACGTGCTGCTGCCCAGAACTGGCGGATGCCGGATCAGGATGACAGTTGGGGTTACTGGCAAACGGGAGTGCAACAAGCATACAGATTGTACACACTGGCATTAGCCGGTGCACCTGAGCAGGGTGCCATGAACCGGATGAAAGAACAAGCTAACCTGCCTCTACAAGCCAAATGGAGACTGGCAGCCGCTTATGCCCTGACAGGTAAGATGAAACCGGCTGAGGAACTGGTATTTAAGGCAGAAACCACCGTTGCCCCTTATTCCTCACAGAACTACATCTATGGTTCGTATGATCGTGACGAAGCTATGATATTGGAAACTTTACTCCTGATGAACCGCGACCAGGCGGCATTGCAACAGGCGAAAAAGGTATCCAAGAATCTGGCCGAAGAGAATTGGTTCAGTACACAGTCCACAGCTTTCTCATTGATGGCGATGGGACGCCTGGCTGAGAAGCTTTCAGGTACTTTGGATTTCACCTGGACCTGGAACGGAAAGCAGCAACCCGTAGTGAAATCAGCCAAGGCTGTATTTACAAAGGAACTGTCCACTTCACCGGCTTCGGGTAATATTATAGTAAAGAATGAAGGTAAAGGTGCATTAAGTGTGGATCTCATTACACGCACGCAATTACTTAATGATACGTTACCCGCAATATCCAATAACCTCCGCCTGGACGTAAAATATACGGATATGAACGGAGCGACAATATCCATAGATGATATCAAGCAAGGAACAGACTTTATGGCAGTCATCACTGTAGGTAATATCAGTGGAACCACTGCTTACAGCAATTTAGCATTGACACATATCCTGCCGTCAGGTTGGGAAATTTACAATGACCGGTTAATGACTCCGGAAGCGACGCCTACCCGTGAGTATACCTACCAGGATATTCGTGACGACCGCGTGCTGACTTACTTCGACTTGCGTCGCAGCGAACTGAAAAAGTTCACCATAAGACTGCAAGCTACATATGCAGGTAATTTCATTCTGCCGGCTATCCAGTGCGAAGCCATGTATGACGGTTCGGCACAGGCACGAACCAAGGCGGGAAGAACGACTGTCAGCCGTTAAGTTCATTTCATGGGGACTAAGATTATAAAGTACTTCAAACAACTGTCTATCACCAGAAAAGTAATACTCATACTTATTACAATTCTGGTGATAGCCTATATCTTTTGCCTCCCCCGGCAACTTTTCCATGTGCCCTACTCCACCGTCGTCACTGACCGGAACGGTGAATTACTGGGCGCACGCATTGCATCCGACGGCCAATGGCGCTTTCCACCCCGGACCACTACTCCGGAGAAAATAAAGCAATGCCTCATCACTTTCGAAGACAGGCATTTCTATCACCATTGGGGAGTCAATCCTGTCTCCATTGGCAGAGCCGCCTACCAAAACCTAAAGAATAAGCGCATTGTAAGTGGAGGAAGTACCCTCACCATGCAAACGATCCGTCTGGCAAGAAACGAATCGCGTACTTTTGGAGAAAAGTTCATAGAAATGATCCTGGCCACCCGACTTGAGTTTCGCGCTTCAAAAGAGAAAATCCTGTCCATGTACATTTCACACGCTCCTTTCGGAGGAAACGTAGTAGGGCTCGATGCCGCTGCCTGGCGATATTTCGGACATCCCGCCGAAGAACTGTCCTGGGCAGAAGCAGCCATGCTGGCAGTACTTCCAAACGCGCCCGCTATGATTCATCTCTCCAAATCACGGCAATTATTACTCAATAAAAGAAACCGTCTGCTAAAACAACTATATGCACGAGAGATTATAGACAGCTCCACTTACGAACTGGCTATCAGCGAACCACTCCCCGACGAACCTCATCCACTCCCCCAAACCGCTCCCCATCTAGTCAGTCGCTTCTATCAGGAACGAAACGGGAAATATTCCGTATCAACCATCGACAGGGGTATTCAAACCCAAATAGAGAACGCAGCCAAACGTTGGAGCAATGAATTTAACCGGAGTGATATACGCAACCTGGCAATTCTGGTGATTGATATCCGAACCAATCAGGTTGTGGCTTATTGCGGCAATGTCAATTTCGAACGGAAGCAAGCCGGTAACCAAGTAGATGTTATTCAGGCACCCAGAAGCACGGGAAGTATTCTGAAACCATTTTTATATTACGCCATGTTGCAGGAAGGCAGTCTGCTACCTCATACGCTACTGCCCGATATACCGGTTAATATTAATGGTTTTACACCTCAAAACTTCAGTTTGCAATTCGAAGGTGCCGTTCCTGCTTCGGAAGCGCTTGCACGTTCATTGAATATTCCGGCAGTGACGATGCTACAAAGATATGGTGTTCCCAAGTTTCATACTTTCCTGAGGCAAATAGGCTTAAAAACAATCAACCGCCCGGCTTCCCATTATGGTTTATCACTCATTCTGGGCGGAGCGGAAGCTACCCTGTGGGATGTGACAAATGCGTATGCTTACATGGGGCGGAGTTTATTGCAGCTTCCACAAACAGAATGTAGTTTGCTGCTTGCGGACGCTGAAGGATCAGGAGAATCAGAAGTCTTCGCTTCGGAAAAATCGACGGATACTTTCCAACCGGGAGCCGTATGGCAAACCTTCAATGCGCTAACCGAGGTGAATCGTCCCGAAGAAATAGACTGGAAATCAATCCCCTCCATGCACCCCATTGCCTGGAAGACCGGAACAAGCCACGGATTCCGCGATGCCTGGGCCGTAGGAGTCACTCCTCACTATGCCGTAGGTGTATGGGTAGGAAATGCTACAGGAGAAGGTAAACCTGGTCTTGTAGGAGCACGGACAGCCGGTCCGGTTTTGTTTGATGTATTTAGTCTGCTACCTCCGACACGATGGTTCAGGCGTCCGGGAGATGTCTTTGTCAAGGCTGAGATATGCCGGAAATCCGGACACTTGAAGGGTAGGTTTTGCGAAGAAACAGATACTTTACTGATTCTTCCTGCCGGACTAAAGACGGAAGCTTGCCCTTATCATCACCTTATCACCCTTTCAGCCGATGAAACTCACCGTATCTACGAAAATTGCGCAAATTTGGAACCAACTATCCAGAAGTCCTGGTTCACTTTGCCACCTGTATGGGAATGGTATTACAAACAGCATCATCCGGAATACAATCCGCTCCCTCCCTTCAAACCGGGCTGCGGAGAGGATGCATTGCAACCCATGCAATTCATCTATCCATCTATGAATGCCCATATTGTGTTACCTAAACAAATGGATGGAAGTCCGGGCTTTCTAACCGCCGAACTGGCCCACGGCAATCCGAGTACCACCATCTTCTGGCACCTTGATAACACTTATCTTACCCAGACACAGGACTTTCATAAGATCTCACTACAACCCACGCCCGGAAAACATTCACTAACAGCGGTAGACGAAGCAGGAAATACAGTAACCACTACATTTTATATCAATTAGGGTTAATGAAACCGATTTTCCTAAAGACAGGTACGCGGACGACACGGATTGGGCGGACGAACGCGGATTTTTAATTCATTAATATTATTGTGCAATTCTTCTTTATCTGCGTTCGTCCGCCTAATCCGTGTCGTCCGCGTACCCATCCCCCCCTTGAACAGGTGATGTTTTTGTACAAAAAGATTCCATTTTAGTCTTTTTAATGAAAATACCTAAAAGAAGTGAGTGCATAGTTACCAAAAAGTGGCTACATTTGTATCCCGAAACAGTGTCAGAAGAAAACACCTTGTTCCGAAAAACAACCCCAACACTAGAATTAGTGAACATTGTTTTTTGTATATTTGTTAAATCTTAGAAGCGACAAGCTTTAATCAATTTATTAATACCAATTAAGTTATGAAAACCAATCTTAGTTCTCAAATCACTCTCAACAGAGTCTCCCCCAGGTATTATAGGCCTGAGAATGCATTTGAAAGGTCGGTATTGACCCGACTGGAAAAAATCCCAACCGACATCTACGAATCGGCAGAGGAAGGCGCCAACCACGTTGCCTACGAAATAGCTCAACTTATTCGTGATAAACAGAAAGCCGGACGTTTCTGCGTATTGGCATTACCGGGCGGTAATTCTCCCCGCAACGTATACTCAGCCCTTATCCGTATACATAAAGAGGAAGGTTTGAGTTTCCGCAACGTTATCATATTCAACCTTTACGAATATTATCCTCTTACATCAGATGCCATCAACAGCAACCTGAATGCCTTGAAGGAAATGTTCCTTGATCATGTGGACGTTGACAAGCAGAATATCTTTAGCCCGGACGGTACAATTCCTAAAGATACCATCTTTGAATATTGCCGCCTGTACGAGCAACGCATCGAAAGTTTCGGCGGATTGGATGCCGTATTACTGGGTATCGGGCGCGTAGGTAACATTGGTTTCAACGAACCGGGTTCTCGCCTGAACTCCACCACCCGTTTGATTTTACTGGACAACGATTCACGCAATGAAGCATCCAAAATGTTCGGTAGCATCGAAAGCACTCCGATCAGCTCCATAACAATGGGTGTTTCTACCATCCTGGCTGCCAAGAAAATCTATCTGATGGCATGGGGTGAAGACAAAGCCAAAATGGTAAAAGAGTGCGTAGAAGGTACTGTAACAGATACCATTCCGGCATCTTTCCTGCAAACTCACAACAATGCTCATGTAGTTATCGACCTTTCTGCTGCCGGTAACCTGACACGTATCCACCGTCCATGGCTAGTGACTTCCTGCGAATGGAACGACAAACTGATTCGTAGCGCCATCGTCTGGTTGTGCCAACTGACAGGCAAGCCGATCCTGAAACTGACAAACAAGGATTACAATGAAAATGGTTTGAGCGAACTGCTGGCTCTGTTTGGTTCGGCATATAATGTGAATATCAAGATCTTCAACGATCTGCAACATACCATCACCGGATGGCCGGGTGGTAAACCGAATGCGGACGATACCTATCGTCCCGAACGTGCGAAACCGTATCCGAAACGTATCGTTGTATTCTCTCCGCATCCCGATGATGACGTAATCTCCATGGGTGGTACAATCCGCCGCTTGGTAGAACAAAAGCATGACGTACACGTGGCTTACGAAACTTCCGGTAACATTGCCGTAGGTGACGAAGAAGTAATCCGCTTCCTGCATTTCATCAATGGTTTCAACCAGATCTTCAATAATAGCGAAGACAAGGTAGTTGTTGATAAATATGCAGAAATCCGTAAATTCCTGAAAGAGAAGAAAGACGGTGACATCGATACACGGGACATCCTCACAATTAAGGGTTTGATACGTCGTGGTGAAGCGCGCACCGCTTGTACGTACAATAATATACCTCTGGATCATTGCCACTTCCTTGACCTGCCGTTCTACGAAACTGGCAGAATACAGAAAGGTCCGTTGACCGAAGCTGATGTGGAAATTGTACGTAATCTGCTGCGTGAAGTGAAACCTCATCAGATATTCGTTGCCGGTGACCTCGCCGATCCGCATGGCACACACCGTGTCTGCACAGATGCCGTATTTGCTGCTATCGATCTGGAAAAAGAAGAAGGTGCAAAATGGTTGAAAGATTGCCGTATTTGGATGTATCGTGGTGCGTGGGCCGAGTGGGAAATTGAAAACATTGAAATGGCAGTACCTATCAGTCCGGAAGAACTGCGTGCAAAACGTAATTCAATCCTGAAACACCAGTCTCAGATGGAAAGTGCACCATTCCTGGGCAACGACGAACGTTTGTTCTGGCAACGTAGTGAAGACCGTAATCGTGGTACCGCCGCATTGTATGACAATCTCGGTTTGGCATCTTACGAGGCAATGGAAGCATTCGTGGAATATATTCCGCTGTAAATGTTTGCTAAATAGAAAGAAAAAGGTTGCAATGTTTTGTCACTGCAACCTTTTTCTATTCTACATTTTCATTAATTTTATTTTCACGTCATCTCCATCTCATCAATATTTTCTTCATAACTATGATTTTGTTCCACAAGTTATTCAGAGAACATGGCAACAGTTCCTTTATATTCGCCTTCGGGCAATTTGATTTCTCTTTTATTTCCATTAAGGACCACTTCCATGAATGTTTCTGTCTGAGTTGGATCTGAAGCATACACTTTCCACTTTTTCTTATAAGTACGCAGAATAAAAAGCCCTTTTTTATTGCTTTCAAACTTTAGTTTACCGGATAAGGAAACACTTCCAGCTTCATACAATGCAAGTAAATATGTCTCTTTATTCAGTTGGACTGCCTGACATTGACTGGTATTACTAATTATTTTAAATGAAGATAAGTCAAAGTGTTGTACTTCCTTAGGAGTGGTAGCCGGCAATATCACGTATTGATATGAGTCATTTTTTGGAAGAATTCCATGATTCATATAAATAGTAAACACATCTTTCGTCTGCAACTCGCTTTTAGGATATATCTTCATGATATCATTCCAAGAATTTGTACGCTGTTCAGAGAAAATACGCCCCTCGCCTTCCAACAAGATGTATCCGGTCTGATGGTGAAAAAAGCGCTGGGAATCCCCACAGGAAATTTTCAAATCTTTCACAGCTTCCCACTTTCCTTTATTCCAATACAATAAATTATCTCTTAGTACAGCCTGCTCCACAGAAGTATTCACCTGATAACTGCTATCAGAACGAATACCCGCTCCCAAACATAAGACATAATCTGGTGTAAAAATCCACGTCTTTCTAGCATAAAGCCCATCCCTTACCAAATCCATCGAAGTAAGGCCAATAGTGCCATCATTCACATTTCCCACAAATGAGCCTTTATTTTGCTTTTCAAGCCATCCCATTACATGGACAGCCTTATCTTCCTGATAGCAAGTCACACCAGGCACTTTACGCCAATCCCAACAAGGAAATATATCCGTATATTCATCACCATCCACATACGTGTAGAGAGCACCGTCTGCCAAATAATAACCTTTTACGTTATCCGTACCCGACTCTGTACCGATCACCCTGTCCGATGCCATTCTTACAGATGCCATCCAAGTGGGACGACGATGGATTGTCATATCAGATTTCCAGAAATGGTATTGTCCCAACAACGCAGTTGATGTATTCCCAAGATTTTCATCAATCAACATCTGGTATACATTACGGTCTTTACTATTCACTTGCGCCAATGCATTAGCTGAGAATAAGCTCGAAAAAGCCTTATTCCACTGTGCCTGCCTATAAAGTTGCCTTCCAAGATTATTTACATCCATCTTGTTTTTCCACAAGATTCTCCGCACACCTTCATTCGTATAGTTAGTGATAAGCTTAAAACGCTCCTGATCCAACGCCAATGAAGTGCCGTCAAGAATATATGCCCAAAAACTCATAGTAGCCAAATAAGCTGCACCATAATTCCCGACCTGCTGTTGAGGTCCGTGTTGATGAAAACTATAATCAACCTTGATCCCTTCTGCTTTGCCATAAGCCATTTTTATCTCATCATTCATGGCATTCCTTGCTTCCCGTACCAGTTGAATGTCATTTAGCAATAGTCCTTTCACCAACACATTGCCAGCTAGCCAAACTCTATTCTGGGCCGTCATCCCTATCTTTGCTTGGTTCATCACCTCAATAGCATACTTCTTCTCTTCCATCGACAACTGGTCTTCAAATAAAACAAATGCAGCTCCCAAGACTTTAGGTATACCTATTTCATTATACCACCAATTGGCAGCTACCGGCTTCATCCGGAACCAATACCCCATAGCCTTATGAATGGCCTCTGCAATCTCAGCTGATTTATAAAAGGTATGTTCCGAATTAGCATAAACTTTAGCCAACTCAAGCACACGGGCCGCATGAATCCGCGGAAGCCAACTGGCAGCCTTACTATTAGTGAAATCGAGCCCACTCCAACTACCTTGTTCACTTAAATCAGATAATAATTGACGAACGTGCCCAACTTCTATCGGGCAACGTTCCATTAATTCTACAACCATCTGGTCACCGACTACTTTCTCATGGGATCTCTGACACATCAGTCGTATCAATTGCTGCTCTGATTTATTCTTATATAATATACTCTCTATATACTTCTGCCTGATAACGGATAAATCATCCGCTTTTAGTCCCAAAGTAAACCCCAAAAGCAATAGGATAAAAATAGGACGTACTACATGTGATTCCATTTATTTTTTTATAAGTTCAAATTCCGTTGCTTTTAAATTATCCGAACTGCTTCCGACAAAGAGTTTAAAGTCACCCGGCTCTGTGACAAACTGTTTATCTGAATTAAAGAAACCTAGTTCTTGTTCAGACAAGGTAAATTCAATCTTTCGGGTTTCTCCAGGTGCCAATTCTACCTGCCGGATTCCACATAACTCAATAACCGGACGGGTCACAGAACTGACCACGTCCTGCAAATAGAGTTGAACGGTTTCTTTGCCCGTATATTGCCCCGTATTCGTAACAGAGGTAGTCAGCACTACCGGCTCTCCTGCTTTATATTCTTTTTTCGACATCACAGGAGCCGCAATTTCAAAAGTCGTATAACTCAAGCCATATCCGAACACATAGGCAGGTTTCACACTCTCATCCATATAACCGCTTACCCACAGATTGTTGGGCACCCAGGCACGTCCCGTACTTTTATGATTGTAATATAGCGGACACTGGCCTACGTGACGGGGAAATGTCATTGGCAACTTACCAGACGGATTATATTTACCAGTAAGCACATCCGCAATAGAATTGCCTGCTTCCGTACCAAGCCACCAAGTCATAAGAATAGCATCGGCATAAGGTTCCATATCGGAGAAAATCAACGGGCGCCCCCCCATAACTAAAGTGATAACAGGTTTCCCTGCCTTCTCTTTTATTTGTTTCACCATCAACTGCTGATTAGCATTGATGTTGATATCCACTTTCGATTTCGCTTCTCCAGACTCCATCGCACGCTCTCCTACTGATACAATAATCACGTCATACTCAGAAAAATCCGGTAATGGTTTCAATTCATTCGTTTCCAAATCATAACCTTCAATATAGGTAATTTTAGCTTTTGGTAAGGCCGCTTTCAGACCATCAAAAACAGAAATTACTTCTTCAGCCTTTCCAATGGCGGACCAATTTCCCATCATATCTTTTTTGGCTTTATTCAAAGGGCCGACTACAGCTATTTTACCAGCAGTGGATGTAACAGGCAAAACATTTTGGTTTTTCAGAAGGACGACTGAACCAGCCCCAGCTTCACGAGCCACTTTCCTGTGAGCAGCATTTACTTTCTTGTTTCCGATTTCCTTTTCACGATAGTTATAACGATAAGGATCATCAAACAAGCCTAATTCAAATTTCACTGTCAAAATCCGCTTTACAGCATCATCAATCAAGGTAATGTCTACAGCTCCCTGTTTTACCAAATTGACCAAATGTCTGGCATAAGTCATAGAATGCATATCCATGTCACAGCCTGCAATAGCGGCCAACCGACCGGCGTCCTCATTATCTTTTGCCATCCGATGCTTGGCAATCTCACCAACAGAGCCCCAATCACTGACTACAAAGCCTTTGAATCCCCATTCTCCTTTCAGAACATCTCTTAAAAGAGGCTTATGGGCAGTTGCCGGAATACCGTTTATTTCATTAAAAGCATTCATGAAAGTACCTACTCCGGCTTCTACCGCAGCCCGGAATGGTGGTAAATATACTTGTAGAAGTGTATGTTCCGAGATATCAGCTTCAGCATAATCCTTACCTGCTACCGCTGCTCCATAAGCAGCAAAATGCTTCGCACAAGCAAGAACTGTGTTTCTATCATTATAATCAGTACCCTGAAAACCTTCTACACGAGCCTTTGCTACCTGGCTACCATACCAAGGGTCTTCCCCAGCTCCTTCCATCGAGCGCCCCCAACGGGCATCCCTAGAAATATCGACCATTGGAGCAAACGTCCAGTGAATTCCATGGGCAGAAGTCTCAGCTGCTGCCACACTTGCCGTTTTTTTTATCAGCTCTAGATTAAAACTGGCAGCCTCAGCCATCGGTATCGGGAAAATGGTCCTCATCCCATGTACAACATCCAAACCAAAAATTAATGGGATTCTCAAACGGGACTGCATAGCCAAATCCTGATATTGCCTTGCACGCTCTACAGTCAATATATTGAAAATAGAACCTACCTCACCACGTTTGATTTCTTCCGTATGATTACGACTGTCAAGGGAAGGACCAGTCAGAAGCTTATTATTGGAATACTGAATCATTTGTCCTACTTTTTCTTCCACAGTCATAAGCTTCAGTACAGAATCTACCTGATGAGTATAATCCTTATTCCCTGTCTGGGCGGGCAAGGAAGTTGCCATGATACCCCAAATTATTGCACATAAAAGACTATTCTTTTTCATATCATCACTTATTATTATAGAACTCTTTCATCACATACCAAGCCTTTTTCCTAAATCCCTGATCAGAAATAAGCCCTTTCCGATTCCAACCTTCCTGATTCGTAGGATGAAAACGATACGGAGAACGGAAATCAAATAGTATCCAAGGAGAGATACCGGCCAAATTTTTCACATTGTTGAACATCTCCAGATTATCTCTAAACAGCTTTTCCTGATATTCTTCGCTCCATGAACTGGTTACCGTAGAATCTCCCGATTGCCCGTAAAGGGCTTCACCACCAAATTCAGAAAAAATCAACGGTTTACCAGGAGCCACATTCCAACACACTTCCGAAGGATCTGACGGCCAGGCATGATACCACCCCATATATTTATTAATCGATACTACATCCAACTCTTCGATAAAAGAATCGTTCATTTCAAAAGCCTTCGTTTCAGGATTTAGTTTCGGTAAGTCAAAAGCTGCTGTTATCAGACGGGTAGTGTCCATCTCGTGACAGTGCTCGACAAGGCTCTTCAGAAAAGCATTGCGGGCTTCGGAAGGGGCCGTTTCATTGGCAACTCCCCAAAAGGTCAAGGCACACCTATTCCTGTCACGCATAACCATTTCCGTATACATTCTTTGCGCCTTCATACGCGTCCCGGCATTTTTAAAATCAATTCCTTGCCAGATAGGAATTTCTTCCCATAACATAATACCCATCTTTTCAGCCAGACGAACGATATATTCATTCTGCGGATAATGCGCCAGACGTACTAAATTGGCACCTAATTCCTTTGCTTCAGAAAGTAATGCTACAGCATCCTGCTCTGAAAATGCTCTTCCCTGGCGTTGAGCTATCTCTTCATGGAAACTGATTCCTTTCATAAAGATCGGAGTGTCATTCAGATAAATCCTCGTCCCTTTCACACTAAGATTACGAAAACCTATATTCTCTTTCACATGATCCGTTGCAGAAGAAACTGTGACCTGGTAAAGTTTAGGGTTTTGGGGCGACCAACGTTCCAGTTTCTTAGCACGGAAAGATGTTTTCGCCATTCCTTGTCCGTCAGTCTGTACTTCAGATGCGATTTTCAGTTCAGGAATTTCAATTCTCACTTTCTGACCCGCTTTCTGCTCTGACAGTTGCAAGGTTGCATGAATATAATCCGGCTTGTATTTATCCAGTTGTATAAAGTAATTGCTGATATATACTTTAGGAGTACGTACCAACATCACATCACGCGTTATGCCGCCATAATTCCACCAGTCAAATGACAGCGCAGGAATTGCATCTACCGTCCGGGTATTATTCACTTCCACAGCCAGAAAGTTTTCTCCTGCTTTTACCAAATCAGTGATATTGAACTGAAATGGCGTAAATCCACCTTCATGAGCACCTATCTCTTTTCCATTCAGATAGACCCGGCAACGGTAACTCACAGCTCCGAAGTGGAGAAACAGGTTCTCATCCTGATTTTTACTCACCTCAAATTTACGGGCATACCACACCGTACCTTCATAATATTTAAGCTCTGGAAGCTGCGAATTCCAGTCAGAAGGTACATTCAAACGTAGCCCTCCTTCGAACTCATACTCTTTAAAGTCAGCTTTATTTCTTAAAGGTCTGTTCTTATAGATAGAGGTTCGCCGACCTTGCTGATAAGGATCAATAATAGCATTCCACTTTCCATTCAAGAAAGTGTATTGTCTGCCATATACATTCGTCAGCAACTCCTGAGCACCAACGTACTGGCCATTACAGATAGTTATCAGAAATAAAATCCAACCTAAAAATTTCTTCTTCATAAGTATTTCTCTATTACTTTTTATAAATTTTCATTGCACATCCTCCACCTTCTGCCAAATTCACCGTTAGTTTACGATTTTGGGGAACAAAGATAACAGACTTCCGATAATCAGAAGCTATCTTATCTGCATTTATACCATCTTTATAAAGTTCAATTGTCCATTCACCTCCGCCCAGAAATGACAAATCAAATTCCATTGTACGCTTTTTCCAATTGGTCAACGCTCCCACATACCAAACATCTCCTTTACGACGGGCCATTGAGATATATTCTCCTATTTTTCCATTCAAGGCTTTTGTTTCATCCCACACTGTCGGAATATCTGAAATATAAGAGGTACACTCAGATTCACGTTCATAGAGAACAGGGCTATCACACAACATGGATAACGGAGCTTCGAATATTACATATTCAGCCAGCTGGCGGCAACGAGTTCCCATACTCATAGGTTCTTCATTAATAGCGCGAAAATTACGTTTATTGCCATTTTTCATTGCGCCCTGGGTATAATCTACAGGTCCTGCTATCATACGAATGAAAGGCATAGTCACATCATAGGTAACCTGATCCACATTCTCACTGCCAGAAAATTTCAACTGTTCCAAGCCATGCACGCCTTCAAAATTAACTACATTTGGATAAGTACGATTCATTCCTGTCGGCTTATAAGTACCATGATAATCTAACATTAAATGGTATTTTGCAGCTATCTCAGCCCCACGATAGTGAAAATCAACCATTGCTTGATCGTCACGGTCCATGAAGTCTACCTTGAATCCCTTAATACCCAATTCTGAATAATGCTTGCAGATTCTTTCCAAATCACGTTCAAAAGCATAATAACCGGCCCACAAGATCAGCCCTACATGTTTAGAATCAGCATAAGCAACCAACTCTTTCAAATCTATTTCCGGCACAACCTGAAATAAATCAGCTTTTAGGCCTACGGCCCAGCCCTCATCCAAAATCACATACTCAATACCATGCTTAGAAGCAAAATCAATATATGCTTTATAGGTAACATTATTCACACCAGCTTTGAAATCCACGCCGGACAACCCGCAACTGTTCCACCATTCCCAAGCCACCTTTCCAGGCTTAATCCATGAAGTATCCTCCAAGCGAGAAGGAGCTGCCAGTTTATAAACCATATCATTATCAAGGAGTTCTTTATCATCAGAAGATACAATAGCAATGCGCCAGGGAAAACTTCGTCTGCCGGAACACTTCGCAATATAATCTTCTCTTGCAGTAACCAGCTTTTGTAATTTGTTGTGCCCACCTTGTACCGTTTCTTTCGGATACGGAGCAAAAACACCTTTCAAAGAATTAGACTGATTCGCATTGCGAACAAACATGCCGGGATAACTCTCCACATCTGCTTCTGCAATACAAAGCTTCTTTCCATCTTTCAATTCCACAACAACCGGAGTAAAAGCCAATTGATTAGTACCCATTTCACTTAGATTGACATGTGTATAGACATTCTCAAAAGAATTGAAGAACTGGTCTTCCACCTTTTTATTCTTTCCTCCTCTCACATAGGGAATATACGTCATATAATCATCGTCAAAATTAAATGTAGCTTCTTCAGCTATTACATTAAAAGGTTTATTCTCCGTAACGATGAAGCGATATGCAACTCCTTCGTCATAAGCTCTGAATTCTAATTGGAATCCGTCCTTGAAAGTAAAAGACAACTCATTACAACGATTTTTTATCTCACTCCGTTTGTAGATGGCAGTAGTGATGTTCTCATCAATCACACGCCTACGCATATTCTTGACTTTAGACTTCACGCCTAATATTTTATTATTGCTTAATGACATAGAAATAGGCGAAGAGACAATAATCGCAGTATTTTCATGTTTTAAGGAATAACAAATTTTATCACCGGCTTCGATACTTAATTCAAGCTTCCCGTTCGGTGACTTTAACTGATATTGTTTCTGGGCTATACTAAAACTCAGGAATGCACTCAGAAATGTAAGTGTCAGACAAAATCTTCTCATAAATCAATTTTATTGGTTTTAAGTGATATTTTGATTAATATTAAATTAAATAATACGTCACAAATATAGACATTTACTTAAGTCCGGTTTGTTGTTTATGTATGAAATCATCGGGAACGTTTGCAAATCCAATTTTAGGTTAAAAAGCTATATATAAAATATTTATCTAATATATGAAATACGAAATCGTTTCCGATAATTTTATCTGTATGCCTATTGCATATGTTATAGTATTCACTTATTTTCGCACAAAAACAATTCACTATGAAACATTTATTACTCATTTTTCTATTTGTTTCTTTAAGCGTGCAAGCTAAAGTAACATTACCAGCCATCTATTCTGATGGAATGGTGCTACAAAGGAACCAACCTATTCGTATATGGGGGCAGGCTAATCCAAAAGAGAAAATACAAATCTTATTTGCAGAGCAAAAACAAACAGTAAAAGCCGATGGCAAGGGATACTGGGAAGTGAATTTGAAAGCTCTGGAAGCTGGCGGTTCCTACCAACTGCAAATCATCGGAAAAGAAAACCAAATAAGCATCAAGGATATTCTTATCGGAGATGTATGGTTATGTAGCGGACAGTCTAACATGCAATGGGTAGTAAATAATGTCACTAATGCGGAAGTGGAGAAAAAGAATGCCAATTATCCGCAAATCCGAACTTTAAACATACCTCGCCGCATGGAATTATCCCCTAAAGATACAATCAGCGCAACATGGCTCGTATGTTCACCTGAAACCGTAGGCCATTTCTCTGGAGTTGCTTATTTCTTCGCTAAAAAGGTTTATGAGGAAACAAACGTACCTATTGGTATTATAAATTCATCATGGGGCGGTACAATCGTGGAAACCTGGACAAGCCTGGAAGCTGCCAATACACTGCCGCAAAAACGACTCGACCGATATAACAAAAATGAGAAACTATTTCCCCCTACAGAATACCTTACACGAAAAAATAAGGAAGCAAAGCGTAATGATTATCCATCATTGGTATACAATGCAATGATCCATCCGCTGCTATCCTTCTCTATTAAGGGAGTTCTCTGGTATCAGGGAGAGAATAATGTAGGAAATGCAGAACCTTATACCGATTGGCTCACATGTATGATTGGAGATTGGCGTAACCGCTGGAATTCAGAATTACCGTTTTATATCATCCAACTTCCCAACTTCGATTCTATTAACAAGAAACCTCTTTGGGCGGAAATGCGAGATGCTCAAAGTAAAGTTCTGGCAGTTCCCGGAACCCATCTCATCGTAACCAGCGACTTGGGAGACCCCTATGATCTTCATCCCCGCAACAAACAAAGGGTAGGAATGAGAGCTGCATTACAAGCGTTACATTACGAGTACGGGTATTCAGATATTGTCAGTGAAAGCCCCATGTTTGAACGTATGGAAATCAATGGTGACAAAGTCATAATTACATTCAAAAATACAGGTTCCGGTTTAGAAATACGTAGCCGATATGGATGTCTGCAAGGTTTTGCCATCGCAGGAGAAGACAAAAAATTCCACTGGGCGCTAGGAGAATTCAAAGATAACCGAATTGTTATCTGGAATCCGAAAGTTCCTAACCCCGTTGCTGTACGCTATAACTGGGAAAATAATCCAGACGGAAATCTTTATAATAAGGATGGTCTACCAGCTTGCCTGTTCCGCACAGATAATTGGTAAGCACTATCTATTTCACATTGCCAAAGAATCAAATGAAATTATCTTTTTTAAAGAACTGCTCCTAAGGTTTCGTATCTAACTTTTTTGGGGCAGTTCTAAATTGTGAGGTGCAGTTTATTTTTAGACGACCTTATTATCCCTAAATATACATTTCCAGATCTTTGCAATCGACTCTGTAAACGACTAAATCAGGTGTTCTTATACTTCTCCTTATATACTTTAGGAGAAACACCATAAACACTCTTAAAATAATCACCAAAATGATTATAACTGCCAAATCCTGTTTGATAAGCAATTTCCGTTGCTGTCTGTTGAGAAGTACGAAGCATCTCAGCAGCACATTCCAAACGGATATTACGGATCAACTCTGCCGGAGAAAGATTAGTAATAGCCTTTACCTTACGATATAATTTAGCCCTGCTCACTCCCATTTCCTTGCATAGCATTTCCACATCCAACTCTGGATTAGAAAGGTGTGTTTTCACTACTGCCTCATATTGTTCAGCAAAAGATTTATCTGCAGGTTCCAACTCAATGCCCACACTCTTTAAAGAGAGTTGTTTTCCATAAATCTCCTTCAATTTCTTCCGGCCGCTCAGAATATTATTAATACGGACTATCAAGGTAGAGACTTTGAAAGGTTTTACAAGATAATCATCCGCACCGGCCTGAAAGCCTTCTTCAACATACATGGTCATGGATTTTGCAGTCAGCAATATGACAGGAAGATGGCAAAGAGAAGGGTTCTCCTTAACATATGTACATAATTCCATGCCATCCATTTCAGGCATCATGACATCACTCACTACTAATGACACATTTTCTTTGCCTAATACTTCCAATGCTTCACGGCCATTCTGGGCTGTAACAATTTTAAAGTTTCTCGACAATTCTTTCTGAAGATAAGTCAGAATTTCAATATTGTCATCTACCAACAAAATCGTCTCAGAAATCGAGGTTACTTTAAAAGAAGAAACATCATCTACCACATCCTCACTCCCGTCTAATGTTTCCTGAGCCGCCACTTCATAACGTTTATCATAACTCCACGGCAAATCAATGGAAAAACAAGTACCATGCGGTTCCCTGCGTCTGACCGATATAGTTCCCTGATGTTTTTCTACAATAGCTCTTGCTATGGTCAGACCGACTCCGCTGCCTCCCATCTGTCCATGCAAATCTTGATGAGACAGTGCAAAAGGTTTGAATATCTTGTTTATATCCTCATTGGATATGCCGACTCCGGTGTCTTTCATTTCAACATGTATTTGCGGTTTCTCTCCTTCAATCAGGGAAACAGCCAAAATGACAGTTCCCCCCTCCGGAGTAAACTTCAGAGCATTGGACAATAAATTAAAGAACACTTTCTCTAATGCGTCCTTATCAAATGTAGCTAATATAGGTGTTTCCGGTAGAGAAAGCTGCAATGCTATATCTCTTTGCCGAGCAGTAACCTGAAAAGAGTAATAAATCTCCTGAATAAAATCATTAAAATTAAAAGAAGATAATTCCAGCTCCCCATTGCCATTTTCTATCTTCCTCAAATCCATCAGATCATTTACCAACGTGAGTAAGCGTTTGGTATTACGACGGATTAACAGCAAGTCTTCTTTTACTCCGGAAACATGTATTATCTTTTTCTGTATCTCGTCCAAAGGATTCAGAATCAAAGTTAACGGAGTCCTGAATTCATGCGCCACTTGCGTAAAAAAGGTCTGTAATTCCCGGTTGAACTCCTCAGATTTATCCTTTTCTATTTGTTTGAGGTACAATTCGTGCTCTAACCGTTGTTTTCTTTGCTTATAGGCAATATAACGTTGCAATATGTAGAAAATAATAGCAGCATAAATAGCAAATGCCCACCAACGCGCCCATAAAGGGGGAAGCACTTCAATTTTCAAATGAGTTTCCGGCCCTATCGTTCCATCATTATTAAGTGCTTTAATCCTTAAAAGGTAGTTACCGGGAGCAAGATTACTATAGAATACTTCACGACGATTATCCGCATCCACCCAATCCGGATCCACTCCATCCATTTTATAAAAGAACCGATCGCTATTACCATATATATGGTTATCACTCGCATAAGCTATAGAAATGTTTGTCTGATTGTGCTTCAAGCATAATACAGATGTCTCAGCCAAACATTTATCTAATACCGAATCATCACAAGGTCTTTGCAATTTATTATTAATACGCAACGTAGTAAGAATTACAGAAGCCGGAGTATCATTCAACTCAAAATTCCGATTATCTACCATTACATATCCGGTATTGCCCAAGATCCAAAAACGATTGGCTGAATCTATCAGACTGGAAGCATCCATATCAGTCAGGCGCAAACCATTATTATTATCGAAAGTATGTAATTGATCTTTCTTCGGATCGAACAAATACAATTTGTGCGCGCCAATTACCCATAACCTCCCTTCATTCTGTTTTGCAACAAAGTAAAGTTTATCCGAATGAACTTTAGTATGTGACAAATGTTGCTTCCGCAATTTCCAATCTTTATCTACTGATAAAAGTCCCTGCCTCTCAGTCGTCATCCATAGATTATACTCTGAATCCCGACAAAAAGAGGTTATGCTAAGCAATTTATCTGCAGGAACATCTAGTTCAGCCGCACTTATATGCTTCTTCTGCCCTGAATTCAGATTATAGACATACAATCCATCCTTCTGGGTGGCAAGCACAAGTATTCCGGGATCTATTTCATCAATATAATTCGAGCATGGAAATTGCACGGAGTCCATGCCCAGACAGAAAACGCCCTGATCCTGTACGGATATCCACCAATGCTCTCTGGAGTCTTTGAAGATATACAATATATTTGTATTATCGTACTTTCGCAATAATGAAAACTTATTCCTCTTTATAGAATAATTATAAACTTCTCCCCGTTGATTACCGCACATGATTGTATCACCCGATATACAGATTGATTTAATGATATTATCATTGTGGTGCCTGTTTTCATTCAACCAGAAAGATTCCACTTGGCCTGTTTTCGGACGATGGCAAAGCAAACCATTACCTTCCGTCGCAAACCAGATATTATTTTCAGCATCTTCCTTTGCCATCCTGAAGCGTCCGGCCAAATGGGAAGGAGCAAAGAACCGGAAACGCTGATTATAGCTGTGACTGTAGTTCACACCACCGGCATATGTACCGACCCACACAATACCTTGCCTATCCTTAAACAAAGAATATATGGAATAGTAACTCAAGCCTCCTTCTTCTCCGATTTCCCCTTTTTCTACTATCACTTCCTCCATATTATCCTTATGTAACCTAAACAGACCGTTAAAAGTACCAATCAACATATAGTCCTTATTCAACTCTATGATATCCCTAATCTCCTTATTAAGGAGAGATGTAGAAGAAAGTTTATAAGTTTTCACTTCCTTGGTCTGAGGATTATATTTGTTGATACATATACCTACAATCACGCTCCAAAGACAACCTTCTGAATCTACCCGCAACACATTTATCAATCCGTCAGTCAAGGGACCTTTCTCTATAGACTTAGGATAAATATGCTCAAGCAATTGCCAGTTTTCATCATATACAATAATGCCATGTTGGCGAGTGCCTACATAATATTTCCCACTAGCCTGCACAAATGCAGAATATCGATATTCCTCCGGAGCGTCCTGCAGAACCACAAGAGTATCTTTCTCCATATCATATCTGAATATTTTCTTTTCCGTATAGGCTACCAAGCTCTCCCTCTTATCAACTCCAATCCCAACCCAACGGCTACTTTGGTTCTTGTCATACAGGAAACTTTTTACTTGCTGAGTAGAATATTTCATCCTGTCCAAACCATTTTCATGCAATATCCATAAATTCTTATCCCTATCCTGAATAATACGGCGTATTTTATTACCTCCAAGAGTGGGTTGGGTATTGGTACTGAAAATCTCGATATGCTGTCCGTCATAGCGGTTTAAACCATTATCACTTCCCAACCAGATAAAACCATCCTTATCCTGATATATGGATTGCACATAATTATGAGAAAGTCCGTCTTCGGTAGTCAAATGTTCGAAGAACAATTTGTCAGTCAAAAGCTGGGCACTTCCATTTGACCAACAAACAAAGAATAATATCAATAGTATATATCGGCTAAACATGCTGCAAATATACCTTTTATTCCTTAATGACACAAATCCGGGAGTTTCTGAGACATGTCGTAAAGTCCTAAAATTCATTGCATTCTAACTTTGCAGCAACAATAAAGAAAATAATATTAACCCTAATAAAGTAAATACCATGAAATCTCAAGTAACACTTAAAACAATCGCTAAAGCACTAAATCTTTCTACTTCCACTGTATCCAGAGCTTTGGCAGACCAGTGGGATGTAAATTCGCAGACAAAAGAAATCGTAATGGAGTTGGCCACCAAATTAAACTACAAGCCCAATATCATGGCAGTGAAACTTAAGCAATGCCATAAGAATAATACGGAAGTCAATAAACAACCTAAAATTACCATCAAAGAAATGGCACGCCAACTCAATCTGGCACCATCTACAATATCACGCGCATTAGCCAATAAAAAGGATATTAGCCTGAGCACCAGAAAGGCTGTACAGGCTTTAGCTAAGAAGCTACATTATCGCCCAAATCCTATCGCTATCATCTTAAAACAACAACATACTAAACGTGCATCAGCATAATCTCATATTAATGCGAATCAGGAGTTAAATTTGATTCATAATCGGAAAGAAATGAAGCAAACTTTTGATGCGGTTGTTCTGATTAGGAATAACTAACTTCAAGCTGTGCATCAATTAACTTCCTACAGTGCAATAATTAATTTTCTTTCATGCAAGAAATAAGTAAGATGTTTATAGCCATCCTATAAGCTGTCTATAACCGACTTATTGGCTGTCTATAACCAACCGATAAGTTGCCTATAAACATCTTACTTATTTCTTGCAATAAAAAAACTTAATTGATGGAGCGAAAACAATTAATTCAGGCATCACTTGAAATTGGTTACGCTTAGACGTGCAAACTAATCATGCGAATCAGAAGTTGAAACAGATTCATAACGGTACAGAAATGAGTTTTCACCACAGAGTAACACAGAGTATCACGGAGTTATATTCTTTTGATTTCAAATTGATTAAACTCTGTGAGACTCAGTGTTACTCTGTGGTGAGAAGATTCATAACCCGTCCGAAACGTGCATATCCGGCGGAATATATTAGGAAAAGACAGGAGTTAAATGCATTTTTCTCTCGGAAAGTTGGCCTTGAACAAGCCAACTATTCGAGAGAAAAAACTTTTTAAGCTTATCCCACAGCCTTTTTATAACGCAACAATGCTTCTAAGAAATAATAATCGGCATAAGAAAGCGGTACATCTACTTCGCTCTTTTCCGGAAGATTACCGACACTATGCTTTAGAATAAAATTACAGTTAGTTCCCGGTTCAGCAAGATAATGAGGTGAAGCAAGAGTCCTAAGTTGTTTTTCAGCCATCGAGAGATAATTTTGCCTTGCTTTCTCATCCGTAGCAAAACCACTCAGTTCCACAAAAGCAGAGGCCATTATTGCACCAGCTGAAGCATCGCGATATTCATTACCGTTAGGAGCATCAAAGTCCCAATAAGGAATACCATCAACCGGAAGACGTGAAAGAAGCATATCGACAATACTTTCTGCATGCTCCAAATACTTTTCATCTCCGGTCATACGGAACATCATTGTATAGCCATAAAGCGCCCAGGCTTGCCCTCTCCCCCATGATGATTCATTGGAATAGCCCTGTACTGTTTGCCGGCTACGCACATGCCCATCTTCAGGGTCATAATCTACCAGATGATAAGAAGAATAATCTTTACGAAAATGATTTTTAAGAGTAGTATTTGCATGTGTACGAGCTATATATTCCAAAGTATCATTATCAAAGGTTTTCGATGCAAACATCAGTAATTCCAGATTCATCATATTATCAATGATAACAGGGTATTTCCAACCACGGCGCAAGAAATCCCAGCTCCGGGTTACTCCAGTTATGGAACTAAAGCGGGTCGCCAATGATTGTGCCCCTTGATAAAGAACTTTCTTATAATCTTCATTTCCCGTGAGGCGAAAACCATTACCATAACTACAATTTAACTGGAAACCTACATCATGATCATTGGTTACGTATTGAATAGGATCCAGTTTCAACGTATTCTTTTCGGCCAATGTCTTCACGGCTTCATTTTGAGTATATTCATAGATATACCAGAGTGAACCGGGATAAAACCCACTGCACCACCAATAAATTGTCGAAGATTTGAATGTACTGTCCGGAGCTATGGACTGCGGTAAAGTAGTAGCCTCCAAACGAGTATCCATTGCCAAATACTGTTGTTCGGCAACGGTAAATACACGCGCTGTCAATGCATCCATTGATTCCTGCTTCGAACACGAAACAAGAAAACCAATTAAACTTAATAAGAGCCATTTCTTTTTCATAAATCCTTTTTATAATTTGATTAATAAATAATTCATTTGATAATACTTAGTATCACTTTCAACAAATTCTTCCGGTTTGCGGGAAGATGAGTTTCAAAACCTACACGCATACTTCCCGGATTAGATTCATCAAAAACATGGAGAACTTCATTTGACCAAAGTTTCATTTCAACATCACCCGGTGCAGTCACGGTAAGCAACATTCGGTGTCCATCCTTAGCCAATTCTATTTGATTCTTACCGATGATCTTTGCTTCAGCCGGTGTTACCATAATCCAAGTTACCAAAGCCTCTTTTTCTCCCGTAACCAGTTCATCTTTCACAATCAGATCATCTTCTTCATTCAGATAAATGATGCGGACAACTTTTTCCATATCATCAGCAAAAACACTTGTAAGATCTACTTCTCCCCCTTTCCTATCTTCACTTTTATATATTCTGTTAATAGAAGCATAACTATTCACTAAATGGCGCTTATTGTTTATCGTAAGCGTATTGTGTGCCATATTACCAAGACGGAACACTCCCCACCGTTGTCCTTCTTGAGACTGATCCCATAAATTTATTCCTCTACTCTCCAGACTTAAGTAATTTTGCATTCCGAGATCTATCGCCCAGCGTATTCCCTTCCTTTCATAAATAAACGAACCGGCATCCATATGCGCATGAGAAGTTAGGGGAGAACCTCCTTTTACGGCCAAATAGCTATCCTCTTTACTTTTCCATCCGCCACGATAAATAAAAACCGGGGTCTTTCCACCATTATGCCAGAAATGGCAGGAAGGTGGTTGTATATTATTCAAATCCTGATGAGCACAAAAAATCAACAGACAAGGCAATAAACGATCTTCTGCAAAACTAACTGAAGGATTCTCTAAATATTGATTTTCTAACCATAGTAAAGATAAATCCCCCATTTTCTTAGCAAACCAAAACATCATCATATTACATCTCACTCCATTAACAGCATCCGAAAAATTAAAGTATTCGCCACTTGGAGCAGTCATAAATTCCATAAAGCGAGCTGATTCCAAAAAACCGGGATATTCGGATAATCCGGCATCCGTCCCCAATGCACTTTCAAGGGCAGCAATAAGTAACACCTGAAAACTGGTACCGTATCCCCAATAATGAAAACCCTCCGGATATCCTCCGTCCGGCCCATAAGCCGCTAAAGCTTTAGGATTAGTCAACAAGCACTTCTCTATGATTTTTTTTGCCTTATCCGGCACATCCTCAAAAACTGCAAGTGCACCATACAATAAACCACCATTACAAACAGAATTCCAATTAGAGGCTGCCCTGTAAAACCACTCATCAGGAGCAGCGGCATCCAGGCCTTTTTCTACAATTGCGTCACGTACTATAGAACGTGTTTCCGGTTCCAAATACTCATAAAGCCAATCATAACCTATGGATAATGCCAACACCATTTCTCCCACATCCAAAAAGTGAGATGGATTCCAATCTGGAAAACGGCTTACCGAAAGCATTTCTTGTGTCGCACGATAGGCATACTTTTCTTCCTTCGTCATGCGATAGGCATATGAAAGATAGAAAATACGTTTTAATGACAGACGGGAAACACCCAGCAACCGCTTCCCTTCCATAACTCGTACCGCCATTTGTTGGATAAGTATCTCATCAGATTCTTTCAATATACGCTCATGAATCTTCAATAACGATGGAAACGTTGCTATTGATTTCTTTACAGCCTCTTCTCCTCCTTGCGTTAATAATAAACGAGGATGAGGGTTCATTCTTTCATAATCCAAAGACTGAGCACACAGAACTAAAGAATAAAAAGCTAAAACAAACAATAAGATTATTCGTTGTAGGCGAGGTTTACAAAAAAGGAATAAATATATCATCATATTAATTACTTAAAAGTTCAACAACATGGCAAATATCACAATATTATAGAATAATATAGAATCATTATCTGCAAAATCGACGGGAACGTTTTCCTTAACTAAAGCTAACCATCTTTCTGTGCAAGGTATGCAAAAGTCTGTTTTTACATAGGAATAATCAACTATATAACAAGCTATTAACATTAAAAACCTACAAAATCGTTCCCGATGATTTTCATCATTCTTTGCATAAGTTATCATATTATTTCAGAGATTTGCATGTGTAATTCAATGTATAACATAAAGCAAATCTAGAATGAGTAGAATAAAAACAACATTATTATCCAGCAATTTTGAGGTTGAAAATCATAAAGTTGCAATCAGTAAAAGCCTAATAAATATCTAAATACTAATTATTATTCAGTTATATGAAAAACAATTCATCACATCCATGCATGTGGCAGCAAGGTCACAAACGATGCTATCGTCTGGCCCAATCAGTAGCTCTGACCGCTTTGTTGGGCATTGGTACAGTACAAGCTGGTCAGCCCTTCATTACGACATCTCTTTCAACGCAGATTCATAGTGTTGCTCCGGGACAACAAACGGACAATATATCAATAAAAGGGCATGTAGTAGATAACAAGGGAGAAATCCTCATTGGCGTTACTGTCATGGTAAAAGGTACCAATAACGGTGTCATCACAGATATGAATGGTAACTTTACCATTACCGCAAAAGACGGCCAAACACTGGTTCTTTCTTATATCGGATACAAAGATGTGGAAGTCAAAGTACAGCAAAGCAATCTGAACATTACAATGCAGGAAGATGCTCAAGCACTCGACGAAGTTGTAGTTATCGGATATGGTACAGCTAAAAAGAAGGATCTAACCGGTGCTATTTCAAACATTCGTCCGACCGACTTAAAAGCAGAAATGCCCCGTAATATGCACGACTTATTGCGTGCTAATGCTGCCGGTCTGAATATCTCAGTCAACAACGAAGCAAAAGGTGGCGGCGACTTCCTTATACGTGGTAAAGGTACTTTAAAGGCCGGTTCACAACCGTTACTTGTTGTAGACGGAGTTATTTATAATGGCGAACTTAGCGAATTGAACCCCAACGACATCATCTCAATCGATGTACTGAAAGATGCCAGTTCTGCTGCCGTATATGGTGCAAAAGCAGCAAACGGAGTCATTGCTATCACTACACAAAAAGGTATAGCAGGCAGCAAACCAGTGATTAACGTCAATACAAGTTGGGGATTGGTCACTCCTATTAAGAGCCGCAAACTCAGAAATGCCGAACAATTTCTTGATTTCCGTCAAGCATACGAAATCGGTAGGCAAACGGATGAATACCTTGAACAATATCCGGGAATGTATACCGATCCAAGGAAGCTTAATGGAATAGATAAAGTAGACTGGTACAATTATGACCAGAAGGATAAAGTCACGTCTGTATCAGAAGAAGAACTAATAACGAAATGGTTGTCACGTCTGGACCTATCTACTCCTGAAATCAATAATTATTTCAATGGTAAACTAACCAATTGGCAAGATTTGATGTTAAACAATGCAGTACAACAAAACTATAACGTCAGCATTAGCAAGAAAGGTGAAGATTACCAATACTACTGGTCTATTGGCTATATGGACAATGAAGGTATCAAAGATGGTGATGCGTTTAGCCGTTTCACTACCCGTCTGAATCTGGAATCCAATGTCAACAAGTATATCACAGTGGGGTTGAATATGAACTTTTCCAGCCGTGACGAAAGCGCTATTGCTGTCGATACTAAAGCTCTGACATGGTTTTCTCCGTATTGTAGTAATGATGTTAACAATCCAGAAAGTGCTAACCAGCACTATCCTAATGGTTCAAACACCATCGCCAACCCATTCTATGACCGCAAATATACAGATAAGAAACAAGTATACATGAATCTGGATGGAACTATCTACGGACGTCTGAATTTACCGTTCGGTTTCTCTTACCAGATGAATTTTACTCCGCGCTTGGCCTGGAACGAAAGTTTTGAGCACAAATCAGCCAAGAATGATGCCTGGGCAGGAGAAGGAGGCTCATCCTTCCGCCAGCATAATAAAGCTTTCAACTGGCAGGTAGACAATGTCTTCAACTGGAAATATGAATTCTTCGATAAACATAAAGTAGAAGCTACTTTCCTAATCAATGCCGAAAAGTCACAAAGCTGGATGACTAAGAGCACTAACAAAGGATACAATCCAAGTGACGCATTAGGTTATCATGGTATACACTTGGGCAACAATCCTACTGCATTGAGTACTGACCAATACACTACCGGCGATGCTTTGATGGGACGTTTGTTCTACTCTTTTAGTAATAAGTATATGTTGACCGCTTCGGTTCGTCGTGACGGTTACTCAGCTTTCGGTATGATGAACCCACGTGCTACATTCCCTGCCGTTGCCTTAGCATGGGTATTCACAGAAGAAAAATTCATGAAGAAAACCTCCTCATGGTTAAGCTATGGTAAATTACGTTTCTCTTGGGGTGAAAATGGTAATAGAGACATCGGTATTTACGCTGCCCTTGCAGAATTGACCTCTAACCCAACTTGTTGGATCGACGGAAATGGCAAATTCTATACCACTACTTATACATTGAACCAAAAAATGCCGAATAGCAAATTGAAATGGGAACGTGCTAAATCATATAATATAGGTTTGGACTTCGGACTCTTCGGAGATATCTTAAGCGGTTCTATCGAAGTCTACAAAAAGATGACCAATGATTTGCTCATGGACCGTGCCATCCCGCCCATCACCGGTTTCAGCAAAGTATTGAGTAATATGGGACAACTCCAGAATACGGGTTTTGAATTGACATTGAATGCCAACATCATGAAACGTAAAAACTTTGAATGGAGTGCTACTGGTAATTTCTCACTCAACCGTCGCAAGATCAAGCACTTGTACGGTAACATGAAGAATATTCTTGATGCTGACGGTAATATTATCGGTCAGGTAGAAGACGATGATATCACTAACAAATGGTTTATTGGTGAGGATCCAGACCGCATTTGGGATTATGTAGGAGATGGTGTATGGCAACAAGATGAAGCTGAAGAAGCTGCAAAATACGGTTGCCAGCCGGGTGACTTTAAATATCTGGACCTCAACGAAAATGGGAAATTGGACCAGGATGACAAGAAACACCAGAAATATACAACCCCTCGCTTCCGTTGGACATTCCGTAACAACTTCCAATTGTTCAATGATCTGGATATTTCATTCATGTTGTACTCTTTATGGGGTCACTACGGTTCATATGCTGATGCCGCCAACAATAACTTTGATGCTTCTATCAGTTGCGGTTACGATCAGCCTTACTGGACACCGGAAAATCCGATTAATAACTATGCACGTATCGGTTCAAAGAACTTAGGAACACATTATGTAAACAAGTCATTTATCCGTTTGGACAATATCACTGTTTCATATCGCCTGCCACAAAAATGGACAAAAGTTGTGGGTATCCAAGATTTACGCTTCAACGCATCCATTCACAATGTAGCAGTCTTTGCTCCTCATTACGACGGCTGGGATCCTGAATCAAACAGCCCAATGGGAAGAACATTCAATTTCGGTATTAACTTTACACTCTAATTTGAAAGAACAATGAAAAAGAACAGAATATTCAAAACTATCAGTGGTGCCGCTCTATGTACGGCACTATTAACCGGATGTAGCGAAAGTTGGCTGGAACCTAAACCCCTCTCTTTCCTCACTCCTGAAAATGCATACGTTGATGCTGAGGGTCTGCTCACCTCTCTGGCAGCTGCCGAGCGTTCCATGCGTCATGAATACTTTGGAAACGGAAGTGGATATACTTGTGAACTTATCTTCTCCGATCTCTGTATCAGCGGAACGACTGACAAAGCAGGCCCCTTGCAGGATATGGATCGCCAATTAATGCCGGATGCGAACTTTAATAATGCAGAAAACTCCTATTTGACATCACATAACTGGGATGAGAACTGGAATCAGATAAAATATACGAATGTAGTGCTTTCACGTATGAAGGATACTAAATTCGTCAATGAAGCAGAAAAAAATAAAGTATTGGGCACGGGTTACTTTCAGCGTTGTTACAGATACTGGCGACTGATCAACCAGTTCGGGGATGTCCCCTTCATTGATGTCGAAGTCGCATACCCGCGGTATGATTTTAATACATGTGACCGTTGGAGCATCTTGCGCCGCATGAAAAAAGAACTGGAATTTGCATACCAATGGGTACCCGAACAAATAGACCGTGGACACACCACCAAATCGGCCTGTGGCGTACTGTTAATGAAAATCTATATGTCATTGGGGGAATTCGATAATGCTATCAGAGTTGGAAATGAAATCGTAGCTAAACACCCACTGATGGTAAACCGTTTTACTTCCACTAAAGACAATCACCCCAACCTGATGTTTGATCTGCACAGCGTAGAAGCCAAAAGTGACCCGGCCAACACAGAAGGTATATTATATGGTGTATCCGAACCGAATAATGCCAGTGGTACAGGTTCCGCAAAAACAGAAATCATGGCTAACTGTGTTCCTATGTGGAATAATAACGTAGTAAAAACTCCGAGTGGCAAAACAGGTTTCGCTGTCACTCCCGACAGCAAAGACGTTACAGCCGGCATTGTGGAAGACGTAAACAAAACATATGGACGAGGCATTGCCCGTGTACGTCCCACCAACTACTTCCAATATACCATTTGGACAGAGAAGGAGAAAAACGACTTACGTGGCCGATACAACCGCGACAGTTGGAGACGCATGGAAGACCTGATCTATAATGACCCAGCCCTGAAGAAAGCTAATGATCCCTGGTATGGAAAGAAGGCAGTAAAACCAGTGAATATGTCTTGCGGTGATTCAATCCGATGCTGGTTTTCATGGCCGCACTACAAAGTATATATTCCGGATCCAACAGCAGGTAGCGGTCAATGGAAAGGTGGTTCAAGTCCTATCTATCTGATGCGTAGTGCCGAAGTTTATCTGATGCTTGCCGAATGTTATTATTGGAAAGATAATCTGGGTGAAGCAGCCAACATGCTGAATGTAGTCCGCAAACGCGCAGATGCCGATCCGCTGACTGCTCAGGATATCAATATCGGTGAAATTCTGAATGAACGCGCACGCGAACTTTATTACGAAGAACATCGTCACATTACATTGGTTCGTATAGCTTATACATACGCGCTGACAGGTAAACCTTGTGAGATATTTGACGGACGTACCTACAAAATGGAAAACTTATGTGGTCCGAAGGGTACCAGCAACTTGAAAGATACCGGATACAATTTTTGGTTCGACTGGATCAGCCAATATAACAATTTCTATAACAAAGGTGTAAAGAACAGATTTGCTGAATACACCATGAGTGTTCATCACATGTTATGGCCTATTCCTAACAAAGATATCAGAGCCAACACTAATGGACACATTAATCAAAATAACGGTTATTTAGGTTGTGAAAATAATGTAACTCCCTTGCAGGTACCCGAAGAAGGCCAGTTCATGAAAGATTAATCGTGGATATCCACTTTTATGAAAAATTGCCCCTGCCACATAATATTTGTAGCAGGGGTAAATTTTATAATTTACAAAGAATAAAGATATGTATAAGCTTTTATATAACATTTCATTTGCCGAATTGAAAAGAGAATGGTTACTATTGTTAATAATCAATTTCTGTATAGCACCCATAGAAATGCTGGCAAACTATAAGATTGAATCTTCCAATTATATTTTAAGAATAGCATCCAAAGATAAAGGAAGGTTGCTGTTGCAAAACAAACAATCGGAGACATTGGTACAACTCGGTGAGCTAAAGTTTGACCGGTGGCTTCAACAGGAACTTGAAAACAATTGCAAGTATGAAATAATAGAGGTGGATGGAACAAGTGCCATTCGTATCCATTATTTTTTTTCTCCATCAGTACCGGCTTCGATAAAACTTACAGGTACATTCATAGTACACCAAGACCGGGTGGACGTACAATATTTGCTTTCAGGAGTTCCTGAAAAGTATAAAGCTGACTGGAAAGGATGCCAGTTCCGTTTCTGCCTACCCGAAAACGCCGGTACTCAAAAACTTCCGGAAGCTAAATTGGGGATATGGCAGCGGGATGCTAAAGGAGGACTTCCGTTAGAAACGGCCGATGCCAAAATTTTTCCGTTTTTGGTAAAAAACCGCTTGCTTTGCCTTGCTTATGGAGCCGATAACAGAGTCGACTCAAATTGGAAAGGCGAAGACTACAGACATACGATTCTGTCCCGTCAGGAAGACGGCAGCTATTTCACTCAGTTTTCAATCCTATTTCCTCCTTATGAATGGCCTTACGAAGCTATCAGTGCAAAATGGCAGAAACGTCCGTTTGCCTTGACACTCACCACAGATAAAGTCTATAACTGGTGGGAGGACGCAACTATCCCAATCGGCGTACAAGCTAAAATCATCAATACGTCACCAGTTCCACAAAAATGTATACTTAAGTATTGGATTCGCGACTATGCCGGAAATTACATAGTGAATGACTCCAAGAAATACTTCTTAGAAATAGGAGAAGTACAAGTTCACCCTATTGAATTTACAGCAGACACAGAACGGGAAATTTATTCTGTAGAAGTCTCCGTTGAAGATGAAAACGGAAAAGAACAGATTTTCTCGAGAACAAGTTTGGCTATATTGCCCCCTCATGAGTTTAAAGCCACACCCGATGAAAACATTATGGGGCTTTCAGCCTATTGGGCCATTCCCGATTCCATGAATCTAAAACGTTTATTAAACCGGATGGGAGTCCGATGGGTACGTAACGGAATCACCAGCAGTTTCAAAAACATAGAAGCTACATTTCACAATAACATAAACTGGAAGAAGAAATGGAAAGATACAGAGCGGGAAGAATTGATACGTTCCTTTTTCCGAAAGATTGTGAAAAATGGAAACAAGATATGGGAATTTGGTAATGAACTGAACATGAGTTCACCGGACATTGCCGGTGCCGGTGAAGGCATTGGTAAGGCTAGTTTGGCCGAAGCATATATAGAGTGGTTGAAAGCCATACGCAAAGTTCAAAAAGAAAAAACTGAATGGCAGAACATTCAGATTATCTCATTCGGAATAGCAGGTGCAGATGAAATCTTCCTGGAAAAGATTGTAGAATTAGGAGGATGGGACTTGCTGGACGGAATCGCATTGCATCCGGGCAGAGGTAATTTTACACCTGATTTTCCGGTAATCGCTCCTTGGGAAGACTTCAAAAAGCCCACTTTCGGATATCAATACTGGAATTATTACGGTTCTATCCGAGTAGTCAAGAACTTCATACAAAAGCATGGAGGCGACAAAGATTTGTACCTCACCGAAATATACGCGCTTGATTATCCCAATCATTCATGGAACGACACCCCTCGCGAAGCAGCGGAGAATTTATTATTATCATATGCGCTTGCAGCGGCAGAAGGAGTAAAGAATGCGCTTTACTATCAGCTATTTAACTCCGTATGGTTCGACCATTTAGGAGTAAATGCCACCAACCGGGAGTATTTCTTTGGGATGATCAACAGAGATTTAAGCTTCAAGCCTTCTTTGATGGCCTTTTGCAACACAGCTGAAGTATTGGATAAAGCCGTATTCAAAGGCTGGATACGGATGGACGAAAAGCATCCGCTTAGCAGAGGAATTTTATTTGATACTCCCCGGGGAAGCATGGCTGTACTTTGGGACAGGACAGAAGGAAATATTCTGACTCATCCCAACGGAGATATTTTTCCGGAACCTTGGGTAAGCTCATGGAAAACAAAAAAGAAACTGACATTGCCAAGCAATGTTCCCGAGGTCACCTTACTGAATGCCATCGGACAAAAACAGATAGTGCCTACTACCGATAATCAAGTAACTATAGAATTGACTGGTGCTCCTTGCGTAATATACGGAATAGATGCATCACGAATTCAGCTTTATCATTAATCAAAGATACCATAAAGTTCAAAAGATTAAGAATAATATAAACTATTTACCATGAATACTCCCAAAAAGATTACAGGAATCTTGTGCTTCTTACAGTGTTTTGTGCTTACGGTGTTGGCTGAAAGTCTTCCTAAAGACACTATATTCAGATATCTTGCTTCTAAAGCAAATTATGAAGAAGAAAACATTCCGAATTACGATCTACCTAATCCATTGATAATGAAAAACAGAACCACTATAAATACCCTGAAACAATGGAACCAAAAACGCAGGCCGGAACTACTCCGGCTCTTCGAAACGGAAATGTTCTGCAAAGCACCTAAACATCCGAAAGATATGCACTTCAAAATTCTGACAGAAGACAAAAATGCGTTAGGCGGTATAGCTACACGTAAGGAAGTTTCGATTTATCTGACAAAAAGTGACAAACACTACTTTACAGTCCTCATATATATTCCGAACAAGTGTTCAGGAGCAGTACCTCTATTCTTCGGATTAAACTTCAAAGGTAACCATACCATCAGCCTAGATCCCGGTATATCCTATCCAACTCCCGAAAAACAAAAAGAATTTTTATGGAAGAGATTGCCTCCCCGAGGCATTGCAGTTGCCCGATGGCCCATCGAGATGCTGATGGGAAACGGATACGCCCTTGTCACTATCTATCGCAGAGACATTGACCCTGATTTTGATGATGCATTTAAAAATGGAGTTCACCCTCTATTCTACAAAAAAGGACAACATCATCCGGCTAACGACGAATGGGGAACCATAGCCGCGTGGGCATGGGCCATGAGTTGTGCGATGAACTATTTCGAAGCAGACAAAGATATCAACACATCCCAAGTAGCCGTGTTCGGACATTCACGGCATGGTAAAGCCGCCTTATGGGCAGGAGTCACAGAGCAACGTTTTGCTATGATTATTTCCAATTGCTCCGGTTGCGGAGGGGCCGCCCTTTCCCGACGTGCAATCGGAGAAACCATTCAAGCCGTCAACCAACAGTTTCCCCATTGGTTTTGTCGCAACTTCTGGAAATACAACGGCAAAGAGAACACGCTTCCTTTTGACCAGCATGAGTTGATAGCTCTTTTAGCCCCACGTCCGGTTTATATTGCCAGCGCCACCGAAGATCAATGGGCCGACCCTAAAGGAGAATCGGAGTACATGCTACTCCGGTATATGAGTTTATATTCGGAGAAAAGGGGCTAGATGCCAAAGAGATGCCTCCAAGCGATACTCCTCTACAAGACGGTAGTATCGCCTACCACATTCGTTCCGGCAGGCACGACATCACTCAATATGACTGGAAACAGTATGTGAAGTTTGCAGATCAAATGGTTCAAAAAGTGACCATCACTATTTGCGTATGGAAGAATCAGGTTCCTATGCAAAATGTTTCCATACACTATGAAATCTCAGAAGATTTAATGAAGCCCCATAAAACAAAAAATATGGTTCTGAAAGACGGTACACTAATATTATCCAATATTTCCAACGGTAGTTTACGGTCGACAGGTTTTAAGGCAATCTCGTCATAAATGAAAGAGTCGTCGAAACTTATATTTGGGGCGTCAGTCTTGTTATTTCCGTAATACATTCTGTCCGGTCGTGCCCAATTAACACCGAGGCATATGGGGTATGACCCACAAGATAGATAGAAGTGTTAGCCAAGCAAAAAGATTGCTTTGTGTAACACTTCTATCTTAAGGATAATATGAACTGTTCTATTGCTTGATAATCTTCTTGGTTATGCGTTTGACACCATTTATGTCGAAGACTGCGTAATAGATTCCTGCATTGATCCCGGTCACGTTTATGCTGTGTTCCAAGGTATTACCTGATACCGGAATTGATTGACTTACAATCTGCTGCCCGATTACATTATAAATATAGAGATGCATTTGCTCGATGTCCGACTGAAAACTAGCTTTGATGAACAATCGATCCTTTACTGGATTGGGACTTATTTGTATATCTTTCCCGTTGACGTAAAGGTTCTCTATGCCGGTCGGGGCATCTCCGTGAAGCTGTATCTGAGAGGCATCCATGCCGTAAACAATAACAGGAGCTCCGGTTAGAGTTATTGTAGCTTTATGGTCTTTCACCGGGATCGATTCTTTTTGTCCGATGGCATTCAATACCGTAATGCTTTCTTCTTTGCAAGGCAAAGTCAGTTCCGTTTGTATATTCCATGAACTAATCCAAGGTTCCGGAGAACTGTTCCCATTGGGACGTGGAAGTATATCGCCTTCTATTCTGTCCCAAATAATACTCATAGGACCTTTAGGCGTATCGAACATGATTCCTTTGCTGAAAGGATTATTTTCACTGAACTTGATCCATCCTTTGAAACGGGCCCCATCCAACGCTTCGGATATATTGCAGTAAGCCATAAGGGAAGGCTTGAAACTTAGATCGCGGTTAATTAGACCAAAGAAATATTCGCGGTTGTCTTCTCTCACGCCTAATTGATTGTTCCATACAGAATTGAATAGCTGGTAATAGAGTGCATTCTTTACTCCTTCAGCAGCGGCAAGTGCAAATGAGAGGACCACGTTCTCGGCTGATTCGCGGGGAGTATCATTCCATGAATGGTTCGGAAAGTCAAGTGCGTAGACTTCCGTCAGGTATAAATCTTTATCATTTCCATGTGCTTTGATGAAGTTTTTGAGAGTACGGATGGAACCATAGTAATTCCAGTATTGATATCCTGAAGAAGGTTTCTCAAATTCATTCCATGGAACTGTTACAGGATAATCGGGAGTAAAGTTACCTCTTCCTGGGTGAAGTGCTATCCCATCCAGCAATTCCCAACCTCCTAGTGTGACGAGTTTTTCCAGGAATACTTCGTCAGTACCGGCAAAACCGAAAGATATAATTTTGATTTTTTGCCATTCCGTTTTTTCCGACTGTATCTTGCGAATAGCTTTTAACCATTTCACATAAGGCTCGGCCAATAGTGCTTTTCCGATACCTTCACCGGCTCCACCTATATCAGGAGAACTCATATTCAGTTCATTGCCGAACTCCCAAATTTTGTTTCCGTTCTTCACTATTTCTTGGAAGCAGGTTCGGATTTGTTTATCTTGTTCTGTATCACTCCACTTTTTTGTCCAGTCGATATTGTTATGATACATTGCTTCAATATTCTTGAAACTGCTGTTAATTCCGTTTCTTACCCATCTGACCCCCATTCTGTTTAGTAGCCGTTTCAATTCTGTTGAGTCGGGGATAGCCCAGTAAGCGGAAAGTCCCATGATGTTTTCATCAGGAGTAGATGTGAATTCATGTGGGGGTAGAAACCCTAAATTCGTTCTGTGGAATACTTGCTCCTTGCCAGTTTCATCCTCGATGGAAGCCTCTACAAAGTAGATTTCTCTTTCGCTTTCGGGGGTGAACTCAATGGGGTAGACCTGTAGCTGACCGGCTTCTAAAGTAAGTGACCGGCTTTCATTGACAACATAATTTCCGGCATAGTCTCTGATCCAATATTTGAGTGTGCAATTTTTCTTCTCTTGGGAAGTGTTGGCCAGATTTGCTTTTACGCTTAATGTTCCGGATGCATTCTCCCACCAATTGTAAGGTTTATCGGTACTGAGAGTTAATGCAAAGGGACGTCCTTTCCATTGGGCGCAGATGGCTTCGTACGGCCAGTCCGAAGAAGCCACCAGTACGGAGAACTTCGTGGAGTATGAACCGTCTTTATTATCAATTAAGACTGTGTGCCTGTACCAGTCATCCTTCCAACTGGAATTAGCCTTATTCTCAGGACCATAGGCCAGACATATTATTTTATCTTTTATGAGGAATGGGAAGAAATTGGAGTCTGCGGCTTCAATGGGCAATCCTCCTTGTGCATCCCGTTGCCATAAGCCGAGTTTGGCCTCTGGCAATATTTGGGTATTTGCCTTGTTGGAGAGTATGAAGCGGAATTGTGAGCCTCCCCAGTTGGTGACATATCCGGCAGGAACACCGGAAACCCAATATTGGACATCTACCCGGTCGGGACGTGCAATGAAGGTTCCGGTCAGTGTAATGGAAGAAGGTACAGATGAAGGAAAAGTGTAGGTGGCACGGATGGCCTGATATCCGTTTACTTCAATGATTTCATAACTGCATGTATTTTCCATTGTGATGGCAGGTGTCCATCCGAACTTTAGTTTTCCGAGTTGAATCAGGTTTTCAGATTCCTTGTTTTTGATGTATAAAGTCTCTGTGTTTGTACCTGATGCTTGCAGGATGTAATTGGGCATCTCAATTTTGTATAAAGTTTGTGCATTTAATGGTGCAATGCACAGACTTATCAGACATAATATCCAAACTCGTTTTAATTTGTGAACCGATTGAGGAAGTAGTGTCTTTTTCTGCATAAATTTTAGTAATTTAGTGATTATACAATTACAGCCGGAAACTGGCTGGCAAGACAAAACTAATGATTTGAAGCAGGTTGTTCAAAGAAACAGGGATAAATCATCGGAAACGATTTCATGAGAAAATGTAAAGATAAAAAAGAGGATGCACTGTCGCATCCTCTTCTATCAATACAAAATCTGTATTCTTTTATTTCTTGAAATAACGGTTGTACGGACTTCAACACTACTACGAGGTAATCTGCCGCAGACATGAACATCGGTACTTTCTACTTTGCGTATCACCGCTCTAGCATTTTCCCTTGCCATTCCATGCCTACTTTTCACGTTCCTTCAAAGAGCCTATGACAAGGTCATGGCATCTCTACACCGCACACCCAGCCGTCAGTAAGCAGGTTTCTTCAGCTATTATTCCAAGATTCAAAATAGACCTTGGCCTTGATGTGACTTGATAACTTTGCCAACGATGCTGCATCAATAGTTCATTTTCATTCATCTCCTTGCCATCGACATTGCCATCCTTACGGAAGACTTTCAATTGTCGTTCACCACCTATCAGTTTCCAATTCCAACAAAGCAACACAAAGTGGTTTGCTATCAACTCCTGCGGTAGACCTACTACCATCTCTTTAAAAATTACGAGAATAACATTACTGAGTAGCCAACTCTTTCACGTTATTTCTCTCGTGACACACACTGAAGATGGCAAAGGTAACGACTTTCCCTAACACTGGTTTTGGGAAGGTTTCAAGGCAAGCGGAATACTACCTTTTCGTAACGTTTTATCAATGATAAACGTATCATAACCTTTGGCTATTTATATTCAATGATTCCCCTTTATCAACTTGTACCTTGTTATCTTGTTAACTGCGAAAGCTGAGCTTGCGAAACTTGAGGATATAATAAAAGAACAAGACGGGGGAAATGATTCAAATATATAAAATAAATGAAATGTATATCTCCCAACCAATAAAATACGTAATTTTGTCCGCCTCTGGAGCACAAAATATCTTTTGTTGTTCCCAGATGGCAGAACTAAACCGTATTACGTATGAAAAGAATTGTTTTATTACTTACCATAATTCTATATGGAAGCTCACTCTTTGCACAAGATATCGAGGCGAACGTGCAAGATCGTCTTCAATCTTTCTTCCGGGAATATACTACCACAACCGTAAATATAGGAACTTGTAAACTGGATAGTTTCCGCATCAATCACCAAAAGAAAAAGCTGTTCATCTATGCCGATGAAAAGTTTTCCTATCAGCCTTTTCGGCCGGAAACAGTGGATGCCATTTATCGACATCTGAAACAGATATTACCGGGTCCTGTGAACTACTACGATCTGACGGTAGTAACAAGCGGACAAACTATCGAAAACCTCATTCCAAACTTATATCGGAAAGGAAAGAAAGATAAGTCTCGCCTGTACAGCGGACTGGAATACAAAGGTGAACCTTGGGTGACACGCACTTCCCGTCCTTACGACGTCAGCCGGGGATTAGAAGGGAAGCATATAGCTTTATGGCAAAGCCACGGGAAGTATTTCATCAACAAAACAGGCGAATGGGGTTGGCAACGGCCACGGTTATTCTGCACCACAGAAGACCAGTTCACACAATCCTTTATCCTGCCTTATGTTATCCCTATGCTAGAGAATGCCGGTGCCAACGTATTTACCCCCCGCGAACGGGATACACAAAAGCAGGAAGTCATTGTCGATAATGACGGTGCGCAGAATTCCCTCTACCTGGATGTGAAAAGTCGTAAAGCCAAATGGGAGCAAACAGGACTCCCCGGCTTTGCCTGGCGCAAACAGGTTTATCGGGACGGAGAGAACCCCTTCGTCAGTGGTACCGCACGTTTTGCCCCTACAGAAAAGAAAAAAGACAAAGCCTTTGCCGAGTGGATACCCGATATTCCGGAAACAGGAGAGTATGCTGTATACGTCTCTTATCAAACTTTGCCTAATAGCGTAAGTGATGCCAAATATATTGTTTTCCATAATGGAGGAACCACTGAGTTCAAGGTAAATCAGCAGATAGGTGGTGGTACATGGGTGTATCTCGGTACTTTTTCTTTTGATAAGGGAAAGAATGATTATGGCATGGTGGTACTTAGCAATGAAAGCAAACAGAAAGGGGTAGTCTGCGCTGATGCCGTACGCTTTGGTGGTGGAATGGGCAATATAGAACGCGGTGGAGAAACCAGTGGAATGCCTCGTTATCTGGAAGGTGCCCGTTATTCCGCCCAATGGTCCGGCATGCCTTATCCGGTTTATGGCGGGCGTGAAGGTAAAGATGATATGTCCGATGACATTAATGTACGTTCCAGAATGATTAACTATTTGTCCGGCGGTTCGATATTCAATCCCAAAGACAAAGGTTTAGGAGTACCTTTTGAACTCTCAATGGCATTGCACAGCGATGCGGGTGTCAGCAAAGAAGATAAAATCATAGGTACGCTCGGCATATATACCACTGAATTCAATGACGGAGTACTCGGAGCCGGAACAGACCGCTATGCCTCCCGAGACCTTTCCGACATTCTGCTTACCCAACTCCAGCGGGATATCCGTTCCAGTTATGCCACGGACTGGACTCGCCGCAGCATGTGGAACCGTAATTACAGTGAAACGCGACTGCCCGCCGTTCCTTCCACTATTGTCGAATTACTTTCGCACCAGAACTTTGCCGATATGCGCCTCGGACATGATCCCAACTTTAAATTCACCGTAGGACGCTCTATTTATAAAGCCATTCTGCAATACCTTTGCGATCAGCATGGCAAGGATTATGTGGTACAACCTCTTCCTGTAAGTAACTTCGCAATTCGCTTCGGCAACAAAAAGAACACACTGGAACTTTCCTGGAATGGTGAAGAAGACCCGTTGGAACCAACTGCCAAACCGCGCGAATACATCGTATATACCCGCATTGGTCGTGGGGGCTTTGACAATGGCATACGTGTCAATAGTCCCTCTTATACCGTAAAGATAGAACCCGGTATTGTCTATTCCTTTAAAGTAACCGCGGCCAACCGGGGTGGAGAAAGTTTCCCCTCCGAAATTCTTGCAGCTTATAAAGCAAAAAAAGAAAAAGGACGTGTGTTAATTGTCAATGGATTCGACCGCCTCAGTGGGCCAGCCGCCATTGATACCCCCACTGAAGCCGGATTCGATTTAAGTAAAGATCCGGGTGTACCTTACTTATATGACATCTCACTTTGTGGTGCTCAAACAGAATTCTCCCGTAAACAGACCAGAAAGGAACTGGGACGTAGCGGTAGTGAATGGGAAGGAATGAAAATTGCCGGAAACAGCTTCGATTATCCTTTCATACATGGGAAAGCGATACAGGCATCCGGAGATTATAGTTTTGTATCATGCAGTGATGAAGCCGTAGAAAGCGGACGTATTCCATTGGAAGCTTACGATATCGTAGACTATATCCTCGGACTGGAAAAAGAAGACCGCCAAAGCAATCCGGCAAGCAATGCATATTACAAAACCTTTTCCTCTGCCATGCAGCGAGTACTGACCGCTTATTGCCAATCCGGTGGAAATCTGCTTGTGAGCGGTTCCTATCTTGGCAGCGATATGAACGGTTCGCAAGGAGACCGGGAGTTCACACAAAACATTCTGAAATATGCCTACGGACAGTCCATCACCGATAATCGCTCAGGAAATATTAATGGTCTGGGACGTACATTCAGTATCCCCCGCCTACCCAATGAGTACGCTTATCCTGTAACTGCTCCCGAATGTATTCTACCGACAGGTACTGCTTTCCCGGTACTCACCTATACTGCCGGAAATCAAAGTGCCGCCATTGCCTATCAGGGCAACTACCGTACCTTCGTTATGGGGTTCCCATTAGAGAGTATTGAACAGGAAACGGATCGCAACGCTGTCATGGCTTCTATCCTGCAATTCTTTCAAGCAAAAAAGTAGAAAACAATACGTCTAATTAAAAATAACGCTTATCTTTGCTCTCAGAGTATAAACCTTTAAAAATATAAAACACTATGTATACTATACAAGCAAACCCCAGCGGTACCCGCAGCCTAGAGATATCCGAAGAGAACCTGGCAACCATTGAGAAATACGGACTTTTCCGTCATCTTATTGACAGTAATGGTATTGTAGACGAATCTGTTTTGGAAAAACTGCGACTGAATATCCGCTCCCTCATCGCATCACAGGAAGAAGACAGCAAAGACTTGCTCGACCTCTGCATCGACGTGATATACCATAACAACATGAAAGCCTTCGGATTACAGCAACTGATTAAGCTCTATCTGGAATGGTTTTCAAAGCAGGAACCCATAGAAGAGGAATAATAAAATGAAAACAATCGACACGTGCGGTCAAAAACTTTACAGTCCTCTCATCCCGGCCGTCAAAGCCATGTGCGAAGCTACACCGGGTGAGAAACTGGAAATTATCATGAATGATACTGCTGCCTTCAATGATTTAAAAGAATATCTGGCAGAACAACAAATCGGCTTTCGTGAGATTTACGATGGCGAACAAATGACGGTGCAATTCACCAAAAGATAAATTGTGCAGTAAATAGCAAATCATCATTCATGATCGTATCCGGGAATTAGAGATAAAAAAACGAATCCTGTTTCAGCATAAGAAAGCTTCTAACAGGATTCGTTTTTATATTATTTTCTCTCATTTAATTATATTCCCGATTCATAATCAAGGGTACTACAAACCAAAATGTAGAACCTTTATTGACCTCAGATTCCAAACCTGCCCTACCTCCCAAATTTTGGATAATAGTTTGTGAAAGTGTCAACCCCAGACCTGTTCCCGGTACTTCCCGATCCAACTTTTTAAAACTGGAAAATATCTCTTGCTGTTCTTCTTTCGGAATTCCAATTCCAGTATCGGATACATAAAAGTAAACCTCATCCGTTCCCTCCATACGACAACTAAAGCGTATCTCCCCTGATTTGGTAAACTTGATCGCATTATGAATCAGGTTTGCCATCACCTGAATGATGCGTTGGCGTTCAGAATACATGATAATAGGCTGCACAGAGTCTTCACAAATCAAATCAACTGAAGGATTATTGAATAGTTTCACCTTAAACATACCTTCCAGTTCTCTTAACAAGTCATTGGCATCAAACTCAGAATACTCAAAATTCAGAGTTCCGGCTTCTATCTGCGAAAGATCAAAGATATCATTTATCAAACGTAACAAACGTTCATTGTTCTCTGAAATAATATCCATATACATTTTCTTTTCCTCTTCATCAGAAGCAGTAGCTATCAATCCCGAAAAACCAACAATCGCATTCAGTGGTGTACGGACTTCATGACTTATATTCGCAATAAAAGTGGATTTCAATCTCTCTGCAGATATCGAGTTCTTTCTCTCAATATTCAGCAACCTTTGAACATTCTGTAGTTCCGTCACATCATAAACCGTCAATACCATATGATCTTCCCCGTCAATAACAACATAAGCCCCCGATACTGAAACATCACAAGGGATTACTTTGTCTTCTTCGTCATTCAGAAGATTCATAGAAGCATTTACTTTTTGGAAACTCTCTTTCTTATGAAAAGCTCTTCCAATAGCCGCGCGGATACCACAAAGTTTACACTGCTGATGCATACCACATTCGCCGGCTTCGGCAGCATTCCGGCAATGCAACAGGTCACCGACCTTTTGTGTCATACCAACCTCAGGAGCAGGAAGCTTATTCAAGGAATAGTAATTGGTATCGCAGACTATAAAATCTTTATCAATCAGTAAAAAATAAGCATTGATATTCTGCAAAATCATAGTTGTCTGATCGAGTTTGCGTTGTATCACATCTTTTGATTCTTCATACGGAGGTATTTCCATAATATATAGATTGATTTATATTTTATTTGTGCCATCGGCGTACAAAAGTATAAAATATAAAGATAAAACAGACGATTCTCTGATATTTTTGTTAGCGCTCACCTTACAAGGAGGATTTCGTCGTCTCACGAAGCCGTTTTACCTCGGACTTGGGGACGAACCGCAAGCATCGTCAACAGGAATTTAACTATGCATTTTCTGGCTGAACTTCATTTTATGCGTATCTTTGCGGCATGAAAGAATATCGACTGACTGATTGGTTGCCCACAACGAAAAAAGAAGTGGAGTTACGCGGATGGGACGAACTGGACGTTATCCTGTTCAGTGGTGACGCTTATGTAGACCACCCTTCTTTCGGGGCTGCTGTTATCGGACGTATCCTCGAAGCAGAGGGTTTGCGCGTGGCGATTATACCTCAACCCAATTGGCGGGATGACTTACGCGACTTCAAGAAGTTAGGACGTCCCCGCCTGTTCTTTGGTATCAGTCCCGGATGTATGGACTCTATGGTAAACAAATACACTGCCAACAAGCGTTTACGTAGTGACGATGCCTATACACCGGATGCACGTCCGGATATGCGTCCGGATTACCCTTCAATTGTTTACACTCAAATTCTGAAGAAATTATATCCCGACGTTCCCGTCGTATTGGGAGGTATCGAAGCAAGCATGCGCCGCGTGACGCATTATGATTATTGGCAGGATAAGCTTATGAAAAGCATTCTCATAGAAAGCGGGGCCGACTTGCTGATTTACGGAATGGGAGAAAAACCTGTGGTGGAACTGATAAGAAGATTCAATGATAAGCGGTTATCACTAAATACCATTCCGCAAATTGCTTACCTATGCAAGACAACGGACTTCATCAGTGAAGAAGGAGATATCCGTCTCTTTTCTCATGCTGAATGTCTGAAAGACAAGAAGAAGCAGGCTGCCAATTTCCGCCACATTGAAGAAGAGAGTAATAAATATACTGCCTCCCGTATTACACAGGAAGTGGATAACATGACTGTTGTTGTCAATCCTCCTTACCCACCCCTGACGGAAGCTGAACTCGACCGTTCGTACGATTTGCCCTACACCCGTCTGCCTCATCCCAAATACAAAGGCAAGCGAATTCCGGCATACGATATGATTAAGTTTTCGGTGAATATCCACCGTGGGTGTTTCGGTGGTTGTGCATTTTGCACGATCTCGGCACATCAGGGAAAATTTATTGTAAGCCGCAGTAAAGAAAGCATTCTTAAAGAAGTAAAGGCACTAATGGAGCTTCCCGACTTTAAAGGATACCTGAGTGACCTTGGCGGTCCATCCGCCAATATGTACCGGATGAAAGGGAGGGATGAGAATATTTGTAAGAAGTGCAAACGCCCCTCATGTATCCATCCTAAAGTTTGTCCGAACCTGAATACCGACCATCGGCCTTTACTGGATATTTATCATGCGGTAGACACTCTACCCGGCATCAAAAAGAGTTTCATCGGTAGTGGTGTACGTTACGACTTGCTCTTGCATCAAAGCAAAGATCCGGCGACTAATAAAAGCACTGATGAATATACCCGCGAATTAATAGCCCGCCACGTAAGCGGTCGTCTTAAAGTGGCACCGGAACATACCAGTGACCGGGTATTGAGTATCATGCGCAAGCCCTCGTTCGACCAGTTTCAGGAATTCAAAAAGATATTCGATCACATCAACCGCGAAGAAGGGTTGCGGCAACAGCTGATTCCTTATTTCATTTCCAGCCATCCCGGCTGCAAGGAAGAGGACATGGCAGAACTGGCTGTTATCACCAAGCGCCTTGATTTTCATTTGGAACAAGTGCAAGACTTTACCCCCACCCCCATGACCGTAGCCACTGAAGCTTGGTATACCGGCTATCATCCATACACATTGGAGCCTGTATTCAGTGCCAAAACACCACGTGAAAAGCTGGCGCAGCGTCAGTTCTTCTTCTGGTATAAACCGGAAGAACGAAAGAACATCATCAACGAACTGCGCCGTATCGGACGGATGGATTTGATAGACAAATTATATGGAAAACGATAAATATTAATCTACCAATGATGAAACGACTCTTAATTCTCTTCGCTCTCTTTTTGAGTTATGCAAGCACAACCTTGCAAGCACAAGACTACCTGCCGCAAAACTTCAGTATCTCACTGGGTGGCGGACTAACATTGCCGCGCGTAGAAGGAAACCGTAATGACTTTTTCAGTAAAAATGGCGACCGTGCGGGATACAACCTGATGACAGAAGGACGCTACTACTTCATGCCCAACTTTGCCCTAGGGCTTCAGTATGATTACTTACGGGTAGCTCGTCTGCCGGATAAAATGCACCTCCATTATATACACCCCAATATTACTTACCGCTACTTGTGGAGCGAGGGAAACCAAGGGGTATTTCTTTCATTCGGCATAGGCTACATGAACTATCAGGAACGTACTTACCAACGAGGTGAACGGAATGGAATATCTTTTCAGAGAGGATATTGCGGACTGTCATTCGGCATGGGTTACGAATTCTACATTACCAAGAAATTATCAGGAGTGTTTCGTGCAGATATACTCACAGCCGACTGGTTTGCAAACCCCGACGCACGGCTTTCCAATCCATACGATTATGATGACGGAATAGACCACAGTTGGTTTAAGAACAATGTCACATTCTTTAATCTGGGATTTGCGGTACAGTTTGGACGATAGTCGTCAGGAAACTATCCTTCTTCCACCTGCATCGCCACAATCTCCTGCAAAACACCAACTGCCGTTTCCACATTCTTCACATCCTTCACCAGCATACTACGACGGGTATTCTGTTCGCGCAAATCGCAGCGACGGGTATACTTCATCATGTATGCAATAACTTTACCGAATGCCTGACTCTGATAATAGGGGCTTTCCGGATTGGAAATAAAGAATAACGACATACGCCCGCCTTTAAGAAAAACTTTTTCCGCGCCAAGGCGGGCAGCAAGACGACGCAACGGCACAATACGCAGCAGTTCTTCCGTTTCTGACGGAACAGGACCAAAACGGTCGATAAGCCGATTACGGAAAGCTTCTACATCTTTATCCAATGTCAGGCTATCCAATTCACGGTAAAGTAACATACGCTCACTACTGCCCGTGACGTATGTAGCGGGCAGCAGCAATTCCAGATCACTTTCTACCTGACATTCATCAACAAACTGTTCGCCACTAATGACACCACCTTCGGCTTTCAACTCTTCAGCATAGAGATCGGCAAACTCATCAGTCTTCAATTCGTGAACAGCTTCCGTTAATATCTTCTGATAAGTTTCATAACCAAGATCGGCAATGAAACCGCTTTGTTCTGCCCCCAACATATTGCCTGCACCACGAATATCGAGGTCCTGCATAGCAATATGAATTCCACTACCCAAATCGCTGAAGTTCTCAATAGCCTGCAAACGACGTCTTGCCTCGGGAGTCAAAGAAGAAAGAGGAGGTGCCAGCAAATAACAGAAAGCTTTCTTATTGCTTCTTCCCACGCGACCGCGCATCTGGTGAAGATCGCTTAAACCAAAGTTCTGTGCCTGATTGATAATAATGGTATTAGCATTTGGAATATCAATACCACTTTCTATAATGGTAGTAGCTATCAAGACATCATAGTCATAATTGACAAAGCCAAAGATTATCTTTTCCAGTTCTGTCGGTTCCATCTGCCCATGTCCGATAGCTATTCTGCAATCCGGAATGTGCCGCTCAATCATTGCTTTCAATTCAGGCAAATTGGAAATACGGTTATTCACAAGGAACACCTGCCCGTTACGACTCATTTCAAAGTTGATGGCATCAGCAATCACTTCCTCGTTAAAGGTATGCACTTCAGTCTGAATCGGATAACGGTTGGGCGGAGGTGTTTGTATCACACTCAGGTCACGTGCCCCTATCAATGAGAATTGCAATGTGCGGGGAATAGGTGTAGCCGTCATAGTCAAGGTATCTACATTCACTTTCAGCTGGCGCAGTTTCTCTTTTACAGATACTCCGAATTTCTGCTCTTCATCAATAATCAGTAATCCCAAGTCCTTGAATTGTATATCTTTACCTAAAATACGATGTGTACCGATCAGTATATTCACATCTCCGGTAGCCAAACCTTTTATAACTGCTTTTGCCTGCGCTGCCGTGCGGGCACGGCTTAAATACTCCACCTTGCAAGGCAAATCTTTCAAACGATCCTTGAACGTCTGAAAATGTTGGTAAGCCAGCACTGTCGTAGGTACCAGGACAGCCACCTGCTTATTATCCGCCACCGCCTTAAAAGCTGCACGGACTGCCACTTCCGTTTTACCGAAACCAACGTCTCCACAAACTAAACGGTCCATCGGGCGATTACTTTCCATATCTGCTTTTACATCCGCCGTAGCTTTACTCTGATCAGGTGTATCTTCATAGATAAACGATGCTTCCAACTCCCGCTGCAGGAAACTGTCCACACTAAACTGGAATCCTTTTTCCTCCCGACGCTGAGAATATAGCCTGATAAGATCGCGTGCAATATCCTTAATCTTAGTTTTGGTGCGCTCTTTCAGTTTTTCCCAAGCACCGGTACCTAACTTATTCAGGCGGGGAGCTTCACCATCCTTACCTTTATACTTAGATACTTTATGCAATGAATGAATGGAAACAAACACCACGTCTTCATTCTGATAGACCAGTTTCATCACTTCTTGTGTCGTATCTCCGTTAGGAATACGCACCAGTCCTGAAAAACGCCCTACTCCATGATCGGTATGTACGACATAATCTCCCGGAGTAAACTGGTTCAACTCTTTCAAGCTTAGAGCCACCTTACCGCTACGCGCTTTGTCACTCTTCAGATTATATTTATGAAAACGGTCGAACAACTGATGATCCGTAAAGATACAAAGCCGCAAGACATTATCGGCAAACCCTTCATGCAACGTACGTTCCACGGCCGTAAATGCAATCTGATCCCCCCTGTCTTCAAAGATGGCACGGATACGGTCAGTTTGTTTCATGCTGTCGCTACAGATGTACAACGCATATCCCTTCTCCATATATTCTTTGAAACTCTCAGCTACCATATCAAAATTCTTGCGGAAAATAGGCTGTGCAGACGTATCAAAAGTAATCGTAGCATCCGGTGTACCTGTCGGTTTATTACCAAATTCCATACGACGGAAATCCAATGCACGGAGTGTAAACTCGCTTCCGTCAATCAGCTTGCCATCTAAGGTTATACAGCCACTTTCTTCTGCTTCGCGGGCAGCAATTGCCTGTGGAGTAAGTGTTTCATCATGCACTGTCTGAATGCGCTCACGCAACCAAAGCAAATCACGCATTGCCAGTACGGTATCCGCCGACAGAAAATCCAGAAACGAAACCATGCCACTCGCACCACCCTGCTCCAGACTACGGCTTAAATCGGGGACAATTACAATGCTATCCTTCCTTTCTTTGGAAAGCTGTGTCTCCACCTCAAACGTGCGGATACTTTCCACTTCATCCCCGAAGAAGTCAATACGGTACGGAAACTCAGAAGAAAAAGAAAACACGTCGATAATGCTACCACGTACGGCATATTGTCCCGGTTCATACACATAATCTACATACTCGAAGCCATAACTACGCAACACTTCCATGATAAAGTTCGTGTCCACGTTCTCCCCCGAATGCAGTTTCAGGGTTTTATCCCCCAATTCTTTCCGGGAAACGACCTTTTCGGCCAATGCATCAGGATATGTCACCACACAAAGTCCTTCTTCACCTTTCTGCAAGCGACTCAACACTTCAGTACGAAGTATTTCATTCGCAGCATCTTTCTGTCCGTATTTTATTGCCCTGCGAAATGAAGAAGGGAAAAACAAGACTTTATCTGTTCCCAGCACCTGCGTAAGGTCATGGTAGAAATATCCCGCCTCTTCCAGATCGCCCAGAATAAAAACAAAAGGAAATTCTCCACGCTGCACCAGCACGGACGAAAACAGTGAAGCAGCAGAAGCACATAGCCCGCCACAGAAAAGAGTGCGGACAGACGGATTCTTCAGTAAACCACTCATAGCTTCCACATTGGGATGGGCGGCATATCGTTGTTGTAGCTCGGTAATAGTCATCATAACGGGCGCAAAATTACTAAATAATCCTTAGTTTTATTCGTATGTGGTAGAAAACACTTAACTTTGTTCCCAATTTAGAACCTCCTTTTATGAATATGCAGACATCGGACAGCATCGTTATCATTCCTACATACAACGAACGGGAAAACATCGAGAACATCATCCGTGCCGTTTTCGCCCTGGAAAAAGTATTCCATATCCTGATTATAGAAGATGGCTCGCCTGATGGCACTGCCAACATAGTCAAGACCCTTCAGCAAGAGTTCCCCGAACGTTTGTTCATGATAGAACGCAAAGGCAAACTGGGACTGGGTACTGCCTATATCGCAGGCTTCAAATGGTCGCTGGAACATAATTATGAATACATCTTCGAAATGGATGCCGATTTCAGCCACAACCCTGCCGACCTGCCACGCCTGTACAAAGCCTGCGCCGAAGAAGGTGCCGATGTCTCTATCGGTTCACGCTACGTCAGTGGCGTCAATGTAGTGAATTGGCCTATGGGACGGGTATTGATGTCCTACTTTGCCTCCAAGTATGTACGCCTCATCACCGGACTGCCGATACATGATACGACCGCCGGCTTTAAGTGCTACCGTCGTGAGGTATTGCAGACAATCGACCTGGATGGTATCCGCTTCAAAGGTTATGCCTTCCAGATTGAAATGAAATTCACTGCTTACAAATGCGGTTTCAAGATTGTGGAAGTACCGGTTATCTTTATCAACCGGGAACTGGGTACCTCGAAAATGAACAGCAGTATCTTTGGAGAGGCCGTTTTCGGTGTTATCAAACTGAAAATGCATAGTTGGTTCCATAAATACCCGCAAGCAGTAAAAAACAATTAGTGATTAATGATAAATGATTAGTGAAGATGAAAAGAACACTGATACATAACGCAACAATAGTGAACGAGGGACGCTCTGTACAAGGTTCCGTAGTGATTGAAGGCGACCGGATTGCCGAAATACTTACCTATGGAAAAAAGCTCTCCGTTCCTTGTGATGAAACCATAGACGCTACCGGCTGTTGCCTGTTGCCGGGTATCATCGACGACCATGTACACTTCCGCGATCCGGGATTAACCCACAAAGCGGATATTTTCACCGAAAGTCGTGCAGCCGCCGCAGGTGGTGTCACTTCCATCATGGATATGCCGAACACCACCCCTCTGACTACCACCCTTAGTGCGCTCGAACAAAAGTTTGATTTACTGAATGAGAAGTGTATCGTTAACCACTCCTGCTACTTCGGAGCCACTAATAATAACTATACGGAATTCAACCAGCTGGACAAACATCGTGTATGCGGCATCAAACTTTTCATGGGTTCCAGTACCGGAAATATGCTGGTAGACAAAACAAACAGTCTGCTCAATATATTCAATGGAACAGATATGTTGATTGCTACCCATTGCGAAAGCCAGGAAATCATCAAAAAAAACACTGAATACTATAAGAAAATGTTCAGTGATGCACCGGAAGTTCCTATCAGCAAGCACCCCAACATACGTTCTTCAGCCGCCTGCTACGCCTCAACAGAACTTGCGGTACGCATGGCAAGCTTAGCGGGTGCACGTCTGCACGTGCTTCATGTCTCTACAGCCAAAGAACTGCAATTTTTCAGTGATATACCGCTGGAAGAAAAGCATATTACAGCCGAAGCCTGTGTCGCACACCTGTTATACCGCCAACAGGACTATAAAGAACTGGGAACACGCATCAAATGTAATCCTTCCATAAAGAAACAGGCTGATCGTGATGCTTTACGGAATGCAGTCAATACCGGAGTGATTGATGTGATTGCTACCGATCATGCGCCCCACCTGCTCAGCGAAAAAGAAGGTGGCGCACTGAAAGCCATGTCGGGTATGCCCATGATTCAATTCTCTCTGGTCAGCATGCTCGAACTGGCAGAAAAAGGAATTTTCTCCATTGAAACCATTGTAGAGAAAATGTGCCATGCTCCTGCCCAGATATATGGTATCTGTGATCGCGGTTATGTCCGCGAAGGCTATAAGGCCGACCTTGTACTTGTCAGCCACGGAGACCGTTGGGAAGTCAACTCTGAGAATATTCTCAGCAAGTGCGGATGGAGCCCGCTTGAAGGTAATTCTTTCCGCTGGAAAGTAGAAAAAACATTTGCTAACGGACACCTGATATACAGTGACGGACAAGTAGATGATACTTACCGTGGCGAAGAGTTGAGATTCGATTACAAAGATAAATGATGAACAGCTCTGCGGATAAAGTGTTGACGTACGCTATCCATGACGTTACTCCATACATCAATTGGATATACTTCTTTCATGCATGGGGATTTCAGCCTCGCTTCGCCGCCATTGCGGATATCCACGGCTGCGATGCTTGCCGTGCTTCCTGGCTTACGACTTTTTCTGAGGATGATCGTGCCAAAGCTGCCGAGGCAATGCAGCTACTCAAAGAAGCTAACCGGATGCTTAACCAGCTGGATGAGACTTATCATGTACACACCATTTTCCGTCTTTGCAAGGCTAATGCCGATGGGGATAATTTACTGTTGGACGGCACACGCCTTCCTTTACTCCGCCAACAGATCCCCCATCCGGATGGCAGTCCTTTTCTCTGCCTCAGCGATTTTGTTCGTCCCCTTGCTTCCGGTACACCTGATACGGTAGGTATTTTTGCAGCTTCCTGTGACGGAGAAGTTGAACTTCTCTATGAGGATGATCCCTACAAACGTATGTTGGTACAGACACTTGCCGACCGACTTGCCGAAGCCGCCACCGAAAAGATGCATGAATACGTGCGTAAAGTTGCCTGGGGGTACGCAAAGGACGAAAACCTTTCCATCCCCGAGTTGTTAAAGGAAAAATTCCAAGGCATACGTCCTGCCGTCGGTTACCCTTCTCTGCCCGATCAGTCTGTCAACTTTCTGTTGAATGAATTGCTTCATATGCAGCAAATAGGCATTACGCTAACAGAAAACGGCGCTATGCGTCCACACGCCACTGTTTGCGGATTAATGCTGGCTCACCCTGCCGCACGATATTTTGCAGTAGGCAAGATTGGAAATGACCAATTGGAAGATTATGCACGACGCAGAGGAATGCCAATTAATGAAGTAAGAAAGTTTTTGGCGGCCAATCTCTAACTTTCTCCCTATTAAAAAGAATAACATCAGCTTATAGTTGCGTTATTATATGCTTGCGGCTGCGTCAGCTCACACTTATACAAGTGTAAGACAACGCAGCCGCAAGTGTAAGCCGATACAGCCGCAAGTGTTCTATTCAGAATTTATATCCTATTTCAAACTCCAGATTTGTAAACCCTTCACTCCTACGCCATGAAGTCCAACCTGTACGTCCGGTCAGTCCGAATGTGAAATGGCGTCCCTCTACTCCCATACTATAAGCTACTCCACCGGTGAAACGTTTACCAAAAGCTTCAGATTCTTCTGTTTCGTATGTATACTGAGAGCCATAGCCATCCGGGTTAGGACTCTGAAGTTGTCTCACATCACGAATATCCCCATTAATGCCGCAATCTACATAAGGGCCGGCAGCAATTACCCAATTCATCGAGGAACTTAAACGGAACTTATAAGCAAAAAGCAAAGGAATTTCCAGATATGTCAATTTATAATTGGTAGTTTCATTACTATAATACCATGTGTTGCCCTCCATTTCACGGTGCGCAATGTAAGCTGCCGGCTGGAAAGACCAATGCTTGGCCATTTTAATGTCTACACCTCCCCCGACATGAAAAGACACTTTATCTTTCGTCTCTTCAGCGCCCAAAAAGCGACTAACACCCACACCTGCCTTCACAAACCAGGAAAAACGCTTATCTATAACCAACCGCCCCATCGAAATCATTATAGGTGTGTTAACGGTGATGTCTTTTCTACCTTTCTCCACCTGAATGGAATCAAGGTAGAGCGGTACATCTTCAATGAAAAAATTACCATCCTTATCAGAAGTAGTACTCAAATTTGTGCCTTTTACGGTTACTTTGGCATTCTTCACCGGATAATGATCCTTATCAATGAGTCTGCCTTTCAGTTTTTGTCCCTGCGCCATAGATGCTCCTGATATGCAGAGGCCTATAATTGCTAATATAATTATTCGTTTCATTATATATAGTATTCTTTATAAATTCAACATTTGATAAGTAGGATTTAAAAACGGTACGAAACACTGGCCCCCAGCACAAAGTTATGTTCCTTCACATCTCCCAGTCCTTCATCCTCCGCAATAATTCCCATATTCTTACCGGAAACGTTTATCATAAGCTTCTTATATTCCACACCTATGCCATAAGTCATACCGAACCCGAGCGGATGCAGCAATGCATGCTTATAATTTCCCCAGCTACTCTCATAATCTTTACTATAAATGTCATATTCAGCATCTTCCTTACCCGTTTCTGAAACTTTCACTTTACCGCTAAGTCCCCATGAAAATACCGGGCCGAAAGAAAGTACCAAACTCATATTACGAGCCAGGTCATAACGTACCAGAAAATTCAACGGTACATCCAGCATCAACGGATTCCAGGTTTCCTTATAAGAGTATGATCCTTCCGTGAAATTATATTCCGCACCCCGACTGGCCAGTTGCACCATCGGACGAAATGCCCAACGCTTAGACATACGCACTTCCATACCTACACCAAAGTGATAACCGTTTTTGCTATCAGAGCCCTCTGCCGTATAACGGCTCCAGTCCATTCCGGCTTCCACTACCAGCGAAAGACGCTTCGGGCGGGCAGCCATCATTATCGGCCGATCAATCTTTGCATCGGTAGTCTCCATACCGATTGACTCTACAATCACTTTCTTAGTATCAACAGGTACGTCCCGCAACAGGAATTTACCGTCGATATCGGTTATTGAACTGATGTCGGTACCTTCTGCGGTGACCAAAGCACCTACTATCGGTTCGTTTCTCTTGTCAGTTACCACACCTTTTATATCGTGCGTCTGCTGTGCCATGAGGGTTGTCAGTCCGGCAATCGTCATGAGCATGGTTATAATCAGTTTTTTCATCTTTCTTATCTTGAGTATTGAATCCGTTGAACATATCCGTAGATCGTATCATTATCTTTCGTTACTACAAAAGGACGCATATAATAAGCCTTCTGTAAAAGAGGGCCAATAAAATGCATGCCATCAGCCGACTCAGAAACATACGTTTTATCAGCAATGGTAGGGAGTTGATTTACATCGGAATAGCAAACTCCAACCTCTTTAAATCTTCCTTCAAATCCATCCACCCCAAAGTAAACTGATACTTCATTCTCATTAGCATATCCTAAATCTGCATAAGGAAGGTATTTCGTAGGAATCGTAAAGGACTTAAGATCATCCAAAGTAGCTTGCCTGATATCTTGCTGCAAACAGTCATGAAGGATGCCGGGACCACTACCCCAACTGTTACTATAAGCAACCGCACGATAATAATAGGTACCGGCCTGCCAATCAGAATGATCAAAATACCAAATAGCTGTAGTACTTTGCCAACCATAATAATACTCGGGATAGACACTATATACATTGTCATAATCGAAGCTATATGACAACAAAGCCTTGTCCGTCAAATTTTCTTTGTCAGGAGATATAAAGTATTCAATATGCCCGAATGACTGATAAGGAGAATCCAGCACTATATCAGCTGAAAACACATACACCCTATTGCGGTAATTAAGATGCATACCATGGGTAGATTCTAAATTTTCCAGTTCGGTATATGAAAAATCCACCACCTCCTTTACTTCACTCTTAACCTCAGAGGGCGGAAACTCCGGGCTATCAATATCACCACATGCCGACAAACCCAGCAGCATTGCACAACACACTCCAATAAAATATTTCATCATCGTTCTCTTATATTGTTGTTAATAGTATCCTTGCAAAGATAATGCACTCTTTTATAATTATCAAACTCTTTTTTTATAATATTTAGCCAAAAAAGCAATTTCAACAGCCAAATAGCCTAAAAGGAATACTAAATGATTAAAATCTAATCACACCCTTGTGATTTTCTAATTACCTTTGCGACTAACAGAGCAAAAGCAATTCAAGAAGCAAGAAACAGACGATGGAGAATGTAGAACAGGAGTTCTTGTCCGTGATACGGGAGTATGAACGCGTCATATATAAAGTGTGCTATCTGTACACGACGCCGAATGCTACTCTTAACGACCTGTATCAGGACGTCGTGCTCAATTTGTGGAGAGCCTACCCCAAGTTCCGGAGAGAGTGCAAAGTATCCACATGGATTTACCGCATCGCACTGAATACTTGTATTAGCTTTATTCGCAAAGAAAAGAACATTCCCGAAATCGTGACTCTAAGCCAGGACTCCGACCGAATGGAAGAATCGGACGAAACACAAGCCATGCTAAAGCAGCTCTACCGGATGATTAACCGTCTGGGCCCGTTGGAAAAGTCTATTATTCTGCTTTATCTGGAAGAAAAAAGCTACGAGGAAATTGCTGAAATCACCGGCCTGACGGTAACAAACGTCGCTACCAAAATCAGCCGGATCAAAGACAAACTTAGAAAAATGAACAAGGAGGAATAATATGGAATTGGATGAACTAAAGAAATCTTGGAATGCGCTGGACGAGCAATTGAAGAAAGAACCGATTGCCGACGAAAAGCAGATTGCGGGCATGATTGCCGAATACAAGGCAAACGCACGCAAAAGCATAGGGCGCCTTACGGGTTGGCAACGCTTCTCCATAGGTATTGGAGTCGTGGGACTGGCTCTCCTTCTGGTTATTTGGTTACTGCCGTCCATCTTTCAGATCAACGAAGAATGGCAACCCAAGATTAATACACTCGTAATATTTGTCGGCATCAGTATTCTGCTGGGAATCTGGTGGGATCACAAAAACTATCGCTGGATAAGAAACACGAAAATAGATGAAATGCCTGTAGCCATAGTAAGCAAACGTATGGCAAGTTTCCGCCGATGGACGAGATATGAAATTATCGCTATTTCCGTATGGGTGATTGTTTTCAATGTACTCAATTATTGGGTGATGGGCTATTACAAAGCTTCTTTCGGCGTTCAGGCCACTTTGATTGCATTCTTTGTGTTGTGTGATATTGCCATCATCTATCTGCTATACAAAAAAGTAGCTTACAAATTCCTTAACGACATCAAGAAGAATATAGAAGAATTAGAAGATATATGCACAGAATAACCCTACTCCTTATCCTTTTTTTATTGATCCCCGATTTGTACATCTACTTTATGTACATTGTTCGGAAAACTAAAAACATCTGGCTGCGCATTGCGCACTGGATCCCCACTCTTTTATTGATAGCAGGCTACTTTCTGTTGATGCAGGGCATAGGCGAAAATGCGATGGCACACCATGCACAAGCCATCGGAAGACTGGCTATCTGCATTTTCCTGTTTGCCATTCCCAAGACTATCTTTATGATATGCTCGTTGGTGGGGCTACCTTTTCACTATTTGCTGCGCTGGCCCCGTTCACCGTTTACGGCTGTAGGGTTAGTATTGGGTGTAGTCAGTTTCTTTAATATACTTTATGGCACCCTGGTGGGTATCAGCAAATTTGAAGTGAAGGATATCGAATTTCACCACCCCAATCTTCCGAAAGCATTTGACGGTTACCGTATCGTGCAACTATCGGATATACATATCGGCAGCTGGATAGACAATGAGAAACCCATCAATGAACTGGTAGAACTCGTAAACGCCCAGAAACCCGATCTGATAGTATTTACCGGTGACCTGGTAAACCAAAGAAGTTGCGAACTGGAAGGATTTCAGGACATTCTGGCGCAATTGCATGCCAAAGATGGAGTATATTCCATTCTGGGTAACCATGACTACGGAAGTTACTATCATTGGAAAAACCTGAAAGAACAGGTTAATAACATTGACAATCTGGTTCGGATGCAAAAGACAATGGGATGGAAACTACTGAACAATGAGTATGATATATTACATCATGAGGGGGACAGCATCGCACTTATCGGTGTAGAGAATGATGGTGAACCTCCTTTCTCACAATTTGCCGACCTGAAAAAAGCGACTAAAGGTACAGATGGAATGTTCCGCATTCTGTTAAGCCATAATCCTACGCACTGGCGCCGGGAAGTACTGCCGGATACAGACATCGAGCTGATGCTTGCCGGACATACTCATGCGATGCAGGCTATCATGTTCGGTCATTCACTTGCTTCGCTGATTTATCCCGAATGGGGAGGGATGTACACTGAAGGAGATCGGGGATTATATGTCAATATAGGAATCGGCTATGTAGGACTACCGTTCCGTTTCGGGGCATGGCCGGAAATCACAGTGATAACGTTGCGTGATTAGGTGCAACGTTATCACTCAAAGCTAATTATTATCGGAAATAAAGTTAATATTTACTCTTCTGTATATACCTATCAAAACTATCCTCGCTTGATAAAGATAATTTAGCCTTTATGCGTTGTTTGGCTTTCAGTACAGAGCAGGAAGTAATATTAAAAATTAGAGCAATAGCCTTGTTAGTTAGTTGAGCGCGTACCAAATAACATAATTTCAATTCCTGCATACTTAAGCGACTGGTTTTCAAATCCTCCGGAAGCCAATCAGCGCCATAAAGTAAATCAATCACTGCAAAGAGATTCTGCCACTCATATTCATCCCTGATAGTTCCATAAGTGGGAGCCAAGTGCAATTTGAGTAATTGGCTTAAAGCCAGCATTTGCGAAGAAGAAACAGATAAAGCAGAAATATCCTCAAATCTGTTCAATTCCTTAGTCAGTTGCTTATTCCTGAATAACAGACAGGAGAATAAATTTTCATTGTATGTATCCATAGTTTATCTCATTTTTGTTATTTCATATTTATTTTCTCTAATATCTCCTTGACCTTACTGCGCATTTCTTTTATAGCAGTAGAATGCACTTTAGGTTCTTTAGTCAGCACGATGTCTGCAACCTCCTTCAACTTGCCAGGGTTATAAAAATCCGGCTCTGCATAAAGGTTGGTTAGTAGATAATAGGGATAAATTCTACCCGGCAAGCGATGAATAGCCCTCTTAAAAAGATTCTCGGCTTGTTCATAATTATGTAGTTCCTGATAATTTTTACCCATGATATTCAATACCATCGGATCTGTACTGTGCCAGCAAGCTTCTTCCAGATATTTGTTGGATTCATTGTAAAATAGCGACTTATGCAGGCTGTGCCCATACTCAAAGAGAAATCTCCCTCTCTCTCTTAATATCGGGTAAAGTTCTCCATAAGCCTCATTAGCCGCTTTATATGCACCTGTATTGTAAAGCAGCCTTGCAGATACCCATTTCCGGCAGATCTCCTCTTCCTGCCGCCATTTCCCCATATAACCACCCGCCCACAAAATGAGACACATACACAACACGAAAGACTTACCAACAAAATCCCCGATTCCGCAGGCAAGAAACAAACATATACCCGCCACCACAAAAGCCGGAAAATGCATAGGATAGGAAGAAAAAGAGAAAACGAGCAAAGACAAAATTGCACCGCAGATACCATAGCGACCACGCTTCACTCCCATCCGTAAGCAGATTCCAATAGCCACCAAAACTATTACACAAACCACAACACCTTCCGTCAGAGTCAGTGACAAATATTCATTAAACACATACTCCGGACTACCCGCAACACGTTCTTCCCATTCGGCATAATTTCCTTGTGTAAAATAATTTTCTTGTGCTTCACCATAAGCAAATGCAAAACCTTTGTCACAGCCCCACGGATAATTGGTTATCGCCTTACAGGTTATTTTCCACATAAACAAACGCCCCAATGCAGAATCCGGTTTCAGAATAAGAGCTCCGGCACCTCCTAAGATCACCATAAGAAGCACTCCTGTTCCACACAAAATATAGCGTCGCTTATACTTTTGCCATAATATGCGCCACTTATTTTTATCGCGATGCATATATATCATCCAGCCACAACTTATAACCGCAGCAATCCAGGCAGAACGACTCATTGTGGCAGGCAATACGCAAAGTATAAGAATACCGGTTATGATAACAACACCCCTTGCCAACTTACGAATAACCGTTTTTTCCTTATAAATACATAAATACAGATGTAAGCAGAGCGGAAGCACCATTGCCAGATATCCCGCATACGGTCCCGGATTGAAGAAAGAACCTGTAAGTGCATAACGGTAATGGCCGGAAGCGGAAAATCCGTACAATTGACGCAATCCCTCAACAGCCTCAACAATGCCACACAGAATTAATCCCCATGAGACACAAACAGAAATACAAGGAAACAGTAATACATACTTCCGGCTTTCTTTTCCCGCCAGCTGCAACAAAGCTGCAATAATTATGCAGATGCTCGAAAGCAATAGAATTTTTCCGAGCCATATCCACTGTCCCACATTCTCCTCTACCGGAAGCTCGGGCGTGGTAATCCACACTACACCTAATGGAGCACAGATTGCCACAAAAAGCAGACAAGTTACTGCAATGTCTTTTACTTTATGTATCTGTAAACTTATCACTCAATCTTTTTAAATATCCGATTCCACCTTATTTTATCCGTCTCTCTATCTACCGACTTCCATATCCTGACTGCTTTACCTACAATAAAAGGTTCGGGCAGCAAACCCCAATAACGGGAATCCTGTGAGTTCATCACCTTATCACCCGCCACGAAATAATAATTCTCCTTAAAACGATAAGTACGTATCACGCTATCATTCAGTAAAATCGTATCTCCACGTAGAAAAAGTTTCTTTTTCTGCTCCCATTCTATCGCATTCCGGTACAGGGCGACATGTTTAGAAGACATCTCTATAACATCGCCTTTTGCAGGAAGATATAAAGGACCAAAACTTACTATATTCCAGTTCACAATATCATTATAGGGATAACCGTTCATCACAATTCCGTAATCTCCTTCCCTACCTCGTTCAATAATCTGCATTAGCCGGTCTTGTGCTTCCACATTTCCCAATGCCGAGGTGCAACCACGTACTTTATAATGCCCTTTCTCTATTTCAAATGTATCACCAGGCAAAGCAACACAACGTTTCACATAATATTTCATTACTCTAAAAGCAATGCTATCCCAACGCTGTTCCAAATAGGGAAAATTAAAAACCACTACATCATTTCTTTTTACCTTGCCCCAACCGGGTAAACGGGATATATTTACTTCCTCATCTTCCAAGGCATCCCCAATATTGAACAGACGACCTCCCATCACGCATTTATTCACCAAAATATTATCGCCTGCAAGTAAGGCAGGCTCCATAGAGTCTGAAGGGATCTTGAATGAGGCAATACTAGTCACCAAAAGTAGCATCCAAAGTAGTGCCGTTCCGCAAACCGTCAAGCATAGATTAAGAATCTTATCAAAATACTAATCTAAACTTCCTTTCGTACAGACTTCATTCTTTGCCATTCCATTTCAATCTACTTACTAATTCTTATTTTTTTAGAACTATTCTAAAACTCAGTATTCTCAATAGCAAAATAACAACGTCAAGGACTACCGAAAAAATTCCAAAGATAACCTCTAGAAGATTCATCACTTACGAACAAAAACATCGAATTTTATAACGGAAACCATTGCATCATAATGACTATCAGTTATATATTCTCGATTAAGAATATACCATCCTCCAACTCCTAATAATTTCCGATAATAACAAAATCTCCAATCCTATCCTTTGCTTCAGCCTATCCCTAAACATCCTATATCTCGAAAATCCCTTCGTTACAAAAAACAAAAGGAAATATTGCTAAAACTACCTAAAATAAATCGTTACTAATTTTATTTTGCATATCCTCTAATTTTGAGAACAATTGGAGAGCCTTCTACATTACAGGACAATGCTATTGTCTTACTAAAATATTCAGGGCGTTCTGCCTTATAAACCACCTCCAACACTAGTTCTTTCCCCGGTTGTACAGGTTCTTTTGAATAAAATACAGTGGTACAGCCACAAGAACTATTCACTTCTTCTATTATTAAAAGTTCATTCCCCACATTTTTCAAAATAAATGTATCTTTTTGTTCTTCATTCCAATTAAAATGCCCCAATACAATAGAAGATTTATTGAGAGCTATTGCTGTTTTTTTTAATTTATATTTTGAAGTCTTGTCAAATTCCTCTCCACTAATTATATTCATATAAAGTTCTCTCACATTTTCATTAATTATCGGATTACCCATAGCAATCACCTTATTATCCCGATCCAACAAAAAAGTCTGAAAAGGTATTTCTACAGGAAAATGATTTAATTTATTAAAATTATCATTTTTATCTATACAGACAGGATAGTTATATTGGTCACGTTTCAATATATGCAACAGTTCTTTATTGTTTTTGACACATAAAAATAATAAGACTGAAACTTGGTTAGGAAAAGCTGAATTTAATTGTTCTATAAAAGATTTCCACATAGGGAGACGTAATTTACAACTGATACATCCCATAGAATCAATATAACTAACAATAGTATATTGAGCTTTTGTTTTCAAAAATGGGATTGTATCAGTTCCTGACAATATAATCATTGAATCATTAGGAAACAACAACTCTTTACCCTTCCATTTTTGCAACAAATGCGAAATATTTTTTTGATTTGAGTTTTCACATGAAAACAAACAAAAGAAAAACAACAATATATAAAACAGTTTTTTCATTACATACCTTATTTAGAACTTACACAAAAAAAAGACCTCCAATACACTTCATTTATTTCTCTTTGAAAAATAATAAAATAGAATTATCATCTTCACTAATATTAAATGTCTCTACTTTTTTTCTCCATTCGGTAGGTATGCCAGACATTAGTTCCGGCTCTTTTATCCACCTTTCAGCTGGAATAATAAACAAAATACTATTATCATCTCCATCATGTGGAAAATAGTCGTTAGGCGTTAAATAAAAAATATCCTGAAACATAAAATTATCTATATGAAGTTCATTCTTATTCTTATCAAGCAATAAAAAATCGTTCTGATTAGTATGAAAAATTAAATGGTTATCTGTTTCTCTTACAGAATTCACACTATAAACAATATTATCTTTTGATATCCTTGTCATTAATTCCATTGGATTTGACTTTGCTCTCTCTATTAAATCATCACTCAACTCAAATATAGGAATATCCAAGTGATAATATGGTACTAACTCATTTCTTTCCAGGCAATACAATTTACAATCAAGAGGAGCATTAACCCACACACGCTTGCTTTTCACTATCTGCTTTCCTAAACTTCTAATCGGGAAATCTATCTTCTTATCAGAACCTGAAATTTTCCATTCTTTATCTTTCAAATTATAGATTTTGAATGCGTACGGATAACAAGTATACCCTTTCAATTTATTGTAGAAAATAACTTCTCCGTTATTGTAAATCATATTTTCATATATAGCATCCGCCTGCACATCATCCGACAGGAAATTACCTTGTAAATCAAAAGTGAGCAATTTTTTATAATCATTATATATCAATATGTGGTCTAATACCTCATCAAATGCAACATCTATTATACGATTTGATTCTCCGGGTCCATTTCCAACTCTATGGATATAGGTTTTCAACTGCCCAGAACGAGCATTTATTAAAGATACTGTCTTATCGTCTTTAGACAACAAAAGAACATCATCTTTTATCTTTATAACTTTATCAATAGATGAAATAAGAAACGAATTAGCTGTTTCAATCGGTACGATACTTTCCAACTCAAAATGGTCTCTAAAATAGTTTTCATTTGTCTCTGTTGGAACATGTAACATTATAGATCCATCATTTGATGCAGTTTTATTCTTAGAACAAGAAGAAAAAAATAATATAAAAAACAATACTATATATTTCCACATGATAATATAGATATAATGAGGGTGCATTAGAATAAGCACCCCCAATTAAACAAATAATTAAACGCAATGCAAAGATGTCGGCGTACATTCGGAATAAGTACCATTCACACAGTATAAAGACCCGTCTCCATAACAATCCTGATGGTACTTATGACAATCATTCATATAATTTCCCTTACACGCCTTATAAGTTCCCAAATCAGTTATCGTAATAGATTCAGATTGGCTCTTATCATCTCCTTCCCCCCTTGCTAACGCTTCCACATTGGCCAATGTAAAATCAGACATTGCATTTGATTTCTGATTGGCATAAATACCATATCCTGCAACTGTTGCAAATGCGGCAGCAAAGACTATTTTAACAATCATTCTCATTTTCAAATATTACTTTAAATAAAATCTCATTCAATCTTCAATATCAAGCACATATATCATGCAGCCCCAAATTAAGACACAACATATCTTACTAAGCCCATCGTCCATACTGCACTACCGTCACAGATGAACCCAATTTCCGTTTTCATTTAAAAATTCATATCTTTGCCAGGCTTCTAATTTTTAGGGGTTACGGAGCATTCGGTATTCTATTGCACCAACAAGTTGTTTACCGTCTGCTCCTTTTAATAATTTAATAATCACTCTACATACCATTCATATAGTATTCTATTATCGGTTCATCCTTATTCACATCCGTAGCTATGATAATGCCTTTCTGCTCATTTACCGAAATTCCATGGATATAGTGATCTAAGACATATTTCCGAAGCGGTTCACCTTTCAGACCAAATACATAGATGTATTGTCCACCATCCGGTAAATTAATGCCCTGCTGTGCTTTCTGTTGGATATCCTTGAATTTACGACCCTGAAAAACAACATAAATAGCACTATCCGTCACTTGTATATCACTAAATCCCATAATACCGGTCGGTATACCATACCCCTGAGCGATCTGAAACTCCGGTTCACCATTAGGACCAACACAAGCTATGTACGTACTATCTTTCAAATTATAAATTTCAAGAACTTCTCCCAGTTGGGTAGCTGCCACAAGTACGCCATTACGAGGATTGTAATCGATAAAACTGCGCCATGCCTGCGCCAAAGCAGGACGGGCATTCTTCAAAGCATCCTCGTTGGCTGTGGGAATAGTACCTATTTTACGAAGTAACTTACCCTGCCGATTAACCAAACAGAAACGACTGTCACCGGAATAATCGGGAATGATAAAAGTAGAATCATTATATTGCACAAAATCCAGTGCCCGAAGTAATTCTTCATCCAGGCTCACCGCCTCCTGACGAAGCAATGAGTTTCCAGATGAAGCAAAACCTAACCGAGTTAATTCTGATTTATTAGAATCAAGTATCCACATAGAACCTCCATCCCATCGAAGATTTTCAGCTGAAAGCATCTCCTCAGGAGCATCGCCTCGCTTGCCGAAAGATGACAAGTAATGGAAGTCTGGATAGTGGAAAACATGAAAGAAATGTTCCGTTCCATGCAAATCAAGCACTACGGCCTTGTCGTCTTGTACACGTACCCTATAAGGATAGCGAAACAAAGCTGTATCCAATGGCAAAGTCCAAGCTGTCAATTCTCTCGCTTCGGGAAAGTCAGAATATGACATCATTCTCTCATCGGGCACAGAAGTGCATGCAGTGAAGAGAAAGACTAATAATATGCTAATAGAGGTCTTCAAGGCTGTAACCAGTCATTACATATTTCACTTTAGTTTTCGAAAAAGGACAGTCGACATCCCCCAGACCTAAACAGTTTGAGGGTACTCCTCCTTCACCCCAAGCTAAGGCTTCTACGTTTTCCAGTAGCAAATCATCCATTTTCTTACCCGATTTCTGACTACAAAAAGCAGTTATTGCACCAACTGCACACAAACTGATTACAGCAATTTCAATCTTGTTTTTCATGTTTCACTTATTTTTATATTAGATATCTGTTATGAGACATACAAAACAGCATTGTCTCATTTTCTGCCCCAAAGGTAAATGAGTTTCTATATCAAACCAACTTTTTCGACTTACCAAGACTTACCAAGACTTACCAAGTTTAATTATACACCTTTTGGTAAGCGTTGGTAAGTTCTTCTATCTTATGCTTCAGTGGAATTTTTCTCGATGAAATGGGGCATTTTCAAACAATAGTACTTATCTTCTTTTTCTACTATAAGAGAAGAGACATTTTTCAATGCTTCGCGTAAACGATGAATGGCAGCATGAATTTGACTGGAAGTTCCTTTCCCTTCCCATAATTTCTTATTCATTTCCTCCGCAGTCAGTCGATAATCTTTGGCACATAAAAAAAGCTTCAACAAGATTATTGTTTGCGGTTGCACTTGCCGCGTCTTTTCTCCATTCACCAAAACACCTTTTATCGAATCCAAAATAGTCCCATCGGCCAATTCATATAATCCGGTTTGCTCTACTACTTCTTCCAAATGCATTTTTCTTTCAACAACTATCGTTTTCTCTTGAATATGGACAACAGTTTCTTTCTTCACAAGCTTACGTCGCAAAAACAAAGTAATCTGTTTATAATATGAGAAAAGAAGGAAGAAACAAAGCCAAAGCAGAAGTAATATAATGATGGGCGGCCATACCTCTAATGCCTGCCACCAACTATAAGACACAAAACCTGTTGCTTCCACTTCACAACGAAAGCCTAAATAACGGGATAGCAAACTATCTCCCTCCAATATTTTTATACTATCGGGGGAACAGACGACAGAAGTTTGTTTCAACAAATCAATTGTTGAAAGACGAATACCTATATTAGCTTTAATTGATTTCCTTATCAATAGACTATTCCAAGATGTATTCAGCGTATCAGCATTCAGAGGATGCTCTTCAAGCACATAACTGAGTAACATTCTTTTTTCGGTATCTTTGATAAGACTATTGTCAAATTTCACACGTGGTATCTCATAGTCGTGCGTTCCATACTTACTCGTCAAAGTTACAGGACTCTGGAATGGACTTTCCAATGTTTTCATTTCAGGAGAATTAACACCTGCTACAAATGGCACAACAATATTCCCCCGTTTCTGCACTTCCTGTTGCAACGCCTTTACAAATGTTTCCTCTGCCTGCACATTCCACTCAGCCACCAGCTCCGAATAGTTACAGTAAAGCGTATATACGTATATGCTTGTAACCACAGTACAAAAAACAATCCCTCCCCAAAATAAATTTAACCTACTAAGTTTCATACCATCTACATATTATTGCCTGTCAAACGTTTTATCCTACAAATATAACAAAAACAAAATACAGAAAAGCACAAAACACGTCAATCACTCAGCATTTTTTATAAAACATCGCTTTGTTCCATTTTTCTTCTCCCATCCACCCTATTTGCATCCCCTTCGCTCCAATAGAAAGAACAAAATAGCGAACTTGGTACGAAGAAGATACAAGGAAGGTACAAAGGAAGAATTATTGTTCTTTTTTTCGTTTTTCACTATTCTTAAAAAACGAAGAATATTTCACCGACATCTCCCTATGACCCCTCCAGGAACCTCTTGTGAGGCATATTAAAAATGGCTACACCCTTTGCCTCGGATGGCTACACCCTTTAGAGCAAATGGCTACACCATCCGGAACAAAGGGTGTAGCCCTGGCAAAAGCCGAATTACCGAATAATCTAAAAGTACGATAACCGGGTAGCATATCTAAATCAAATTATATATCTTTGCGGAAACAAAAATCCAACACCTATGAAGATACTTTATTATATTTACCAAATATGTTTTGCTTTACCAATTCTGTTGGTATTGACTATTCTCACGGCTTTGGTGACTATCGTCGGCTCTCTAATAGGCGGTGCACATATCTGGGGCTATTATCCCGGAAAAATATGGTCACAATTGATTTGTGTTTTCCTGCTGATTCCAGTAAAGGTGCGCGGCCGGGAGAAAATACATAAACATACATCGTACGTATTCGTACCCAACCACCAGGGAGCATTCGATATCTTCCTCATTTACGGATTTCTGGGACGTAACTTCAAGTGGATGATGAAGAAGAGCCTGCGGAAGTTACCTTTCGTAGGGAAAGCCTGCGAAAGTGCAGGACACATATTTGTGGATCGTTCAGGTCCCAAGAAAGTATTGGAAACCATTCGCCAGGCAAAGGCTTCGCTAAAAGACGGCGTATCATTGGTGGTATTTCCGGAAGGTGCCCGTACTTTTACCGGCCACATGGGATATTTTAAGAAAGGTGCATTCCAGTTAGCAGATGAATTGCAGTTGGAAGTGGTGCCGGTCACTATCGACGGATCATTCAAAATTCTGCCCCGCACGGGCAAATGGATACATCCATACCGCATGATACTCACTATTCACGATCCGATTCCGCCTAAAGGACAAGGCATAAAAAACATCAAGGCGACGATGGCCGAAGCCTACGCCGCCGTAGAAAGTGCTTTACCGGAAGAATACAAGGGAATGGTGAAAAACGAGGATCAGGACCGATAGCTGCAAGTAGTTAGTTCTGCGTAGCGGCGCTCTCCTCCATACGCCGATGTTCCTCTATCAATTTCATATTCTCTTTAGCTTTATCGAGGAATTCCCTCACCAAAGGACTACTCTTGAAGGTTTGAGGGGCTGTACGGATGATATCCTCTATTTGCGGTGTCATGATGGGATAAGGCAGTGTACTGCACATCATCATGAATACGCTGGGACCAAGGACATTCTCATAATTGGTGGAAATGAACTCCTTGATATAGTCATTCATCTCTTTTACCAGAGCTTCTCCTTCCTGAGTCAGTTGTTCGTGGATGTCATCCAATGCAGCGCCATCCAGTACCATACGTGCCTCTTTCTTTTCCAGTTCTTCAATCTTCAACTCAAGCGAATTACGCTTTTCGATGAATTCATACAAAGCATTGTTTAGCGGTGTACCTTTAGCGGTGAGTTGAGAGTTGGATATGGAGACTTCAATCTTACCGTTCTCAAGTACAAGAGGCATGATAGCCTCATCATTCATGTAGAGCGTCACCATCATTACAGAGTCCGACGGACCACTCGTAGAGAACAAACCGTGTACCACTTCGGCGGAGTCAATTGCTATCCACTGCCCGTCGCGGAGCGTTTTCAGGTATAACATCTTACCATCGAGGCTGGTCACCGATGACACACCCTCCACTTTATACTTGCGACTGCACGAAGCAAAAAGCACGAGCAAAAGCATTAAGGGCAAAATACGGTTCACATTCATTCTAATCATGCAGGAAACGATTTTTATGAAACACGATACAAAGGTACAACCTATTCGGGCTGTAAAGAAACTTTTTATCAATATTTAATTTTTGCTCTCTTTTTTCCATTAATAATCCTTATAAGGAGGGAGAAAAGAAAGGATATTTCATTTAGTTTACTTATTTTTGCAGTGATAACTAACAAAATGTAAACCCTGTAACTGAAACAAGATAATCTCCTATGTCAACTTATGCTCCTTTTGCCAAGCCTCTTTATGTCATGCTGAAACCGGTAGGCGCCGTATGCAACCTTGCATGCGATTACTGTTACTACCTGGAAAAGAGCAAGCTATACCAAAACAACCCTAAACACGTAATGAGTGAGGAGTTACTGGAAAAGTTTATTGAAGAATACATAAATTCGCAAACCATGCCGCAGGTAATGTTCACCTGGCACGGTGGGGAAACTTTGATGCGCCCGTTATCCTTCTATAAAAAGGCCATGGAACTGCAAAAAAAATATGCCCGCGGACGCACAATAGACAATAGCATACAGACCAACGGAACCATGCTGACGGATGAATGGTGCGAATTCTTCCGTGAAAACAACTGGCTGGTAGGTGTCTCTATCGACGGCCCACAAGAATTTCACGACGAATATCGCAAGAATAAGCAGGGTAAGCCTTCTTTCGTAAAAGTAATGCAAGGCATCAATCTGCTGAAAAAGCATGGTGTGGAATGGAACGGTATGGCGGTAGTGAATGACTACAATGCTGATTATCCACTGGAATTCTACAACTTCTTCAAAGAGATAGGCTGCCACTACATACAGTTCGCCCCCATCGTAGAGCGCGTATTCGGGCATCAGGACGGACGTCATCTGGCCTCACTGGCCGATCGTGAAGAGGTGGCCGAACTGGCGGATTTCTCCATCAGCCCTGAACAATGGGGCAATTTCCTCTGCACCCTCTTTGACGAATGGGTGAAAAAGGATGTAGGCACCTATTACATTCAATTGTTCGACTCTACCCTGGCCAACTGGATAGGCGAACAACCGGGCGTTTGCTCCATGGCAAAGACCTGCGGACATGCGGGAGTGATGGAGTTCAACGGAGACGTATACTCCTGCGACCATTTTGTATTCCCCGAATATAAGTTAGGCAACATTTACCAGAAGACGCTGGTGGAGATGATGTACAGTGATAAGCAGCAGGCTTTCGGACAAATGAAGCAGCAATCATTGCCCACCCAATGCCGGGAGTGTGAATGGCTGTTTGCCTGCAATGGCGAATGTCCTAAAAACCGCTTCGCACGAACGGCAAGTGGCGAACCGGGACTGAATTATCTGTGTAAGGGATATCATCGCTTTTTCAGTCATGTAGCGCCATACATGGACTTCATGAAGAATGAACTGATGAACCAACGTCCGCCTGCCAATGTAATGAATTTCATGAAACAATAAATTGTATAAACAGATAACAATGAAAATTAGAACCTACTTAGTAGCGCTTGCAGCGCTGGCGTTCGGCTCTACAGCACGTGCCGACGAAGGAATGTGGTTACTGCAACTGATGAAACAGCAGAACTCCATTGAGTTGATGAAAAAACAAGGTTTGAAACTGGAAGCGGATGATTTGTACAATCCGAATGGAGTATCACTGAAAGATGCGGTAGGTATCTTTGGCGGTGGTTGTACAGGTGAAATCATCTCACCGGAAGGGCTGATTCTGACAAACCATCATTGCGGATACGCTTCTATCCAGCAACATAGCAGCGTGGAACATGACTATCTGACCGATGGTTTCTGGGCAAAAAACCGTGGTGAAGAATTGCCTACTCCGGGATTGAAATTCCAGTTCGTTGACCGTATCGAAGACATTACGGACATCGTGAACCAAAAGATCGCTGCCGGTGAAGTAACTGAAGTAAATGCACTCACCCGCCCGTTCCTCAATAAACTGGCTAAAGAATTGTTCGAGAAGAGCGATCTGAAAGGTAAAAAAGGCATTGAGGTACAAGCTTTGCCGTTCTATGCCGGAAATAAATTCTATTTGTTCTATAAGAAGGTGTACACAGACGTACGTATGGTAGCCGCACCTCCTTCTTCCGTAGGCAAATTTGGTGGTGAAACGGATAACTGGATGTGGCCCCGCCACACGGGTGACTTCTCCATGTTCCGTATCTATGCCGATGCTAATGGTGATCCTGCAGAATATGCAGCATCAAACGTACCTTTGAAGACTCCCAAATATCTGCCTATCTCTATCAAGGGACTGGAAGAAGGTGATTACGCCATGATCATGGGTTTCCCCGGAAGCACAAGCCGTTACCTCACCGTATCGGAAGTAAAGGAACGTATGGAAGCACAGAACCAACCGCGTATCACTATACGTGGTGCACGCCTCGCCGTATTGAAAGAAGTGATGGCTGCCAGCGACAAAACTCGTATTCAATATGCCAACAAGTATGCCGGCAGCAGCAATTACTGGAAGAACTCCATCGGTATGAATAAAGCGATCATTGATAATGATGTACTGGGTACAAAGGCAGAACAGGAAAAGAAATTCGCAGAATTCGCTAAAGGTAAACCGGAGTACGAAGGTGTTGTAGAAAAAATCGATGCCATTGTAAACCAGACAATGCCGGTAACCGGTCAGTATTACTACCTGATGGAAGCATTCAGTGGTGCCATTGAATTCGGTAGCCCGTATATGGTTATGGATAACCTGAGAAAGGGATTGGAAGAAAAGAACGACTCTCTCATCAATAAGTCTCTCGAACAGTTGAAAGAGGTCTTTGCTGACATCCATAATAAAGACTACGATCATGAAGTAGACCGCAAAGTAGCCAAAGCTATCTTCCCGGTATATGCCGAAATTATTCCGGCAGAACAACGCCCTGCTTTCTACCAGGTTATTGAAAAAGAGTTTAAAGGCGACTATAACGCCTATATCGATGCCATGTATGACAATTCCATCCTGGCAAACCAGACTAACTTTGACAAATTCATCAAGAAACCTACGGTGAAAGCTATCGAAAAGGATCTGGCAACTCAATATTCACGCGCCAAGATTGAAAAACTGATGTCACTGGCACAGGAACTGAACAGTACTTCCAAAGAACTGGCATTACTGCACAAAGCATATATCCGCGGACTGGGCGAAATGAAAGAACCCGTTCCTTCTTATCCGGACGCTAACTTTACCATTCGACTGACGTATGGTAACGTGAAATCATACAATCCGCGTGATGCCGTACATTACAAGTACTACACTACTACGGACGGTATTCTGGAAAAGGAAAATCCCGAAGACCGTGAATTCGTAGTTCCTGCCAAACTGAAGGAGCTGATACTGAAAAAAGACTTCGGACGTTACGCTCTGCCCAACGGTGATATGCCGGTTTGCTTCCTCAGCACAAACGACATCACCGGTGGTAACTCCGGTAGCCCCGTGCTGAATGCAAACGGTGAATTAATCGGTACTGCTTTCGATGGTAACTGGGAGTCTCTCAGCGGTGACATCAATTTTGATAATAACCTGCAACGTTGTATCAATCTGGACATCCGCTATGTACTGTTCATCCTTGAGAAACTGGGAGGATGCGAACATTTGATTAAAGAAATGAACATAGTTGAGTAACAGACCACCCTATCGGGGAATGACCCTATAAGTGAATAGGAATGAAGTAACGAGTGAATTAGGTTCAGTCGTTACTTCATTCCCCATTCAGCCGTTCCTTCATTATCCCCCCCTTAAAAACCCTTCTAAAGCACTTTTGTATGAGAAGAATTTTACTTTCATTATTTATTACATCCGCTGGGCTATTCGCCCGCGCCGACGAAGGCATGTGGATGCTGACCGATCTGCAAAAGCAGAACGAAGTCGCTATGACGGAACTGGGATTACTAATCCCGGTGAACCAGATTTATAATCCTGACGGCATCGCCCTGAAAGATGCAGTGGTTCACTTCGGTGGCGGTTGCACAGGTGAAGTGATCTCTGCCGAAGGATTGGTACTGACTAACCATCATTGTGGCTATGGTTCTATCCAACAGCACAGTACAGTGGAGCATGACTATCTGACAGATGGATTCTGGGCAATGAACCGCGAAGAAGAGCTTCCCTGTAAAGGACTTACCATCACTTACATTGATGAAATTCTGGATGTAACAGACTACGTCAACGAACAATTAAAGATAGATCCGGATCCCAACGGTACAAACTACCTGTCGCCCAAATACCTGAAGGAAGTAGCCGAGCGCTTCTCTTCCGAACAAGGCATTGCCCTGACACCGGGACGCAAGCTCGAACTGAAAGCTTTCTATGGTGGTAACCGTTACTACCTGTTTATTAAAACCACTTACAGTGACATCCGTATGGTGGGTGCACCTCCTTCCTCTATAGGAAAATTCGGTGCGGACACCGATAACTGGATGTGGCCGCGGCATACAGGTGACTTCTCTTTGTTCCGCATATATGCCGACAAGGACGGAAATCCGGTGGAATACTCCAAGGATAATGTTCCCCTGAAAGTGAAGAAGCATCTTACCATCAGCCTTGCCGGCTACAAAGAAGGCGACTTTACTTTCGTCATGGGATTCCCCGGACGCAACTGGCGCTATATGATTTCCGACGAAGTGGAAGAACGTATGCAAACCACTAATTTCATGCGCCATCATGTACGTGGTGTTCGCCAGGAGGTTTTGATGGAACAAATGCAGAAAGATCCTGCTGTACGCATCCATTATGCCAGTAAGTATGCCTCGTCTGCCAATTATTGGAAAAATGCCATTGGCATGAACGAAGGGCTTATCCGCCTGAAAGTACTCGACACAAAACGTGCCCAGCAGGAACAACTCCTTGCCCGCGGACGCGAACAGGGGGATGATTCTTATCAGAAAGCATTCGACCAAATACGCAGTATCGTTGAGCATCGCCGCCCTGCCCTCTATCACCAGCAGGCCATTCAGGAAGCATTGGTGACGGGTCTGGACTTTATGCGCATCCCCAACACTTCTGCCATGCTGGCTGCTTTGAAAAGCAAGGACAAGGCACAGATCAAGGCTGCCGCTGATAGCTTGAAAATGGCCGCCGACAAATACTTTGCTTCCGTACCTTTCCCTGATGTGGAACGTACAGTCGCCAAAAAAATGTTGCAGACCTATATGCAATATATCCCGGCGGAACAACGCATCAGCATCTTTGAGGTCATTGACAAACGTTTCAAAGGTAACAGTGATGCCTTTGTCGATGCTTGTTTCGACCACTCTATCTTCGGCAAGAAGGAAAACTTTGAAAAGTTCATCCGCAAACCGGGCTCGTATAAGTTGGGATTTGACTGGATGGTACTGTTCAAACATTCCATCACAGACGGACTGTTGCAGACCGCCATTGCTATGGCAGACGCCAACAAGAATTACAATGCCGCACACAAGGTATGGGTAAAAGGTATGATGGATTTGAAGCGGAGTGCAGGTACTCCCATTTATCCGGATGCCAACTCCACCCTGCGCCTCACCTACGGAAAGGTATTACCTTATGAACCGGCTGACGGAGTGGAATATGGTTACTATACCACCCTCAAAGGTGCCATGGAAAAGGAAGATCCCGACAATTGGGAGTTTGTGGTTCCTGCCAAATTGAAACAACTGTATCAGGCTAAGGACTTCGGACGCTATGCCATGCCGAATGGTGAAATGCCTATCTGCTTCATTGTGAATACAGACAACACCGGCGGTAACTCCGGCAGTCCGGTATTCAATGCCAAAGGTGAGCTCATCGGTACAGGTTTCGACCGCAATTATGAAGGACTTACAGGAGATATAGCCTTCCGCCCCTCTTCACAGCGTGCAGCTTGCGTAGACATTCGCTACACTTTATTTATCATAGAGAAGTATGCCGGTGCCTCACATATCATCAAGGAGCTGACGATTGCGGAATAAGAGCAGTCAGAAGTCTGTTTGAGATACTATACTCACCCCTACAAATACCATCACGCAGTACTTGTAGGGGTGTTTCTTTTAAAGGAATTGATTTCCAATGGAAAATGTTTCATTATGACAAGTATTCTAAAAAATAGCCAAAACAGACCCTAAACGGACATAAAGAATAATGATGCGTGAACAAAAAGTACCACGAACTGTTCACTATACAGACAACGACACTAATATTGTATTTATAAAAAAATGAATTAATAACAGAAAGGAAAAGATTATGGAGAAATTTGAAGAACTTATACAATCAGAAAAACCTGTTTTAGTAGACTTTTTTGCAACCTGGTGTGGCCCATGTAAGGCAATGCATCCCGTATTGGAAGAGCTGAAAGGACAAATCGGTGATGGTGCCCGCATCGTGAAAATCGATGTAGACCAACATGAGGAACTGGCTGCTAAGTATCGTATACAAGCGGTACCCACTTTTATCGTATTCAAGAAAGGTGAAGCCGTTTGGCGTCATTCCGGAGTTATTAAGGGCAGTGAGCTGAAAGGCGTCATTGAACAAAATTCATAAAGGACAAACATTATGAAGAAAGTACTAACATTTGCCATTCTGATTTTTGCCAGCGTACTGACATTCGCCTGCAAGGATGGGGCAAAAGCACAACCCAATGAGTCGGAACAAAAAGAAGCCAAGAGCGGAGAAGTAATCGTAATGAACAAGGATATGTTTATTAAAGATGTATTCGATTACGAGAAATCCCAGGACTGGAAATATAAGGGTGACAAACCCGCCATCATTGACTTGTATGCCGACTGGTGTGGTCCCTGCCGCATGACAGCGCCCATAATGAAAGATCTGGCAAAAGAATACGCCGGAAAGATCGTGATCTACAAAGTGAATGTGGATAAAGAACGTGAACTTGCCGCATTATTCAATGCAAGCAGCATTCCTCTCTTTGTATTCATTCCGATGGAAGGAGAACCTCAGCTTTTCCGTGGTGCAGCTGATAAAGCCACTTACCAAAAGGCAATTGAAGATTTCTTGTTAAAGAAGAAATAATATATAAGGAAAAGTCACTGGAGTTATGTATGAATGAGGAGTTGCATATTTTTCCACTCATTATTGTACATCTCCGTGACAGTGTGATAACCGGACGCTTGCAGGGCCATCAAAGCTTGCAGGCGTCCGTTGTTTATACGCTCCGGGTAATGGGAGTCACTATTAACCTGTACACGGATTCCCTTTTCAAGCAATACAGGGAAGTAGCGTTCATTAGGATAGAAAGTACCCAATTCCAGAAAAGATTTTGTATTAATCTCTACGATATATCCTTTTCGGGCAATAGCATCAAAATATTCCTGAATCAAAGCATCATACCAAGGTTCATCCAGTAAACCGGGATGATAAGCAGATGCGTTATAGTGCATTTTGTCAGCGTGACCGACAATATCAAAACCGCCCAGTTCCACCATACGCATCAAACGGTCATAATAAAGATGCACCACTCTCACCAGATCACCATTGAAATGTTTATCCACAAGTCTGCGGAATTTATCAGCCGTCACATCCACATCCACTATTTCTCCCTTATCATCATAAAGCAAGTGCACAGAACCAATACGGTAATCCAACGGTAATTCGCGGAAACGGGTAACAGACGGATTGCTCTCTTCATTCAGATAGTCAATCTCCAGACCGATATAGAGTTCTATTTGTCCGGCATACTTAGCCTTCAGACGATGGAATTCGGGCAGATAGTCATCCATAGAGTCCCACTCCATAGTCCACGCTGTAGAAAACGGCAGAGGGGCATGGGAAGAAAATCCATAAGAAGTAAATCCTTCGCTCAGGGCAAAGCGGATAAAGTCTTCCATATTAGCACGTCCGTCGCAATATAAGCTATGACTATGATAGTTCGTTAAATTTCCAGTCCTGTTGCTCATAATTTTATCATCTTATCATTTATCATTTTAACACCTTATTACCCTATCACCCCATCATTCTTCTATCTCACTAAGTTCCAGCCAACGCATGGTCTTTTCATCAATCAAATCCGTGATCTCAGGCAAACGCTTTGATTTCTCTGTGAGTTCTTCTACGGATAAGGTGCCACTGCACAGGGCAGCTTCAATAGTTTTCTTTTCGTCCTCCAATGTAGCAATTTCCTGCTCCAGCTGTTCAAACTCCCTTTTCTCTTTAAAGGACATCCGGCGTTTTTCATTCAGACGCACTTTAGCGGTTTTATCTTCCTGCGGTTTAGAGGCTTCTTTTTCTTTCTCCTTTTCCAGCCGGGCTTTTTCTTCTTTCCAGTCACGATACTGGGTATAATTTCCGGGGAAATCACGGATATCTGCCTGACCGTTGAAGACTAACATGTGGTCTACTACCTTATCCATAAAGTAGCGGTCGTGGCTTACTACGATAACACAACCCTTGAAATTCTGTAAATACTCTTCCAGCACATTCAGGGTAATGATATCCAGATCGTTGGTAGGCTCATCCAGCACAAGGAAATTAGGATTACGCATCAATACCGTACACAGATACAGGCGACGGCGTTCTCCACCACTCAGTTTATAAACATAGCTATGCTGGGTTTCGGGAGTGAAGAGAAAATGTTGTAGAAACTGGGAAGCGGTCAGCTTTTTACCATTGCCTAACTCTATGACTTCAGCGATATCCTGTACCACATCAATCACTTTCATCTGCTCATCGAACTGTAAGCCATCCTGCGAATAATAACCGAAACGTACTGTTTCTCCGATATCAATCGTTCCGCTATCGGCCTTCTCCTCTCCCATCAGTATTTTGATAAAAGTAGATTTACCGGTACCGTTATTACCTACAATGCCCATCTTTTCATAACGGGCAAAAATGTAAGAAAAGTCTTCTAATATTTTAAGGTCACCAAACGACTTGTACAGATGGTCTGCTTCGAATATCTTGCTACCGATGTAGGAGGCCTTTACTTCCAGTTTCACATTGTCGTTATTAAACCGCTGTTTAGCTACTTTCTCCAGTTCATAGAAAGCCTCTTCTCGATAACGCGCTTTATGCCCGCGGGCTTGCGGCATACGACGCATCCATTCCAACTCAGTGCGATACAGGTTGTTGGCACGGGTTATTTCAACATTCGTTGCATCGATACGCTCTTGACGTTTCTCCAGGTAATAGCTATAATTTCCTTTATATTGATAGATCTGACGATTGTCTATTTCAATGATTTCGGTACAGACACGGTCGAGGAAGTAACGGTCGTGCGTCACCATAAGCAGACTGAGGTTTGTGCGGCGCAGGTAATCTTCCAACCATTCAGTCATATCAAGATCGAGATGGTTGGTCGGCTCATCCAGAATCAGCAGGTCAGGCTCAGTGATAAGGGTATTGGCAAGCGCCACGCGCTTCAACTGCCCACCGGAAAGATGCTTTACTTGCTGATCGAAGTTTCTTATCTTCAACTGGGAAAGAATTTGCTTGGCCTTCTGCTCATACTCCCATGCTTTTTCATGATCCATGCGCACCAGGATTTCGTCCAAACCGGGATGCCCTTCTGTTTCCATGCAACGTTCGTACTCCTTTATCAGTTCTACCGTACTATTGCCATGATGGAAACAAGCTTCCAGAACGGTCAGTCCTTCGGGATATTGCGGGTCTTGTTCCAAATATCCGACCCTAAGGTCACGACGAAAAGAAACGGTTCCACTGTCATACCCTTCTTTGCCGGCAATAATATTCAACAAAGTAGTTTTACCACTGCCGTTTTTGGCAATCAGTCCGATACGTTGCCCTTCGGCCACACCGAGCGAAGTATTCTCAAGCAATACCAAATCACCGAATGACTTGGTCAAATTTTCTATCTGAAGATAACTAATCACAGTTTAAGATTTATGATTTATAATTTATGATTTATGGCTGGTTGGCAAATGATCAGAGTAAAGATTTGTAGGTTTCTGCCAAATTGCAAGGTTCCCCTGCCTTCACTTTGCTCCACACTAATTTCATAGGGTCAATCCATTCTCCGGTAATAAGGTTCTGCAGTACAGGAGCTTCACGATTACCATCTATCAAAGTCATCCATTCCAGGCCGTCTACTTCATTAGCAAGGATTACGCATACAGCAATGCCGAATGACAGCCATGCCTCTTTTTTCTTCTGCCCGATAGTACCACTGTCAATAACCTGTTGCATGCTGTCCAAATCTTCTTCCATACCCTGGAAATCTTTTTTCAGTTGTTCTTTTACAGTAGTAGTCACCCACTCATAAGCCTCATTAATCTGGTAGATTTCGGACAGGCGGACAGGTATAAGCTCTGCCGGATATTTCACTCCCTCTTTGCGTACTTCCAATGAGGCGATAACGGCTTCGGCTTCGGCCACGGATGATCCCTTGCTTACAGTAAAGGAGCATTCAAAGGCAACATCATCCATACCGGTAATCCAAAGATGAGAAGTATAATAAGCCCCTTCTTCTTCAAACATCTCCTTACTGTAAGCACATGCCAAGCTTCCTATTTTAACGGAGACTGCCGAAGGATTGTCTTTCAGTTCCTGACGGGTAACTTCTCGACCATACATAGCGTTACCTTTATATGCAGAGATACGAAAATTTCCAGTCCACTCACTTGGATTATAGAAGAGAAAAGAGCCTTCCCCATCTTCAAACTCATTCCAGTCCGCGGGATACAGCATGGAAAACCATGCTCCCGGAGAGATAAATTTCTTGCTTTGTGCCATTGCTATTCAGAGGTTAATAACGAGGCCACCTGACCTCGTTCGGCAAAAGTAACATTACATCCGTTGATATGCAAACAAACAGAAACAAAAAACAGCCGATTCTCACGAACCGACTGTCCCAATCATCATCTATGAATGAAGACCGTTACAGTCTTCAATATCTTATTAAATCTCTATGAAACTTCAAAGAAAATCATATTTCTGTTTCCGAGCGCAAAGATAATCAATGAAATATATAGATTCCCAATATTTTAAGATATTTAAATTAACGTTCTATAAACTATGGGATTTTATAGACTAATATCCCAAAAAGCAGCCGATTCTCACGAACCGGCTGCCCCAATCATCATTTATGAATGAAGACTGCTTGAGTCTTCGGAAAATTCATTTAGTATATTACAACGCATACACTATCTTCTCCTATTAAGTTTCCATTTCCATCAAATGCTGTGACAATTTATTGTTGTTTAGAATCCCACCATACCTGCAAGGTACAAATAACATTACTATTATACCATCCATCACCAAGTTCAGCCGCCCCCGGAACTTCAACACCAATTGCAGAAAGATTTTTAGTATTGTAAGTCAACTCATACGAAGCTTGCTTCCAACGACGGGGTGACTCACCTTCCGGACAGTAAGTAAAACCTGCAGGAGTAGTTTTGTAGTAATAGGGTTTATCCCAATTCATAAATATATTAGTATCATAATCATAACGGCGCATATCATTCCAGTTCTCATTAGAGAATGGCATCGCAAGCATCTTTTGAGTTATAATTTTTCCAAGAGTAAGATTGTCAGCATTTCCCAAACCATTGTTCAAGAAATTGTCAATTTCCGTTTGTTCAATATGAGTAAACGATGGACAGGAATTCAAATTTGTATCCTCAGAAGTCCACACTGCTATTTGATCGTTAACAGCATCAATACTTGCTTTAACACCATCCTTATACGCAGTGAATGCACCTGACTTTTCTCCTTGTCGGAAAAGCACCTCTGCTTTTATAAAACAAGCCTCAGCATAGGAAGCCATATAAGTAGGACTTGTAGCACGGGCATAAAATACACCACTGAGTGCCGAACTATCATAACTCTTATTACGACGATAGAGGATATCTATCCCTCCTGAGTAGCCGGTACCACCACAAGTTGTCCACACGTAGATAGTATCGCCTTGACGGGATGGGCTGTCACAATACCAACTCTGGGTAGAAGTGTTGAATGACAATGCATAAGGGCCTGATTGACTAAGGATATCAGTTTGCATATCAACACCCATTGAGCGACGCCATTTACCATCATCCGACCATTTGATATCAACAGGAGTAGCAGCTCCCTTCACTGAGCGGGTCCAGGGGATAAACTTGTCGGCACGCGGGTCTTCTACACCCTTACCATCAAAATTAGTCAGGTTGTCGTAGTAATTCTTGGTAATGTAGATATTACTGTTCATGCCGATACAAGAATAAAGAGCAGAATAATCCACCGGTTCATTCCACCCCAACACATCATGAGAAGGTGTATTAGTATCAGTATGTCTGATGAGAGTATTGTCGGCATTACTTTGCTGAGCCTTAGCCAGACAGTTAAGAATTTCCTGAGCATCATACTTGCCTTCTTTGTAGCTGCCAGCCTCTTTCTTAATCAAGTGGTTCAACCATCGGGCCTTTAGAAGATAGCACATTTTAAGCCACTTATCTGCATCACCACCATTCCAGCTATCACCTTCAGCCAACGTTTTAGGAGTAACACCATTTATAGTCTCTTGCCGCCTGGAAAATAGTTGTATTGCTTCATCAATGTCAGCTATACAACCAAGGAATATAGTCTTACCATTGTCATAAGCCGGAGAAGGTTTTTCGCCAAATGCCTCGTTATAAGGCACTTCGCCAAATAGATCTGTAAGCATCATAAAGCCATAAGCCCTAAAGAATTTGGCAGCACCGGCATAATGATAAGCACCCGCCTCCATTGCCTGATTATACAAGTCATTACAATTCACACCTACTTGAGTAAAAAACCACTGCTGTGCATTACTGGCACGAGTCGAAGAATCAAGTTGCCATTTAGCAGCTCCACCTTCACGGGCATTGTTACGATAGAAATGACCACAATAAAAGCTCGTGTTAGAGGCAACAATATGATAGATATGGCTCATATAAAATTGCATCCAAGGCACACGCTGATGAAATTCAGCATCAGTAGATATAGGGGTATTCGGATTGGTGTTTACATCAAGCCAATCATTACATGCAGAAAGCGAAACGCAAGCTGCCACTCCAAGAATTATTTTCTTATATAGTTTCATATTATATTCTGTTTTTCCTGCAGTTAGACAATATTTAGAAAGTCAAATTAACACCAAATGCAAAACTTGCCGTCGAAGGAACACCGCAATAGTCGATGCCTACCGAAGATGAACCAACTGCACCTGATCCGGCTGCCGCAACTTCCGGATCGCCATTATAGTTGGTGAAAAGAAGGAGGTTGTTGGCAGAAGCTGTAATTGAAGCACGCTTGATAACTTTTGTTTTGGCAAGTAGCGTTTTTGGCAAAGTGTATGAGAGTGATAAAGTACGAAGACGAAGCGCATTGACTTTCGTCATGAAGTTTGCAGTCTCATAGGGATAAATATCCTGATAATAATTAGCAATAATTGTCCTACCACTCGTTTCTTTACCATTGTAAGTATAAGTCTTATTGGCTTCAAAAGTGTTAGTTACGAAATTACCATCTGTGTTTACACCTGATATTTCAATCTTTTCACGTTTAGCGGAAAGCTCACTCACACCGGCCAATGTCATTGCATATTCCGTACCATTGTACACATGTCCGCCTACACGGAATTCCCACAGCATATTAAGTGACCATCCTTTGTATGAGATTGTGTTATTCCATCCGCCAGAGAATTTTGGTTCACGATTACCAATTTCGCGATTAACACTATTTGAACCTGCACTGTCTTTTGTGGGAAGCCCATTCTTGTCAAGCATTACATTACCTTGCTCATCACGCTTCCATTGACTACCCGAAATTGCCATAAAATTACCATTAGGAAAAGATGCCGCTTTAGCATTACCTACCTGCACATCAGTCACATAAAGTATTTCCACACCTTCAAGCAGATTCTTAACCGTACCACGGTTACCACTTATGTTAAAAGTAGATTCCCAGCTCCAGTCTTTAGTTTGAATCGGAGTACCACCAATACTGAGCTCCATACCTTTATTATATACATCACCGGCATTCACCGAACGAAGGATATAACCTGTTGCATTAGACAAACGAGGCGACATAATCTGGTCGTAAGAATTGTTGGTATAGTATGCATAATCCACCTTTAAACGGTTATTGAAGAAACGTAATTCAACACCGATTTCTACAGATTCCGTAATCTCAGGTTTCAAGGCGGCATTACCGGCAGTCCAATAGTTGCTTACACCTGTAAGACCGCCAAGGAATGACTGGCTTGGCCACAATGCCGTATCCAAGGAATATGGACTTGTATCTTTACCTACACGTGCCCAACTTGCACGAACCTTACCAAATGACAACCAGTCGGATTTTGGAAGGAATTCCGTAAACACGACACTACCACTAACAGATGGGTAAAAATAAGAGCGATTTTCAACTGGTAGTGTCGAAGACCAGTCGTTTCGTCCCGATACGGTCAGGAATACCGTATTCTTCCAGTCAGCACGAAATTCACCAAACACACCTACAAGGCGTTTTTGACTGCGAGCACTCGAAAAGTCACGATTATCATTTGTCGCATTGTCAAATGCATAAAAATCGGGAATCTCGAAATTCCAGGCCATTCGGTAATTAGACCAGGAACGAGTGTCGTCGGTAGAAGTACCAAGCATCAGATTAAAATTAAAGTCTCCAAACCGCTTGGCGAAGTTTGTCATTAAATTAGTAGAAAGATATTTGTAGCGATAAGAGTTTTCGCTATACATGCCCTTCTGCCAGGCCAGTTTATAAACACCACCAGCAGAGAGTGTTTTTGAGTCGTCAGTAGTATAAGAGTCAATGCCCATGCGATAGCTGATCCACCACCAATCGGTAATGTCGGCCTTAATATTGAAATTACCAGTGAAACGTTCGGTATTATCTTGCAGCTTATTCTTGTTGAGAATCCAATAGGGGTTATCTCGTTCATCAACTACGTCAAGACGATCGCCAAACATACGATAGCGTGTACCGTCTTCGTTCAAATAGTGACTCATATCATCGGTAGGCGACCAGCGATACAAGTTGGTCATTGTACCCGACCCGCTTGATCCATAAAGACCTGCAGAAGTAAGCGTCTTATCGGTATTTGCCTGAGAATATGCTACATTTGCACCAAAGGTGAATATCTTCCACTTTTGTTCGCCATTGAAACGGAATGTTGCTTTCTCATAGCCTGTATTAGGAATAATACCATCTTGATTATAATAAGAACCTGAAAGATAAAAGTTACTATTTTGAGATCCACCGGCTACACTTACGTTAGTATCCCAAGCACCGCCTTGCTGAAAAAAGTCTCCGATATTGTCATAAGTAGGAGCTCCATCAGTTATTGCTTCACCCCATGAATTATAGCTAAAATCATTGAATGTCGTTCCAGTATATTTGCCACTTGAATCATATTGATCTTCAGCAAATCCTCTTTTATATTTATTTTGGGTTTTAGGAAGAGATTTAGCCCATTGCGTAATATATTTAGTTGAAAAATTCACTTCAACAGCACCTTCTTTTCCTTTCTTAGTTGTAATGATAACGACACCAGCAGCAGCACGAGAACCATAAAGTGCGGCTGCAGCAGGACCTTTGAGTACTGACATATTCTCTATATCTTCAGGGTTGATGTCCATCACCCGGTTTGATTGGGTAGAAGCAGTTGATGTACTACCATCGAAAGCAGAATTGCCTACTACAGTAGTGGAGTTATCATAAATTACACCATCAACAACAAACACAGGTTGATTATCGCGCTCAAGTGAAGTACCGCCACGAAGGATTATTTGAGAACCCGCACCAGCAGCTCCACCACCCTGCGTAATATTAACACCTGCTATCTTACCAGCCAGAGAATTGATTGGGTTCACGCTCTTATTTTTCATAAGTTCTTCTGCACTCACGTCATCAATAGCATATCCCAATGACTTGCGATCTTTCTTGATACCCATCGCAGTTACAACAACTTCACTCAATGTCTGAGTATCATCTTTCAAAGTCACATTATATACACTTCCTGCACCCACCTTAATTTCAGCTGAAGTGTATCCCACAAATGAGATTACCAATGTGCTACCCTGCTGGGTATCCACAGAGAATTGACCATCAACATTAGTTATGGTACCTGTGCCAGTACCCTTCACCAATACACTGGCGCCAACAATAGGTTCACCTGTTGCATCTACAACTTTACCTGTGATTTTCTTCGCTTGTTGAGTACTTTGGGAACTTGTATTAGTAAAAATTACATAGGCATATGCCGAACCCTTATTGGTTATCTTATTCTTTTCATGTTTCTAAAAATATCTCATTCGCTTTTTTTATTATTCATCTAACAGTCTGATATTTACTTTATAATATGTGACAAATAATCAATATGACTTAAGAAATTTACATCAGCAAAAGCAAACAATCAAATTAATGTATTAGCATTTATTTTTCATTTCAATTAATGATCTGATATTAATATTTGGCTTAATTAATAAAGAAGAATGGTCTTAATTTCAAATTATATTCTTTATTTTCTACTACATCTTGAATTCTATTTATAGAATAAATACTTATAAAATATAATTTTTACATATCAATATTAGGATAAAAAAAACATCGTATAAACAGATAAAAAGTTATTTTATAAGCATAACAACAAGGATAATGCATCAAATACATCATTTTTAAAGCTAACATCCCATATTTTAAATCAATATGATTTTATAAAAATCAAAAACCAATATGTTAATACGATATTTCATACTTTGCTAAAGTATAAAAGCAAATATATTAGTATTCATTTGCATATTTTTAATGTAATTTATGCGGCAAATATTAAAAATATTCATATATTTGCAAACAAATCCAAATTATAGAGCTTATGAAAAGAAATTATTGCTTATCATTAGTATTGCTTGCATTATTTGGGATATCTTCTCCATATTCAGTTAAAGCTTCCAATGGAGAAAACACACCAAGTTCCCAAAGAACTTAGTCCATTTTCAAGGATTTTTTTCTGACTTATCCGGAAAATACATAGTTAACAGTTAGATGAAATAGCCAAAGTTGACTTAAGAAAAAACAGATAAAATGAAAAAACGAACAAATTCCGCCAACAACTTTTAGCTACGCATTTACATAATGCACCCTCTCTTCTACTTTCCTATCGGTTGAATTTTCCTTCTCACATCCTTAGAAATTTCCAGAAACATATAGTTCAATTTACCGGAGTGGATGCCTTCTTTATTTTGCTTATACTTATTATTAGCATATTGCTTAGACTTATCAAATGTGAGACGTGACATCTGATTCTGTGATTTACCCACCATCGTTGAGTCTAGCTTCTCATCCGGAAAGAAATCATCCAGATCCACATCACCAATCATGGTAGTTTCAAGGAAGTTCATATTCTTGCGACCAGCATCTGTATAATACCCCACAAACATATGTCCCGGAGTACGAACCAATATGGGCTCTATATTAATGGCACGAAGCAGGGAAGCAAACAGCACGCTACCATCCACACAGTTAATCTGCGAAGACTCCAGCGCATCATCAAACGTGCGAACACGCTGGGAAAAGACCACATTACTGGACAAACTGGTATTGGAAACAGAACTGTAACGGAAATTACGCTTTTGAAGCACGTTCCATAAAGCATAGACTTGCTTGTCCACCACTTCAGCATTGCCACCTTGATAGCCCAAGAAACGATTGACAATACGGGTATTCAGTGCTTCACGCAACAATTTGTCAATCATCGGATTCTCCTCATTAACGTATGCCGCAAAGAAAATTCCTGTATCATGAAACTTAGTCCCATTCGTAACATACCCCAACAGACATTCATTGATGCTGCGAACAGAAAAAGTACGAACCCGCTGCCCCAAATCTTTATCATTCATTTCGACCTTAACAGCCACACTAACCGGTTCCGCCTGGTTATTATTCTTCAGCGCTTCGTAATTCCAGATAATATCGGGATAGATCGTATATTCCGTCCGTGGTTTAGCCAACACAAACTCAGATACGGAACGGGAAAAAAACGGAGTTTCAGCAACTTCAATACGCACCCTGCTATACGCCTTCCCAGAACGAATCCGGATAGAAATGCAGGATTTAGAATTACCCACATATAAGGAATCAGCCGGAACAATGACTTGCGCATCCGTCGTCGCTACAGAAAGAATACTGGAAGGAAAGATGTTGCCTCCCAACTCATCCGCTATCTCAAACCCGGAACGGAACGGAGCCGTATTCAGCCAAAAGGAACCTGCCACAACAACCACCAATAAAGCTATCAGAGCGGGCAAACGCCATTTATATCGCCGAAAATTTATATTAGTCAACTCTTTCATACCAATGTTATTTATATTAAGACAAAGGTAAGTATAAAAACTGAAAAACTAGGATGTAAAAGTAATAGTTTACAGTTCTTCACCTTACCAAAACCGTGTCAAAGCCTTACCAAGTCCGTGTCAAGTCCGTATCAGGTCCGTACCATCTCCGTACCTATACGCTTGGATCTGATACGAACCCAATACGGAGTTAATACGGACCTGGTACGGACTTGATATGGAGTTAATACGGACTTAGTACGGACTTGATACGGACTTAGTACGGACCGGATTACCTTCAGCACACACTAAAATGTAACCGAATTGTAACACGTGTTTCACTTTCCCGTAACAAAAACACCGCACCTTTGTCGCTGAAAAGAAATAAAGTATAACTTTGTGGTAGGAGAATTTGTTTTGAATACCTCATATTAATTAGAAAAAGCAATGAACGATTATCGTATTTTAGTTGTAGACGATGAAGAGGACCTTTGCGAGATCCTGAAATTCAACCTTGAAAATGAAGGGTATGAAGTGGACACGGCCCACTCCGCCGAAGAGGCGTTGAAAATGGATATCGGTAGCTACAGCTTGTTGCTACTGGACGTGATGATGGGAGAAATATCCGGTTTCAAAATGGCCAGCTTACTAAAAAAAGATAAGAAGACCGCTCAGGTACCCATTATATTCATCACCGCCAAGGATACGGAAAATGATACGGTAACCGGCTTCAATCTGGGAGCTGATGATTACATCTCCAAACCTTTCTCTCTGCGTGAAGTCATCGCACGCGTCAAAGCTGTATTGCGCCGCACCCAGCAAGGAGAACCGGAACGGGCACCGGAGCAAATCAGCTACAAGACGTTAGTCATTGATATTGTGAAAAAGAAAGTTAGTATCGACGGGGAGGAAGCCCCTCTCACCAAAAAAGAATTTGAGATATTACTTTTACTCCTCCAGAGCAAGGGACGCGTATTCTCCCGCGAAGATATACTGGCACGGATATGGAGCGACGAGGTCTATGTGTTGGACCGCACCATCGATGTGAATATCACCCGTTTGCGTAAGAAAATAGGTATTTATGGTAAATGCATCGTAACTCGCTTAGGATATGGATACTGCTTCGAAGCTGAATAATACCACACATTTCCTGTCGTTCAGCCGGAAGTTATTTCTTTCGGTCATTTCACTGTTTCTGGTATTTGCCGGATGCTTCCTGGCGTATCAATACCAACGTGAAAAAGAATATAAGATAGATCTGCTGGATATACAGCTACAGGACTATAATGAACGATTGCACCAGGAGCTTGCCCGCATTCCGGACAGCTTATGGAACACGACTCTGGAACGATACCTGCAAAAATACATTAAACAGGATTTACGTATTACAGTAGTTAATGTACAGGGTGACGTATTATATGACAGCTACGAATATCAGAAATTAGGCAATCATATCAACCGCCCGGAAGTACAAAAAGCACTGGCAGAAGGAAAAGGATATGATGTACGCCGTACCTCCGAAACAACGGGAGTGCCCTACTTCTATTCTGCCACACTCTATGAAGGCTACATCATACGTTCCGCCCTCCCCTACGACCTGAACCTTGTAAGACACCTTGCAGCAGACCAGCACTACATCTGGTTTACCCTCATCGTATCATTACTATTAATTTTCATCTTCTACAAATTCACCTCTAAACTGGGGACAGCCATCAATCAGCTACGCGAGTTTGCCAAACGTGCCGATAAGAATGAGCCTGTGGAAACAGATATGCAATCCGCCTTCCCACACAACGAACTGGGAGAGATTTCACAACATATCATCCAAATATACAAGCGACTGCGGGAAACCAAAGAGGCACTATACATTGAGCGGGAGAAATTGATCACCCACTTACAAACCTCGCATGAAGGATTGGGCGTATTCAATAAGGACAAGAAAGAAATCCTGGTCAACAACCTGTTTACACAGTATAGCAACCTGATTTCGGACTCCAACCTGCAAACAACAGAGGAAATATTCTCCATCAGTGAGTTCCAGAAAATCACGGATTTCATCAACAAGACTCCCAAGCGTCCGGGCAAGGAAGAAAAGCGTATGTCTATCAGCATCAATAAGAATGGACGTATGTTTATTGTAGAATGTATTATATTCCAGGACTTAAGCTTCGAGATATCCATCAACGACGTCACCCAGGAAGAAGAGCAGATACGCCTGAAACGCCAGTTGACACAGAACATTGCACATGAACTGAAGACCCCGGTCAGCAGTATACAGGGCTATTTGGAAACCATCGTCAACAATGAAAACATCTCCCGGGAGAAGATGCAGACATTCCTGGAGCGATGCTATGCTCAAAGCAATCGGCTAAGCCGACTGCTACGCGACATCTCCGTATTAACGCGTATGGACGAAGCCGCCAACATGATCGACATGGAGAAAGTAGACATCAGCCTGTTGGTAGGCAATATCGTAAACGAGGTATCCCTGGAACTGGAAGAAAAGCATATCACCGTAGTCAACTCCCTAAAACCGAAGATACAACTACGGGGAAACTACTCCCTGCTATACTCCATTTTCCGCAACCTGATGGACAATGCCATTGCTTATGCAGGCACGGATATACGCATCAACATCAGCTGTTTCCGCGAGGACGAGAATTTCTACTATTTCAGTTTTGCCGATACCGGCGTAGGTGTCTCTCCCGAACATCTGAACCGCTTATTCGAACGCTTCTACCGGGTAGATAAAGGACGCTCACGCAAACTGGGCGGTACGGGATTGGGATTGGCTATCGTAAAGAACTCGGTAATCATCCATGGAGGTACCATTTCGGCCAAGAACAACCAGGGTGGCGGATTGGAATTCGTATTCACGCTGGCAAAGGAAAAGTAAGAAGCGGTTAGTGGTAAGTGATTAGTGATTAGCGGTTTGTGATTGCATAAAAAAATAATCACTTATCACTAACCACTAATCACTTTTTTCCTTATCTTTGCGATGCATTGGTTTACTGTCTTTGTTCGGAGACGGTAATTAAAAGGGAATCAGGTGCAAATCCTGAACAGTCCCGCTGCTGTAAGTTTCATGATAGGTTGCAGGCAAACTACCAATAGCCACTGGAAGTCCGCTTCCGGGAAGGCGCCTGGCAACAGAAACAAGTCAGAAGACCTGCCATGCACTGTTTTTATCACTGCTTTCGAGGAAAAAGCGTTGAGTCTAAATGAAACGGGCAAATCGTCCCATCATTTCATTCATCCACTCTGCTTCAAAGAAAGTAAGGAACAATAAACTCTGCCAAGTTTATTTGAATGGTGTCCGGTCGAAGGGATTTCGCCCGGACATTTTATTCTGTAACTTTCCCAAAACAAATTTCATCATCCGCGTGTTATACATACAGTAAACAATTAATACGAAGAGTTATGGAAGCAGATTATGAACTGATCGACAATGAAGAACGTCACCAATATGAGTTCCATGTCGATAAATATACTCCAAAGATTGAGTATATAAAATCAACGAATGGGGAGATTTACCTGACACACACCGAAGTACCCACTCAACTGGGTGGTAAAGGCATCGGCAGCCAGTTAGTAGAAAAAGCATTAAAAGATATAGAAAAACAAGGACTTAGATTAGTACCTCTCTGCCCGTTTGTAGCGGGATACATTCACAAACATCCCGAATGGAAAAGAATTGTAATGAAAGGTATTCACATTCAATAATAAATAGTTATGAATATAAAGAAAGAATATACGAACGGGGAAGTGACCATCATCTGGCAACCCGGCCTGTGCCAACATGCAGGCATTTGTACCAAGACCCTTCCGAATGTGTATCATCCGAAAGAAAAACCGTGGATAACGGCTGAAAATGCAACGACGGAAGAATTGATCGCTCAAATCAAGAAATGCCCGTCAGGAGCATTAAGTTACAGAATGAATAACGAGAAAGAAGATAAATAAAAGAAATGAGGTTACCCCTTCAACATATGAATTCGGGTAACCTCATTTGTATTATGAAAAAGAAAGTAGTTATGTACGTTCCAATTGAACAGTGAAATGACGCATCAGGGGAGCCTCCCAAGTAATACGGACTCCATTAGTAATACTTTCACGACGGTCGAAAACATTCTTCAACGCTACTGCTATTACATTCATGTGATTATCCGTATATACGCGGCGGGGAATAGCCAGGCGCAATAAATCCAGTCCGGTAAAACGGTTCTCACGGGTAACCGGATCACGGTCTGCCAGAATATAACCGATTTCACATCCTCTGATACCGGCTTCAAGATATAGCTCAACCGTTAGAGTCTGTGCCGGGAATTCCTTCTTCGGTACATGCGTCAGTACCTTCGTTGCATCCACAAAAATGGCATGTCCGCCTGCTGGACGCTGATAAGGAATACCGTATTCATCCAACTTCTTTGCCAGATATTCTACCTGACGGATGCGGGTTTCCAGATTATCAAATTCCGTATTCTCATCCAGTCCTGTGGCAAGTGCATTCATGTCACGACCATTCATACCACCGTAAGTAAGATACCCTTCATATTGCACGCAAAAGCCTTTGGCACCTTCGTACCAATCTTTTTTTCGTGTAGCAATGAAGCCTCCCATATTGACGATACCATCCTTCTTGGCACTCATAGTCATACCATCTGCCAGGTCGAACATCTCTTTCGTAATTTCCTTTATCGTTTTACCGCTATAGCCATCTTCACGCATTTTGATGAAGTAAGCGTTTTCCGCAAAACGTGCGGAGTCAAACAATACAGGTTTATTATACTTATCCGCAAGAGCACGGACTTCACGAAGGTTCTGCATGGATACGGGCTGTCCGCCGGCCGTGTTGTTCGTAATGGTAACGATGATAAACGGTATACGGTCAGCATGCTCCTGCAATGCTTTTTCCAATTTCACAGGATCGACATTGCCTTTAAAAGGTATTTCCAACTGAGTATTCTTCGCTTCATCGATGGTGCAATCCAAAGCAATGGCCTTCCGGCCCTCGATATGTCCCTTTGTGGTATCAAAGTGAGAGTTGCCCGGAACAATATCTCCCTCATGTACCAGATAAGAGAAAAGCACATTCTCGGCTGCACGTCCCTGATGGGTGGGAATGACATATTCAAAACCAGTCAGACGGGTGATCACTTCTTTCAGGTTGAAGAAGGAGGAAGCACCTGCATAACTTTCGTCGCCCAGCATCATCGCTGCCCATTGGCGATCGCTCATTGCTCCCGTACCGGAGTCGGTTATCAAATCGATATATACTTGCTCGGATTTCAGCTGGAACACATTGTAATGGGCTTCTTTCAGCCATTGTTCACGTTCCTGGCGGGTACTCTTCCGAATGGGTTCCACCATTTTAATTTTCCAAGACTCTGCAAAAGGTAATTCCATAGTGCTTGCTTATTATTTTGACATTTAGTTAACAAAAAGACCCGTAGAAGAATTTCTACGGGTCGAATATAAGCATTTACACAAGATTTAGCAAATACTTTACTATCTTTTTGTCAACAAATCATTCCTTTGACAGAAATTTCTTCTTCTCCTTCTTACTCATCTCCCGCACAACAACCGCGACAGGATGCCAGGACTTATACATCACACGAGGTTCAGGCTTGCCTACTTCCTCCTGAGAAAGACAAAAATCAGGTACATACGAGTAATCCGGCTGATCGGGACAATAAATACTGAAACGCAAATGGGAACCCTGCTTGTAGTTCTCTCCGCCAATGATGCCAAGCGGCTGTCCCGGAATCACCTCTTCACCCGGAGAAACAAAGATCCCTCCATTCTGGAATAATTTATAACGGGCAAAAGTTCCGTCCTTATGGAAAACTTCCAGATAATTTTCCGTCGAATGGAACGATGTGTTTTCAGAAGTGGAAGCGGCATTATCAACAATCTCGGTCACAAGCCCGCCACGGGAAGCAAAAATGGTATCACCGGCAATTGTAGAAAAGCCAAGTCCTGTAACACGTTTCTCTCCTTCTTTCCCAAGGAATTTCTCTAAAGCCACCATCCGGTTAACACGAACCACCTTACCAGGCGCCAAAGGGAAAAGGTAGACAAAATTAGTATCCGTCTTCAAACGGTTATTTCCTTTTTTACAGGTATAGCGATATGAGAATCCAATCGAAGCATTTTCCGTAGACGGACGCAAAGTCAACAGTCGTGTTTTACCATAATGAATAACAGCATCATAAACCTCTCCTTCGGAAAAAGTCGTATTACTCAACCGGGAAAAAGTCATAGATACCGTATAAGGCGTATGCAACCTAGTTTCGGCATAGAAAGTCACTTCCCCTTTGGCAGACCGTTCATAGCTTACCGTGACAGCTTTATCCGACTGTGCATAAGCCAGTAGAGGCAAACAGAAAAGAAGAAGACAAAAATAGTGTTGTAGTTTCATAATATCATGCTTTTAAGATTAATCAACTTGCCAGGTCAGCACAAAATCCGGATGCAACATATAGTGAATTTCAAATTTACGCTGTCCCGGCGTTCTGTACTCTTCAGCCGAGAAAGCCCCTTTTTCAGTAACCGTAAAAGGAAAAATACGCAGATGCTCCCGGAAATCAACCTCCGGCGTGTTCATACATTTAAACATCACTTCTTTGGCCGACCAATGGAGCAACAAAGCCCAGGTATCCGTTCCCTGATACGAAGACAGAGGTTCATCAGCACGCATATATTTATGCGCCACCTTATGCACCCGCTCACCGTATTGCTCTATATCAATGCCCACTTCCTTACCGGCTTCACCGATAATCACCGATACATACCCACGCGTATGAGAAATACTGATAGATGCAGATTTATCTGCCAGATACGGCTTCCCGCTGGGATAGTAAGCAACTTCCTTTTCCTCTCCCAGCAAAGTGAACAGCAACACACGAACCGACAGCCATTCCAAACGGCGATGTTCAGCTGAGAAACGCTGCAACCCTTCCAGGTATGTTTCCTGTTGCGGAAGCATGCTCAGCAATTCATCCTGTGTTTCGTCCATCTTCCAGACTCCCCACTTATATGAAGGATACGTATGTTGTATGAAAAGAGACATATTATTTTATAAATCAATCTTTCTTATCGGAATCCGACGGAGGAGTATTGATGGTGAACTTCACTTTAAGAATACGGCGGTTATCCATCTCCAGGACTTCAAATTCATAGTGATCGTAGGTAACCTTTTCATGCAGGGCAGGGAATTCACCTTTCAGCTCCAGCAATAATCCTGCAAGCGTATCGGAATCACCCGCCACTTCATCAAAGACTTCCTCGTCCACCTTCGTGATCTTATAAAAATCCGTCAACTGAGTTTTGGCTTCAAACACCCACGTATGATCGTTCAGCACTGCATACGTACGTTCTTCATCATCATATTCGTCGTGAATCTCCCCGACTATCTCCTCGATGATATCCTCCATTGTCACAATTCCCGACGTACCGCCAAATTCATCAACCACAATGGCTATATGAATCTTATTGGCCTGAAAATCACGCAGCAAATCGTCAATCATCTTAGTTTCCGGAACAAAATAGGCCGGACGTATCAGCGATTGCCAACGGAAGTCCACCTTATTCAAATGGGGCAGCAGATCCTTGATATATAAGATACCTTTGATATTGTCCCGGTTTTCAGAGTAAATAGGAATACGGGAGTAAGCATTTTCGATAATACATTGCAATACATCCTTGAAAGGCGTGCGAATATCCAAATCAACTACGTCCAGACGGGAAGTCATCACCTCCTTCGCCGTTTCACCGCCAAAACGAATGATACCTTCCAGAATATTATTCTCTTCCTTCAGTTCCGCCTTATCCGTCAGTTCAAGGGCATGAGAAAGCTCGTCTACCGAGATATTATGGTTTTTACGGGCAAAATGCTTGTTCAGGAATGAAGTGGAACGTACCAGCATAGAAGCTACCGGATAAAAAAGGGAACGAAACATCCAGATACCCGGAGCGGAGAAGCGGCAGAAAGCCAACGTCTTCTGGGCTGAATAAATCTTCGGCATGATTTCACCGAAAAGAAGCAGAAGGAAGGTCAGGATGACAGTCAGTATCAGAAATTCCGCAATAGGAGAATGAAACTCGAACACACTCATGAAGAAGAAGTTGCAGAGCATGATAATGGTCACATTCACAAAATTGTTTGTTATCAGGATGGTTGCCAGCAACCTTTCCGTATCATCCAGGAGTTTACTAATCTTCTCGTCCGAGGGGTGTTTCTTCTCATCAATGGCGTTCAGGTCGGATGGAGAAAGAGAGAAAAAGGCTATTTCTGAAGCTGAGGCAAAGCCTGATACGAGCAACAGCAAACCTGCCAACACAATGGCGATAATTGCCGAAATAGTAGGGCTATGTACGGATATACCATTAAAAACATCTGCCAACTGGCATAAATAAGCGTCTGGGTCCAAAGATCTTGGTTTTAGTTAAACAATTAGAACGGTAAATCGTCCGTTGTATTATCTTGTGCAGGAGTTGCCTGCGATTGTGCCATGGGTTGTGCGGGAGTACCTTGTGACATACCCGGTTGTGGAGCGGCAGCACCCAGTGCAGCAGTTCCTCTGGGGCTCAACATCTCCATAGAGTCCACAAAGATTTCCGTAACATAGCGCTTTGCACCTGTTTGGTCATCATATGAACGGGTACGTATTTTGCCTTCCACATAAAGTTTATCCCCTTTATGCACATATTTTTCGGCTGTTTCTGCCAGTCCGCGCCAAAGTACCAGATTGTGCCATTCCGTCCGTTCGGGTACCTGCGTACCGTTAGCCAATGTGTATGCACGGTCTGTAGTAGCCAAAGGCAAAGAAGCCACAGCGATACCGGAATCAAGGTATCTTACTTCAGGATCTCTACCTACATTTCCAATCAATATTACTTTATTTACTGACATAAGCCTTTTTTCTTTTTATTTGAATTTGCTGCCAAAATTAAACAGAATAATCACACAATGCAAGAGTTAGCGCAACTTTTATAGATATTTCTCCAGAAAGGCATGCACCAGGCGAGAGACCGCATACTGCTCCAAATCCTCTGTTTTCACCCGCTGGAAGGCAGAAAAAGAAGTGGAACTTTCCGGTAAAACAACTTCATAGAAATTAGCATAAATCACCCTGTGGGAGAGCACATGCTTCACATTTCCACTGATTAAGCGCAGTCCCGAAGCTTCCCCGTCTGCAAAAAGCGCGCGTACCTGCGGCAATTCACGAAACTCTTCTTCCGTCACAGGCGCTTCCGTTTCTATCAGCGGAAATTCGAAAAGATTTTTCCAGATATCATCCTCCGTCCGCTTATGTAAGTAGGTACACGCGCCCACACGTACATATATATAGTTGAAATAACGATTGGTGGTTTTCGTCTTATGCTGCTTTACGGGCAACTTCGTTATCGTGCCCTCCTTCAGGGCGGAGCAACTGTCAACCAAAGGGCAAAACAGGCAATTCGGTGATTGCGGCGTACACTGTATGGCACCGAAATCCATTATCGCCTGATTGTAGACAGCAGGCTGCGATTTATCCATCATCTCATCTGCCAAAGCAGCAAACAATTTCTTGCCTTCCGTACTATCCACTGGCGTATCAATGCCGAAATAGCGGGAAAGCACACGATAGACATTCCCGTCCACCACAGCATAAGGCATACCGTAGGCGGATGAGCAAATAGCCGCAGCAGTATAGTCCCCTACCCCTTTCAACGCACGCACCCCTTCATAAGTAGCCGGAAAAACACCATTCATGCTTTTTGCCGCCGCATGCAGATTGCGTGCACGGGAATAATACCCCAGTCCCTGCCAGCATTTCATCACTTCATCTTCCGGTGCTTCAGCCAAGGCTGTCACATTAGGAAAACGATGGATAAAACGCAAAAAATAATCATAACCCTGCGCTACCCGGGTCTGTTGCAGTATAATCTCTGAAATCCATATAATATAAGGGTCAGTGGTATCCCGCCAAGGCAATTCACGCTTGTTTTCGGCATACCAGGCTATCAATTTCTCACTAAATATATTCATCTCTATTACAGATAGTTATAAAAGTCTAAAAAGGGCAACATCTTTCGCCTCGGACGGTTACCTTCTTTGCAATTCATGGCTACATCCCTAATATAAAAGGGTGTAGCCCTTCCTACAGCACAAAAATAGTTCTTTTTCCCCCAACAAACCTTAATCAAAAGACTTTTTTAGAAAATTGTCCAGAATATATTTTTTAGAGAGCGTAAAAAGCTATATATTTGCAGTCCAAAAAATTAGGAAACTATAGTAATAATATTTTTTTTAAAGAAAAATGACTAAAGCTGATATTGTAAACGAAATTACAAAGAACACCGGGATTGACAAAGTAACAGTGCTTACTACGGTTGAAGCGTTCATGGACACAGTAAAAGCATCTTTATCAAAAGATGAAAATGTTTACCTCCGCGGGTTTGGTAGCTTCGTAGTGAAGAAAAGAGCACAGAAAACTGCTCGTAACATCTCAAAGAATACTACGATTATCATTCCGGAACACAACATTCCGGCATTTAAGCCTGCAAAAACATTCACCATCTCCGTGAAGAAATAATAAACAAGAGTATTAACCTATTAAATTATTGAAGCTATGCCTAGCGGAAAGAAGAAAAAAAGACATAAAATGTCTACGCACAAGCGTAAAAAAAGACTAAGAAAGAACAGACATAAAAGCAAAAAGTAATTTTTAGTCTGAAGGACAGAAATAAAGAACAAACTTGTGAAGCTATTTGTCTCGCGAGTTTGTTCTTTGTTTAAGTAACAAATTGTAGTCGGCAAGGCTACTTATACCCCTCGCTGACTTTAGAACCTAAAAAAGCAAGAAAAAATTGTGACAAGCGAACTCGTTGTAGACGTACAGCCCAAAGAGGTTTCCATCGCCCTGCTCGAAGACAAGAGCCTGGTGGAACTTCAAAGCGAAGGAAGAAATCTTTCTTTCTCGGTGGGCAACATGTATTTAGGACGAATCAAGAAATTGATGCCCGGCCTGAATGCCTGCTTCGTGGACGTGGGTTACGAGAAAGACGCTTTTCTTCATTATCTGGACTTAGGTCCTCAATTTAACTCGTTAGAGAAGTACGTAAAGCAAACTTTAAGCGATAAAAAGAAACTACCGCAAATCACCAAAGCAACCATACTTCCCGATCTTGAAAAAGATGGTACCGTAGCCAATACACTCAAGGTGGGACAAGAAGTAGTGGTGCAAATTGTCAAGGAGCCTATCTCTACCAAAGGTCCGCGCCTGACTTCCGAAATCTCATTTGCCGGAAGATATTTGGTGCTGATACCTTTCAACGACAAGGTTTCCGTATCACAAAAAATTAAATCGAGCGAAGAACGCGCCCGCCTCAAACAATTGCTGATGAGTATCAAACCGAAGAATTTCGGAGTAATCGTCCGCACCGTTGCCGAAGGGAAACGCGTAGCCGAGCTCGACGGAGAGCTTAAAGTTTTATTAAAGCACTGGGAAGATGCTGTCACCAAAATACAGAAAGCTACTAAATTCCCGACATTGATTTACGAAGAAACCAGCCGTGCCGTAGGCTTATTGCGCGACTTGTTCAATCCTTCTTTCGAGAACATCCACGTCAACGACGAAGCCGTGTTCCACGAAATCAAGGATTACGTAACTCTTATCGCCCCTGACCGGGCAGGAATCGTAAAACTGTATAAAGGACAACTCCCCATTTACGACAATTTTGGTATCACCAAGCAGATCAAGTCTTCATTTGGCAAGACGGTTTCATACAAGAGTGGTGCCTACCTGATTATTGAGCATACTGAGGCGCTTCACGTAGTAGACGTGAACAGCGGTAACCGCACCAAGAATGCCAACGGGCAGGAGGCCAACGCACTCGAAGTGAATCTGGGAGCTGCCGACGAACTGGCTCGCCAGCTGCGACTGAGAGATATGGGTGGTATCATTGTGGTGGACTTCATTGATATGAACGAAGCCGAAAACAGACAAAAGCTTTACGAACGTATGTGTGCCAACATGCAGAAAGACAGGGCAAGACATAACATCCTACCGCTCAGCAAATTCGGACTGATGCAGATTACCCGCCAGCGTGTGCGCCCGGCAATGGATGTCAATACCACAGAAATCTGTCCCACCTGTTTCGGAAAAGGCACCATCAAGTCCTCTATCCTCTTTACGGACACTTTAGAGAGTAAAATTGACTACTTAGTCAACAAACTGAAGATTAAGAAATTCTCGTTACACATCCACCCGTATATTGCTGCTTACATCAACCAGGGACTCGTTTCCCTGAAACGGAAATGGCAGATGAAATACGGATTTGGTATCAAGATTATTCCAAGCCAGAAACTTGCGTTCCTGGAATATGTATTCTACGACCCGCAAGGGGAAGAGATTGACATGAAGGAAGAATTCGAAATTAAATAAGAAAGACGGCGAAGTAAATCAGAAACTTCGCCGTCTTTTTTTGTTTTCCTCACCAACACTCCTCTGCACATGCAAGGTGATAAATCTCTTTACTGTCCTGCTTTGTCAGCTTCACATAATTCCCTACCAACTCTCCTTTATTGCGGTGCAGACTATCCGCCAGACGGTCAATATCAGGGTTTTCAATACCCAGTTCTTTAAATGTCACAGGCAGACCAAGAGAGCTAAAGAAAGCTTTCAGCTTACCAATACCCTCCAAAGCAACCGCTTTCTTATCTTCTGATTCAGGAACACCCCATACACGAACGGCATATTGAGCTATCTTTCCCACATTATGTTCTACCATCCACGTCATCCAGGCAGGGAAGATAACAGATAAACCAGCACCATGGGTAACACCATAAATAGCACTGATTTCATGCTCCAGGAAGTGCGAAGCCCAATCTTCTTCACAACCTACACCACAGGTACCATTATGCGCAATCATGCCCGCCCACATCAAGTTGGCACGCGCACCGTAATCTTCAGGATTTCTCATTACCTTGGGAGCTTCATTGATGATAGCCATCAAAGTGCCTTCACAAAGACGATCTCCAATTTCCACCTCCTGAGTGTTCGTAAAATAACGCTCCATGATATGAGCCATCATATCAGCCACACCGCAGGCTGTCTGAAAGGGCGGCAAAGTATAAGTAAGTTCCGGATTCATAATAGAGAATACCGGACGCAAAACTTCCGGTACACGCAAACTTAGCTTCTGCAAACCGTCCAGTTTCGTTATAACCGTATTACCGGAACCTTCACTTCCGGCAGCAGGAATAGTCAGCACAACAGCTACTTTCAGCGCTTTAGTCACTTTAGCCTTTCCGATATAGAAATCCCAGAAGTCACCTTCATAAAGCACACCTGCCGCTATGGCTTTAGCTGTATCAATGACAGAACCACCACCCACAGGCAACAGCATATCAGCCTGTTCACGGCGGCAGAATTCAATGCCTTCATACACTTTCGTATCCACCGGATTCGGCTGCACGCCACTCATCAAACAATATTCAATCCCTGCTTCCTGCAAGGACTGCTTCACCCTATCCAGCAAGCCACTCCGTACAACAGAGCCGCCGCCGTACACGATCATCACTTTCCGCGCACCATGCTTCCGTGCCAGTGCACCGACTTGCATTTCCGTAGCTTTACCGAATACAAATTCGGTAGGACTGTAAAAAACGAAATTATTCATAGTTTATATATTATTTGTCGATAAAGGTATCATAGTCATAGCAAGTACTTACGTGTAGGATTTTTCCTCAATCAAAGGGAGTAAAATTCTAACACCTACATCATAAAATTACTGAACAGGAAGAAGCAAGCATTATTAATCTCCGGAAGTTCTTTCTTACGGGAAAGACGAATGCCGCACCGAGAACAAAAATCCTTCAACAACAATTCTGTTTTGTTATCTTCCACCTCAATGGCACGAGGCTTATCGCCACGTTTGCGCAAAGCATTGACTAACCCCAATAGCAACTCTTCTGAATTGTCGTTTGAAACATCCTGAGCAAAAACGGGAAATAGCAACTCATTGACAGTCTCCAAACAAAGCAGTGCGACTGGTAGGTAAGGAGCTTCATCCTCCCCTGCATCTACAGGCATCGGCATGTGAAAATACTTCATTTGTAATATCCCAGAAACAGGTAACTTTTTCATCTCGCCTGCCAGTATGTCGTTGGCAAACTTTGGTGCAACGCACTCATCAGGCAGAAAAGCTGGAAGCTGAGTAGTATGCCAATCGTATGTGCCATCGGCATTGGGAATAAGATACGGGACAGATTTTCCGCCCTTTGCGGTAGGATAATGGCCATTTATGTCAAAGCCCAACCTTGCAAAGTCAGAGGATGTTACCTTTGCTGCCACGGCAATAGCGGCATGAAGCGCCTCAACAATGTCGCGCGCATCCTCCATACGAGTGATGCCATACTGCATCTTTCCAGGCTGATGCCTAGTAAAGTCAGGCCAGCCTTTAGAGCGTCGAATCTTCAGCTTATGGGCATCGGCATAGTTACGGACGATTTTCTTTGTTTTCACATCCATGTCAGATGCTTGCATAAAGTCGCAATTGATGCAGTCGAAAGTTGTTGTCATTTCAAACATTTCGATTCCTGAGAGATGTTCATTGCCTAAGCTGATAGTTTTCAAATAAGTAGTAAAACCTTTTCGCCCCCGGTAGAAACCTAAGGCAAGGTGTTCACCTGCATTTCCCATCACGCAACAATATCCGGTTTCCCCATCGGATAGGCGAAATGCAAACACATCACTATCTGTCAACTCTTTCCACAATTCTGTATCTCGGTATTGAAATGCTGCCGCAAGCATGTCGTCTATAAGAATCATCTTTCTAATTATTTATGGGTTATAAATGTATTATCTGGTGCAAAGATGGCAATAAAGTCTTGTATTATTCAATATATTTACTATAACGTTCGAAGAAGCGCTTGAACACTCCCCATTTCATCAATCCTTTTTCAAAGGCAAAGATACCCAAGAGAGCACAGAATATTCCCAATAAGACATCAATCAGATAATGATGCCCCGAATAAACGGCCGTACACCAGATACCCACCATGATAAACGCGAACAATGCTATCAGCCAGCCTTTACAGCGGTTCATAATAGCATAAGCCAATGCCACAACCATATACGCTGCATGCAATGAAGGTACGGCAGCAAATACATTGGCATTACGCCCATAGATTGAATTGAAAATAGTGCATCCCATCAATTCATCGAAGCGCCCCAGCCCTGCTACATTTCCGGGAGTATCAAGCATAGCCTCAAAACCATAATTCATGGCATACCAAGGTGGTGCCGCAGGATGAATGTAATATCCCGCAAAACCAATCAGATTCACAAGCAAAAAGACCATTGCAAAGCGCAGATACATCCGGCGGTCTCCCTTCAGATAAAGCCACAAACCGAAAACAATAGGCACAGGCACCCAACAAAGATAGAACACGCCTGCAAAGAAGTCAGCAATCGACCAGTGATGTATGGCAAAGTATTCGCAAGGAATAAGTGTCGTCCCATTCACAGATATACCGAAAAGGGATTTCTCCGCTTCATACAAACCCTGCACATCAATAGGATTCACCTGATAATTGGGATACACCCGCATCCAATCGTAGGAAACGCCAAAAATAATAAAAGGCAGTAACGCTACTGCCAGTCTACGGGTTGTCTTCCCTGCAAAAAACAAAACGAAAAACAAACCCGCCATCAGGAAATGCTCCGGACGGAGCCCGATACAAGTAGCCGTCAGCAACAGGAAAACCACCGTTATAACCACTACCAACATCGTTTCTCTCACCGGAGGAAAATATCTTTTTATCATTTATTCAAAAGTTTATAGCAATGTGCCAGACGGACAAAAGCTGTCAGATTAGCCAATACGGCAATAATTGCCAGAGGAACTATCAAGATTAACATCGGATCGAAGAGTGTGCAATCGGAGAAGATGCCACAGAACAAGGCTCCCAAAGCAGTCAGCACCACCCGCTCAGGGCGCTGCATAATACCTACTTTACATTCCAGTCCCAGACCTTCGGCACGTGCGCGTACGTAACTTACCATCAGCGAACCGATCAAAGCAAGAAAAGTGATAATGGAACCTAGGAAATAGCCCTGCAAGATGAGATAATAGGATATACCGAACAAGGTAAACAGTTCACTGTAACGGTCGAGCACCGAATCGTACAATGCCCCGAAGGTGGAAGACATATTGCCAAGACGCGCCACACGGCCATCCATCATGTCAAACAACCCGGCGAAGAGTATCAGTCCGCCTGTCCATCCCACCAAAGAAAGATCCTCTTCCGAATCTGTCACTAACCCTGCATAAATAAATATACCGGCAGCCACAATGTTAAGTATCAACCCGGTAGTAGTAATAAAGTTAGGCGTAATGCCAATTTTAATCATGCCGCGCACAACGGGATTGATAATCTTGTATATCACCTGTTGCAGCCAATCTCTGTAATTCATGTTCATTCTATTTTTTTCTCCAAACGTTGTTTCAGAAATCTTTTTAAGTTGTGGTTCCGGTAGACGAAGACCCGTTGCAAATAGTAGTTCCAGAAAAAGGCAACCAGCAGGGCAACCGTAATTTTAGACAGGATAAACACATCATAGACGTAGTATCCCAGCAACCCGTTCACCCATTTCATTCCTGCCAGCCATTCCGTCAAAGCAAAAGTACCCCATGTATTGATCAGGATGCTCCCACCCCAGACTATGAAATACTTCAGCCCCACATGTATCTTCTTGCAGTCTTCCGCCTTAAATACCCATTCATAGTTGATTACACAATTGACAATACCGCCAATCACGGAACCTATAAAGGTGGCATATAAATAGTATATACCAAATAATTTCACCAAAAGAATAGTTATCAGAAAATCGATTACAGTGGCTATCTGTGCAGAAAGCTGCGCCTTCATAAAAAGCCACACTTCCCTGCGCCAACCTGCAAACCGACTCTGTTCTTCTACTCCATCAACCATCTCGCCACAATTAAAACAATGAAACCATACACTCCTGCCAATACGTCGTCCATCATCACTCCCACTCCACCCGGCAGTTTTTCCATCCGCCGGATACCCAGCGGCTTCAGAATATCAAAGAAGCGGAACAAAACAAATGCTGCCAGTCCATACCAGATATGACCTGCCGGAGCTGCCAGGAGCGTGATCCACACACCTACCATCTCATCCACCACCACGCGCGACGGATCTTCACCCCAGTAGGGTTCCAGACGGTCGGTAGCCCAAATACCGGCTACGGTGAACAGGGATATCAGTGCGACAGTCGTCCACAACAGACAAGTATCTGATATGAGTAAAGAAAGTCCGAACCAGATTAGCGTAGCGAGTAAAGCGCCCGCCGTGCCCGGAGCAAAGGGAGAAAAGCCTGAGCCGAAGCCCGTGCCTATCAGGACAGGGAAGAAGGAAGGTTTCCTCATAGAAAAAGATATAAAAGAGTGATAAGGTGATAAAGTGGTAAAGCGGTAAAGTAATACTACATCACCACTTTATCACCCTACCACCTTATCACCTTATTATTATTTATTAATCCAGATAGCTCGGTGATTTTTCACCCACCATCGTACGGATTGTTTCTTTCACCATTCTCCATTGAGTGAACAGATCATGAATCGGTTCATGCTCAAAGTCGTGCATCGGGCTCTTGCAGAAGAATGACAACCAAGTCTGGATTCCAGACATACCTGCACGCAATGCCAGGTCACTGAAAATAACAAGGTCGAGTGCAATAGGAGCTGCAAGGATAGAGTCACGGCACAGGAAGTTTACTTTGATTTCCATCGGGTAACCCATCCATCCGAAGATGTCGATATTATCCCATGCTTCCTTATTATCTTTACGGGGAGGATAGTAGTTGATACGAACCTTGTGGTAAACATCACCATAGAGGTCGGGATATTTTTCCGGTTCGAAGATGTTATCGATAACAGACAATTTGCTGACTTCTTTTGTTTTGAAGTTTTCGGGTTGATCGAGCACTTCGCCGTCACGGTTACCCAGGATGTTGGTAGAGAACCAACCGCTTACACCCAGCATACGGGTCTTGAACATCGGAGCGAGCACTGTTTTCATCAGTGTCTGTCCACTCTTGAAGTCCTTACCGGAGATGGGCACATTCATCTTCTTAGAGAATTCCCACATTGCCGGAGTATCTACGCACAGGTTAGGAGCACCCATGATGAACGGAGCACCTTCTGCAATTGCAGCATAAGCGTAGCACATACTCGGAGAAATCACTTCCGTGTTATTAGCCTTCATTGCTTCTTCCAAAGCAGCAAGCGACTCGTGTTCTTTACACAACGGAACGTAGATTTCAGTACTTGCAGCCCACAGCACAGCAATACGCTCACAGTTGTTGGCAGCCTTGAAGTTACGGATATCCTCACGCAGTTGCTCCATCATTTCCCAACGGGTGGCAGCCTGTTTGATGTACGTACCATTCAGACGTTTTGCAAAGTTGTGGTCAAAGGCAGCAGGCATCGGTTTGATGGCTTGCAATTCCTCTTTTACCAGATTTAAGTCTTTTTCTTTCAGAACTTCTGCATACATCGCAGCTTCGTATGCATTATCAGGGAAGATATCCCATCCGCCGAAAACAATGTCGTTCAAATCTGCCAAAGGCACTACGTCCTTAATCAGCTTTTCGTCGTTGTTCTCCATGCGTATTGTGGCCATCTGTGTAATAGACCCAATAGGTTTTGCCAGTCCCTTACGAGCAGCTAATGTACCCGTTATCATGGTGGTTGAGACCGCGCCACCCACTCCGACTACCAGTACACCCAAACGACCAGTTGCCGGCTTAATGTTTTCTTTCATTGCCATTGTATCTTTTAAAGTTTAAAAAATTGCTCAAATTTAGGCTATTTTGTTCAATTGAGACTCGTCATTTTATCCGATTTAATGTTCTATTAGTAAGATTTAAGTTAAAAGGTCATGTGCAGACTGATTCTAAGACCGGATTTATCAATTCCGGGCAAATTTCTGTAAGTTAATCGCCAGACATAATCGAGGCGGATTACCTTCAAAATATTCTCTACACCGACACCCACTTCCATATAAGGGGTATCCCCCATATAAGAGGTTGTGGCGGGAAAACGAAAAAGATCATTGCTGACCGTCGGATTATTCTTGTCGCTCAAATTCCCGTACAATCCCCGGAACGAAAGTACTTCACGCCATTTCAACTTTTTCAGCAAAGGTACGCGGTTGAACAAAAAGCCATTTAGATAATAAGTAACGTCCCACGAAGCATATTCATCGTTCATAAACTCCATGGCATTCATCAGGGAGTAAGACTCCGGCTGAATAGTATAAGAAAGGTTGGCGTTCGGGATAATCAGTAACGGGAAAGGTACTTTATTCCAAACTTTCCCGGCTTTCAGGATAACGTCGGTATAGCCGAAGGCCGAAAACCAGAAACGTTTCTGAAAACCTGCCTCTGTATATTGATAGGTATAATCACCACCCAACACTCCTTTTGCAGCCATCGTATGCGAAAGTGAGAAGACCGGCGCATCCAGCGATACCGGAAAACGGTTCCATTGCGTCTGAAAGAATTTTTCATTCGGCGCATAACGCAATTTTACTTCAAACTCGGCATTCGATATTTTCTTCACGGGCGTTGCCATCTCATCCTGCTTCAGGAAAGGGATAAGATACGAAGACTCATCCTGCCGGAAGCGGGAAGTGAGCTGAAAGGAGAAACCGGAATGGAACTCATTGGTGTAAGTCAGTTCCGCCTTGCGCTGATAGCCTATCCGGTCGTCCTTCTGGCGCTTCAAGCTCAGGAATACGTTGTCCTGACTGGTATAGAGGTAATGTTGTCCGTATTGGTTTACATCCGAGGTATATCGTGCTTTCAAAGAATGAATAGGAAATTCGTTGGCATACTCCTTCTTTTTATGGAAAGAATATTCCACTTCCGCCATTCCCTTCATCCGATGGTCTTTGAAACCGTAAGCCATGTATCCTTTATAGAATAGGTGCGGATTGAGCCACGCCGTAGTCATACCTCCCGCACGCAGACGCACACCTTCCAGGGTGTTGCCGCTTATGGTGGTATTCATCATACCTATATAGAACAAGGGTTCTTTCTCTTTAGGTGCGGGTATGTATCCGGTAAACAACACTTTCAAGGTCTTCTCCGTCCAGTAATAGACAGGATACGTGCGAAGCTGCGCCATCATTTTATCAACGGAAGTTTCCTTCTTGCTGACTTCCACCTGACGGTTATCGTCCCAGTAAGCTTCCGTGCGATGCGTCGCTTCGGCCGGCTCAATCACTTTTTCCGGCTTCTTAAAGGCCGAAAGGGCATCCGCAGAAGGTTCATACACATAGTTCCTGTAATATACATCTCGTTTGGCATAGATACCGTCACTGTTGTCCACCAACTTGAATTCGGTGGTGATATGTTCGTCAGCCAACTGGCGCGTACCGTCTGCCCCACGGGTAAAGTTCTGTTCAAGAGACATATAATCCACAAAATTCAGATTGATTTTCTGTGGAAAGTTCATGGTGGCACGACGCACGAAATAGGTACTATCCAAAGTAACGTACAAGTGTCCCGTAAAACCGAAGGATTCGGAATTGAAAGGTACGAACGTCAGATCCACACAAGGCTGGCCCGCTATCGTAAGCGTGTCCATCAGATAATATTTATAGAATGAAGGGCCCAGGGAAGAGAGCGGACTTACGAACTTATTGGTGAACAGCGTGATGTTGTTCTCATAAATATCAACATCCGTCATCGTCACACTGATGGCTTGCTCCATGCCTTGCTGCGAAAGCATCTCGTCCACACCGGCCTGTTTGCGGGCATGTACGCGCTGTTTCTGACTTTTGGGAGATTTGCGGTAATAGTCCGTAGCCAGCAACTCACGATTGGAGACGGCAAGCACGGGCTTTCCCGTAACGGCGGAAGTATCCACATAGTCCGTCAGGAACTTGAACTTACGATAAAGCCACTTCTGTTGCTTTACGCTGTCAAAGTTGTTGATGGCAAAGGTCATCTTCTCATAACGATCCCGTTGCCAGAAGTCCAACTCCTTGGGCGAATAGTCATCCCGATGCTCTATCATTTGTCTCACAAATTCCACGGCGGGATTATCTTTTTTCTTATATCGCTCCCGTTTGGGCTTTACCAGCACTTCGTTCAGGGCATACGTTGCCGGAGAAAGGGCGATGGTAAGACGGATACCTTGTGCCGGATGAATAAGACGGGTGTATTCATTATATCCAATGGCAGAAATAACCAGCACGGCTTGGGGGCGGTAGGTCTTGAAAGAAAACTGTCCTTTGTCGTTAGTCATACCTCCTTCGGTAGTACCTTTCAGATACACAGATGTATATGGGAGAGGCTCACGGGTTAACGAGTCCGTAACAACACCTTGTACCACATATTGTGCTTGCAGGGGAAAGCTCATCCAGCAAAGGCTGATGAACAATAAAATCCTTAAAAAAGTAAACCTCATACCTACTTTATATAATGTTGAAAGATAAATGATAATTTAGCGGCTTTGCCGCTAAATTAAGTTACGAGCTACGAGCTACCAGTAACGAGTTGCTGCGCTGTACTCGTGGGCGAATAATAATTCGCCCGGCTATCACGCCGAAAGGTACTTGTCACTTGTAGCTTGTAGCTCGTTACTTATCGCGCTTTGCGCGATAAATTATCATTTATCCTTCTTTTGTGCCCGCAAAGGTACGCAAGAAAACTTTTTCAGAAAGTTCAGTTTTGCTGAATAAATGTTCTAAAAAACCACTTTTGCACGAAACACTTCCTTTTGCAGGCTGTTGTATATATCTTAAACGACGCGAAAAGCATCGAAAACCAATTAATAACCTAAACAACTTAATTATGGAATGGATAATAAACCAGCTCAGGGAGCGCCCCGAACTTGCCATATTCCTCACCCTGTTCCTGGGGTTCTGGCTTGGCAAGCTACGCATCGGGAAGTTCAGCTTGGGGACGGTCACAAGCGTACTGCTTGTAGGCGTATTGGTAGGACAGTTGAAGATTGACGTGCCAGGCCCCATCAAATCCGTGTTCTTTCTTCTCTTTCTGTTCGCCGTCGGGTATAAAGTAGGGCCGCAGTTCTTCCGCGGACTGAAAAAAGACGGACTCCCCCAGGTAGGCTTTGCCGTACTGATGTGTGTATCCGTATTGGTAGTGACCTGGCTTCTCGCCCTCGTGATGGGCTACAATCCCGGTGAAGCCGCCGGATTACTGGCAGGTTCGCAAACCATCTCCGCCGTCATCGGAGTAGCCGAAGACACCATGGCAAACATGGGACTGGACGAAGCGCAACGCCAAAGTTATATCAATATCATCCCCGTATCTTATGCAGTGACTTACGTTTTCGGTACGGCAGGTTCAGCCTGGGTACTCTCCTCCCTCGGTCCCAAACTATTGGGCGGATTGGAAAAAGTAAAAGCCGCCTGCAAAGAACTGGAAGCCAAAATGGGTAGTTCCGAGGCAGACGAACCAGGATTTATGCACGCCGCACGCCCTGTAACCTTCCGCGCCTACAAGATAGAAAACGAATGGTTCAAACAAGGCCGCCGGGTGATAGACCTGGAAATGTACTTCCAGAAAGATGGTAAACGCCTGTTTGTAGAGCGTCTGCGCAAGCAAGGAGTCGTTCGGGATGTAGCCCCGAATACCGTATTGAATATAGGAGACGAAGTCGTTCTCAGCGGACGCCGTGAATTCGTTATCGGCGAAGAGGACTGGATAGGCGAAGAAGTACAGGACGCGCAGTTACTCGATTTCCCGGCAGAAACGTTACCTGTCACGGTCACAAAGAAAACGTTCGCCGGAAAGACTGTGGCGAATATCCGCCGGCATAAATTCATGCATGGCGTCAGCATCCGCAGCATCAAGCGTGCGGGAATTGAAATACCTGTACTGGCACAGACCAAATTGGATGCCGGCGACGTCATCGAAGTAGTAGGCACCAAACAGGAAGTGGAAAGTGCCGCTGTACAAATAGGATATGTGGATCGGCCTACCCACCAAACGGATATGATATTCGTTGGATTAGGTATTCTGATAGGTGGTTTGTTCGGTGCATTATCCATCCACATCGGTGGTGTTCCCATCAGTCTGAGTACGAGTGGAGGCGCATTGATAGCCGGATTATTCTTCGGCTGGCTACGCAGCAAGCATCCTACGTTCGGACGTATCCCCGAAGCTTCCCTGTGGGTACTGAATAATGTAGGGCTGAATATGTTCATCGCTGTAGTGGGAATAGCCGCCGGACCGAGTTTCGTACAAGGCTTCCGGGATGTCGGACTCAGTTTGTTCATTGTAGGTGCCATAGCCACTACCCTGCCGTTGATTATCGGTTTGTTGCTTGCAAAGTACATCTTCAAGTTCCATCCCGCCATTGCCCTGGGGTGCTGCGCCGGAGCACGTACTACAACAGCCGCACTGGGAGCGATACAAGATGCAGTGGAGAGTGAGACGCCTGCACTGGGTTATACGGTGACGTATGCCGTAGGAAATACCTTATTGATAATATGGGGTGTTGCCATTGTGCTCATGGTTTAAACGATAAATCTTCATCAGATGAAGAGCTAATATCTGCGATATGGAGAACTAATATCTGCGATGCAAGAAACTAATCCCCGGAGTGCAAGAAACTAATCCCGGAGATGCATATAATTATTCATACAACAATTGTTGTAAGAAAGTATTATAACTATTGTAAGATAGTATAACAGCTATTGTAAGAAACAATAATAATTATAGTATGAATAATTTCTTGCAACGCAGATATTAGTTTCTTGCAACGCAGAGATTAGTTTCCTGCAGCCGCAAGATTAGTTTACCGCACCCGAAGAATTTATAAGATACAAACTTAAACTTAACAATATGGATACTAAGAATTTTGAAAAGAAAATGGAGACCATCAGCCCATTCGAGCTGAAGAATCAATTGATCGATATGGCTGATGAAAGCCTGAAGAAAACTGCCCGCACCATGCTGAACGCCGGACGCGGTAACCCTAACTGGATTGCTACCACCCCTCGCGAGGCCTTCTTCCTCCTGGGACAGTTCGGACTGGAAGAATGTCGCCGCGTCATGAACCTCCCCGAAGGCATTGCCGGCATTCCCGAAAAGTCCGGCATTGCCTCCCGCTTCGAAGCATTCCTCAAAAAAAACAATACCGCCCACGGCGCCAAACTCCTGGAGCAAACCTATAACTACCTGTTAATGCAACATGCCGCCGACCCCGACTCCCTGGTGCATGAATGGGCAGAAGCCATCATCGGCGACCAGTACCCTGTGCCCGACCGCATCCTGCATTTCACCGAAATACTGGTACAAGATTATCTGTCACAGGAAATGTGCGACAACCGCCCTCCACGCGGCACATTCGACCTCTTTGCCACCGAAGGCGGAACCGCCGCCATGTGTTACCTCTTCGACTCCCTTCAGGAAAACTTCCTGCTGGACAAAGGTGACGGCATCGCCCTTATGGTGCCCGCCTTCACTCCTTATATCGAAATTCCGCAACTGAGCCGCTACCAGTTCAACATGATAGAGCTGCATGCCGACCGTATGACGGACGACGGGTTCCACCTCTGGCAATACAATGACAAGGACATCGACCGTCTGAAAGATCCCTCCATCAAAGCGCTCTTCGTGACCAACCCCAGCAATCCGCCCAGTTATGCCCTCAGTCCGGAGACAATGGCACGCATTGTCAATATCGTGAAGAATGATAACCCGAACCTGATGGTTATCACGGATGATGTATACGGCACATTCAGCCCGCACTTCCGCTCATTCATGGCTGAACTGCCGCACAATACGCTTTGCGTCTATTCCTTCTCCAAATATTTCGGAGCTACCGGCTGGCGTGATGCCGTCATTGCCCTGCACGAAGACAACATTTACGACAAGCAAATCGCTCGCCTGCCGGAAGATAAACGCAATGCGCTGAACCGCCGTTACTCAAGTCTGACCCTGCAACCCGAAAAAATGAAGTTCATCGACCGCATGGTAGCCGACAGCCGACAGGTTGCACTGAACCATACCGCCGGCCTGTCATTGCCTCAACAGATGCAAATGAGTTTATTCGCTTCCTTCGCCCTGCTGGATAAGGAAAATAAATATAAACTGAAGATGATGGAAATCATTGAAAAGCGTCTGCACGCCTTGTGGGATAATACGGGATTCACGTTGATAAAAGACCCGCTCCGCGTAGGGTATTATACGGAGATCGACATGCTGGTATGGGCAAAGAAATTCTATGGAGATGATTTCGTAGAATACCTGAAACGTACCTACAGCCCGCTGAACGTCGTATTCCGCCTGGCGAAAGAAACGTCTCTCGTCCTGCTGAACGGCGGTGGCTTCGACGGTCCGGAATGGAGCATACGCGCCTCGCTTGCCAACCTGAACGAAAAGGACTATGTGGTCATCGGCCAGGGCATCAAGCGGATTCTTGACGAATACGCGAAAAGTTACAAGCTATAAGCTACAAGCTACGAGCTACGAGCTACAAGTGGGCTGCGCTATAATGCCGCAAGGTACTTGTAGCTCGTAACTCGTAGCCCAGTCACTTCTTCCCTATGGGAAGATTATGCGGAAGCGTGTCAACCCATCACTGTACGTGCGTAAAGAGAACGTACACCCATGACGGGTAAGCACCTCGCGAATAAACACCAGACCGATTCCCTGCCCGTTCGGTTTGGTGGAAAAGAAGGGACTGAAGAGCTTTGCTTCAGTCTCTTTTGTTATACCGGGGCCATTATCTACCACTTCAATCGTGGTAGGAGCGATTGTACGGACTACAACCCTACCCTGCTGGATCGTTCCTTCGGGCGCATGTTCGATACTTTCCGCAGCATTCTTGATAATATTCACCAATACCTGTTCCAGCAATGCCGCATCAAAGCGTACCGGTTCCAGCTTCGGATCACATTCCAGCCAGAGAAGAATATTCCGGTCGTTGCACATACCCTCCATAAAGCGTTTACACATGGAGGCCAATTCATTCAGTTTGCCTGTAGCCAAGGTGGGCTCAGGAATTTTCACGACATCGGCAAAACGGGTGATAAAGCGACTCATAGAGAAGCAACGCTCGGTACAAACGCGCATTACATCGCAGATATCCTCCATATCCTCTTCGGTGGAAAGGGCTTGCTCCACGGTATCGAGAGTAGATGTAATACCCGCCGTCGTATTGTTCACCTCGTGCGCAATCATGCGGATCACCTTCTCATACGCTTTCTTTTCAGCACGCATCACCTCGTCCGTCATCTTCTCTATCAGATAGAAAGGATGATGAAAACCTCTGTCGATAAAGGAGGAATGGGTACATTTGTAGATATTCGAGTCATTCAGACGCACTACTGCCGTCTGATCTTTTGAGATATTCGCCAGTTCTTCAGCCAAAGGAGAGTCTATATTCTCTATTTTCTTTCCCATAATCTCTTCCAGACGTACTCCCATCATCTTCAATCCCATCGGATTGAGCTGGGATATTTCACCGTTCAGTGTGGTAATAACAACTCCCATCGGCGAAGCCTGGATTAGCAAGTCCAGAAAATGGTTTTGCTCGCGCAGACGCAAACGTTCGTTCTTCAATTGCTCCATCATACGGTTGAACACATTTACAATGCGGTCCGCCTCGTATTGCCCTACTTTGCTGAGCCTGCTGCTGAAATCCTGTTCGCGCAGCAATTCCATACCGCTGCCGATAATATTCATCGGTTTCACAATCTTACGGTAGAAGATAAACAGGAACACCAGGATAAATGCAATGATTCCCTCTACAATGTAGAGGTGCAACGGCTTCATCCCCTTTGCCAAGTAGAGAAGCACACCACCTAAACCCAGAAGGAAAAGGACAAGTATGGAGAAATAGAACTTTATTCTCACTTTTCTGTGACTGTTATATTAAACTTTTCCAGTCGGCGATAGAGGGCGGCACGACTAATGCCGAGCGTCATAGCTACCTGACTGAGATTTCCCTTATGGCGATCGAGCGCCTGCAAAATAGTCTGACGCTCTATTTCATCCAGCGTCATGCCTGCCAGAGACGATGCGTCCGAAGCCTTCACCGGTTCATCATGGCGCAGATATTGTGCGTCAAAATCCGAAGCATCCAGCGTCGGTTTTCCGCTGACGAGGATCGTACGCTCTACCAAATTCTTCAATTCACGAATATTTCCCGGATAAGGCAAGCGGGAAAGGAAGTTCAGGGCATCTGCCGAGAATTCCGTGCGGGGCAGTCCGTTAAGCTCTGCCTGGCGGTCGGCAAAGTGGCGTGCCAGCAAAGGAATATCTTCACGGCGTTCGCGAAGGGATGGCAACTTAACGGTTATCAGGTTGATACGATAAAACAAATCTTCGCGGAATGTGCGTTCCGATACCATCTTACGGAGGTCGGCATTGGTGGCGGATACCACACGGATATCCGTCTTGCGGGGACGGCTGTCTCCCAGCACTTCAAACGTCTGATCCTGCAATACACGAAGCAGTTTCACCTGGCAGGAAGGATCGAGGTCACCAATTTCATCCAGGAAGATAGTACCCTTGTTGGCAAGTTCAAAGCGTCCTATACGGTCTGTTGTCGCATCCGTAAAAGCCCCTTTCTTATGGCCGAACATTTCGCTTTCAAAAAGGCTCTGCGAGATACCGCCCAGGTTGACCTTTACAAACGGCTGTTTCACCCGCTGGCTGTTGATGTGGATGGCTTCGGCAATCAACTCCTTACCCGTTCCACTCTCACCGGTAATCAGTACCGAGGCATTGGTACGCGCAATGCGTGCCACCGTATTCAGCACTTCCATCAATCCCTGAGATTTTCCGATGATATGGCTGCGGTTCAGCGTCTCGCTCTGTTCTTCCGGTGCATTTTTCGGGACGGCAGTCAGTTCAAGGGCTGTCTCGATGCGTTGCAGCAAAGCGGCATTGTTCCACGGCTTCGTGATAAAGTCGAACGCGCCTGCCTGCATACCCTGCACGGCAAGTTGTATACTCCCCCATGCTGTCATCAGGATAACGGGTACATCGGGGCGGAATATTTTCACTTGCTTCAGCAGAGTCAATCCTTCTTCTCCCGTTGTGGAAAGGGTGAAGTTCATGTCCATCAAAATGAGGGCAGGTGCCTCGGCACGCACCACATCCATTGCTTCGCGCGGTCCGGGAACAGTTTGCGCTTCATATCCTGCACGTTTCAGCATAAAACTGAGGGAAGAACGTACGGCACTATCATCGTCGATTATCAGTATCATAAGATTTCGTTGTTTTATGGTTTGCAAAAATAACTATTTTAACCACAGAGGACACAGAGGACACAGAGTTTTTTCAATATATTTTCTTTACCTCTGTGTTCTCTGTGCCCTCCGTGGTGAAATTATCCTCTCACAATTTCTTCAAAGTCCGCCTCCAGTTCACAATTCCGTTCAAAATCCCAAAGTGTCAGACTGCGGATCTGATAGAAATAGTACCAATAATAATAAAGCTCGGAAATATGTTTCTGTCTTGCTTCATCTTTTGATTTCTGTGCGTCGTTCAGGTCCAGCGTACTGATTTGTCCGATCATAAAGGTTTCCACACTGGTTTTATAACGTTTCTCGGCAATGCCGTCAGCTTCCTGTGCAATACCCAATTGTTGTGCCTGATTATTGAAGTTCGCTACGAGCAGGAAGATATCCTGATTGAAGTCCATCTGTTCCTGACGGATTCTGGAAAGCACCACTTCACGGTTACTCTTTGCCACACGTACTTTTCCTCGGCGTTTTCCCCAGTCCAAGATAGGTACTTTCACACCTACCTGCACAATCTGATTATCAAGCAGCCCCTTGTAAGCGGAAGTCAAATCACGATCCTGCCCTGTATAACCCACACTGGCAAACAGGTCAATGCTGCGCAAATTTCCGCGAGCCGTAGCTACTTCATAGTCCGCTTCCAACTGACGACGACGGATATTCTGTGCAAACGAGTTCCGATCCAGAGCTTTGTTCAATACAAGATTATATTCCATCTTCATATCCGGTGCAGAAGTCGGCAACATCGGATTCAGGCTCTCGTCTTCCGACAAACCGAGGAACGAACGCAACTGGAACATTTTCGCATTCAGGTTACTCTCCGCTTCCGTCACATCCGCCTTGCCTTGCAAAGCATTCAATTTCAACTGCAACAGGTCATTTTCAGAAATCTGCCCCATCTTGCGCTTTGCCACTGCCACTTCATAGAGGCGGTCAGCATTCACTTTATTCTGGTGAGCAGTTTTCAAATTTTCTTTAGCCAGCAGCAGATTGAAAAAATAAGTGATTGTCTTCATCGTCACCTGTTCCGTAGCAGTGATAAAGGCTGCTTTTGCTTCCGCATATCTCACCGGTTCAATACGACGGTTCCATTTTAAGTTGTTCACTCCGAAAATAGGTTGCGACAATTCCAGGCTGACGGGGACGGACATAAACCGTTTATCTCCTCCTGAACCTAATTGCTTGATATATTCAAGAGAAGAGGCCAGTGACAATTTACCGCCCGTAAACCATAAGTTCTGGTCTATGGAGAGCGTTCCGGAAAGTCCCAGCGTATTGTTACGCACGAATGAGTAGGAACCATCCGAGTTTTGATATCTACTGTAAGATTTATTGTAATTGGGTAAAGTACCGTTCAGATTCACTTCCGGTAACAGGTCGGCACGGAAAGTACGATATTCCCAGTATGAAGTCTTCAATTCATTCAGCGCTACGGCGGCATCCACTGACTGGGTACGTGCCAAAGCTATCGCTTCATTTAAAGTGATGAGACGTTCACGTTCGTTTGTCAATGTATCGTTCTGTGCAAAAGCGGCGAACGGAAATAGCATCCAAGCTGCGAGTAAAATATTCCTTTTCATGTTTATCAAAAAATAGTTGTAAACAGAAAAGCAAAGAGCGTGCCAAAGCGCCAGGATGCTTCTGGACAGGGGTGGGTGTTCATTATCGGACAGTGGGGATGTCCATTTCTGAACGGTGAGAGAAATATGAAGTATGAAGTATAAGTATTAAGTATGAAGTATAAGCTGCGCCGTGACTCTGCATAGCTATACTTAATACTTCATACTTAATACTTAATACTTCATACTTAATATTTAGATTAAAGCACTCCCTTCGAACTCGGCAATTCAAAGTGATAGATATCCCTCTTCACCGCCATCTTTATAGCGCGGGCCAGCGCTTTGAAAATACCTTCTATCTTATGGTGCTCGTTCTGGCCTTCCGCTTTTACATTCAGGTTCATCTTGGCAGCATCGCTCAGGGATTTGAAGAAATGCAGGAACATTTCTGTTGGCATCTCACCAATCTTTTCACGATTGAATTCTGCATCCCATACCAGCCAGGGACGTCCGCCGAAGTCCAGGCAAACCTGGCAAAGGCAGTCATCCATCGTCAGGGCATAGCCATAACGCTCGATACCACGCTTGTTGCCCAATGCCTGATAGATGCAATCGCCTAATGCAATCGCAGTGTCTTCTATGGTGTGATGCTCATCTACTTCCAGATCGCCTTTCACATGGATCGTCAGGTCCAGACCACCATGCTTTCCTATTTGCTCCAGCATGTGGTCGAAGAAACCCAGTCCGGTATGGATGTCGCAGGCACCGTTACCATCCAGATTCAGAGACACGAAAATATCCGTTTCCTTTGTTGTGCGGCGTACTTCCGCTTTCCGTTCTCCGGCAAAAAGAAATTCGGCAATTTTATCCCAATCTTTCGTGACAAGGGCACATACCTCTTCCAGACCTTCGCAGGCAGCAGTTCCACCTTCGGATTCCAGCTTCAGCAATACAGTATCATCCTGCAAATAAATAGCCCGGCAACCCAAATTCTTAGCCAGTTCCACATCCGTCGGACGGTCACCGATAACGAAACTTCCGGCAAGATCGTACTCCGGATTATTCAGATACTTCGTCAACATCCCTGTGCGCGGCTTCCGGGTCGGTGCCATATCTTCCGGCATACTACGATCGATGAAGATTTCATCAAACGTAATCCCTTCACCTTCTAGCGTCTTCATCATCAGGTTATGCGCAGGCCAGAAAGTTTCTTCCGGGAAAGAAGCCGTGCCCAAACCATCTTGATTAGTCACCATCGCAAACTCGAAATCCAATTTGCTACGGATAAAACCGAGATTACGCATCACTTTGGGATAAAACTCCAACTTTTCCAGCGAATCCAACTGGTAATCTACGGGCGGTTCAATCACCAAAGTCCCGTCACGGTCTATAAATAATACTTTCTTCATGTACTCAAAAATTGTACTTTGTAAATTATCAGATTATAAATCCCTGCAACGCTTCTATCAGTTTATCATTCTCCATCCTCGTTCCTACCGTCACACGCAAGCAGTTGCCACAAAGCGATATAGAATTACGGTTGCGGACGATGATCCCCTCTCCTACCAGATAATTATAGATTTTCACCGCATCCGTCACCCGTGCCAGGAAGAAATTGGCATCAGACGGAAATACTTCCACCGTCAACGGCAGTTCGGAAAAACGTTTCTCCAAATCCTCGCGTTCATCTTTCAGCCTCTTCACCCAACGCTCTATCTCATAGTACTTATGCAACATCTCTATTGCCTGTTTCTGAGTCAGTTGGTTCACATTATAAGGGTACTTTATCTTGCTCAGGATACCGATGATTTCCGTAGAAGCAAACGCCATTCCCAGGCGGATAGCCGCACAGCCCCATGCTTTAGAAAAAGTCTGGAACACAACAAGATTCGGATATTTATCTAAATCCAGCAAGAACGACGGGGATTCTGAAAAGTCACTGTATGCCTCATCCAGTATCACCAGCCCTTCAAACTCACGCAGCAACTTCTCTATCTCACTGCGCAACAGATCGTTCCCCGTAGGATTATTAGGCGAGCACAGGAAAATCAGCTTCGTCCGTTCATCCGCAGCTGCCAGCAACTTGTCTGCCGAGAACTGGAAATGCTCGTTGAGCAGGACTTTGCGATACTCCACATTATTCACATCAGCACATACCTGATACATGCCGTAAGTGGGATCGATAGCCACCACATTGTCCACTCCCGGCTCACAGAAAGCACGAAAGACCAGGTCGATAGCTTCGTCGCTACCATTGCCCAGGAAAATATGCTCGGGAGACACCTTCTTTATCTTGGAAAGTTCCGTTTTCAGTTCCCACTGCATCGGGTCGGGATAGCGGTTGTGCGGCAGGTTGTACGGGTTCTCGTTCGCATCGAGAAATACCGATGCCGTTACACCTTTATATTCATCACGTGCCGAAGAATAAGGTTTCAACTTCCAGATATTCGGACGGGTCAGTTCTTGCAATGTTTTCATGATCTATAATATGATAAAGTATTGAACACTAATTACGCGAATTACACAAATTTCATCTTTACCCTTATTCGTGTAATTCATGTAATTTGTATTCTATATTGTTTTTAATCTCACTGTTACCGCATTTTTATGCGCATCCAGATGTTCGTTCGCCGCCATCTCTTCAATAGCAGGGCCGATATTCTTCATACCTTCCGAACGGATTTCCTGGAACGTAATCTTGCGGATAAAACTATCTAGGCTCACACCGCTATAAGCTTTCGCATATCCGTTCGTCGGCAAGGTATGATTCGTTCCCGAGGCATAGTCTCCCGCACTTTCCGGTGAGAGTGATCCCAAGAAAACGGAGCCCGCATTCACCACAAGTTCTGCCACCTGCATATAGTCCGCAGTTTCCACAATCAGGTGTTCGGGTGCATATTCGTTCGTCAGTTCGATGGCCTCTTCCATATCCTTCACCACAATAAGCTTACTGTTGGCAAGAGATTTCTCCGCAATTTCCTTACGGGGCAGAAGTTCCAACTGACGTTCTACTTCCTCTTTCACAGCCTGTTGCAAAGCCTCCGAAGTGGTAATCAGCATCGCCTGACTATCCACACCGTGTTCAGCCTGGCTCAGCAGGTCCGCAGCTACAAATACCGGATTCGCCGTTTCATCCGCCAGCACTTCCACTTCCGATGGACCGGCAGGCATATCAATCGCCACATCACGCAGACTGACCAACTGTTTCGCTGCCGTCACATACTGGTTTCCCGGACCGAATATCTTGTAAACCTTCGGCACGCTTTCCGTTCCATAAGCCATCGAAGCAATAGCCTGTACGCCACCTGCCTTGAATATCCGGCTCACCCCCGCCACCTGTGCGGCAAAAAGAATAGCAGGATGCACCCTTCCTTCTTTATCTGGCGGTGTGCAAAGCACAATCTCCTTACAACCCGCAATCTTCGCAGGCACAGCCAGCATCAGCACCGTAGAGAACAGAGGAGCCGTTCCTCCGGGAATATACAATCCCACCTTTTCAATAGCCACCGCCTTTTGCCAACACGTCACGCCCGGCATGGTTTCCACCTTCTTACCCTCAAAGTGCTGTGCAGCATGAAAAGTCTCTATATTCTGTTTAGCCAGACGGATAGCTGCCTTCAGCTTTTCATCCACCAGCGTCTCCGCTTCTTTCAGCTCCGCCTCCGTCACCGCCAGCGATGTCAGCTCCACCTTATCAAACTTTGCCTCCATCTCCAGCACCGCACGGTCACCGTCCGACTTCACGCGGTCTATAATCTCCCGCACCGTATCGAACAGATTCTCAGTATTCATCACCGGACGTTTCAGTATTTCCGCCCATTGTGATCTATCCGGATTATTAATTAATTTCATACCCTATTCCATTTTTTATATTCATTCTACACCATCACCCCGAATGGTCCCCCGGCCTCACTGTAGGAGCGTCAAACGCTGAAAATGCTACCGGAGTAGCTCCGGAAGTGCAGCCTTGAGTTTTTCTTTTGGTATCTTTTCTTTTGTCTCAAGACAAAAGAAAAGTACATCACAATATCATTTTTTCAATCGGCAACACCAAAATTCCCTCTGCCCCCAGCGACTTCAGCTTTCCGATAATTTCCCAGAAGCACTTTTCATCCAGCACTGTATGTACCGAGCACCAACCCTCCTGTGCCAACGGCATCACCGTCGGGCTCTTCATACCCGGAAGCACCTGGATAATCTCTTCCAAACGTTCTTTCGGTGCATTCATCAGCACATACTTCTTATCTTCCGCCGTCTTCACAGCATCCATACGGAAAAGCAACTCTTTCAAGATTTCCTTTTTCTCGTCACACAGATTCCTGTTACCAATCAGCAGTGCTTCCGATTTCATCACCACTTCCACTTCTCTCAACCGGTTACTCACCAGCGTAGAACCCGAACTAACAATGTCAAAAATCGCGTCCGCCAGTCCGATGCCCGGTGCCACTTCTACCGAACCCGTAATCACGTGTATCTCCGCACTCACATTCTGTGTTTTCAGGAATGTACTGAGGATACCCGGATACGACGTCGCAATCTTCCGTCCTTCAAACCACTGTACACCCGGATATTCGATATCCTTCGGAATAGCCAGTGACAAGCGGCATTTGCTGAATCCGAGACGCTTTACAATTTCTGCATTTTCATTCTTCTCCACATATTCATTCTCGCCTACGATACCTATATCCGCCACACCTGTTGCCACTGACTGCGGAATATCATCATCACGCAAAAATAATACCTCTACAGGAAAATTAGACGATTGTACCAGCAGTGAACGTTTCACCGCATTCAATTTGATATCCGACTCTCCCAGAAATGACATCGTCTCGTCATAAAGACGACCTTTAACTTGTACTGCAATTCTTAATAACATAATCTTATTTATAATTTTACGATTTAACTACTCACAAAAACTAAACTAGACTTAACTAAACTCTTGAAAACAAAAAACGAGGCTTGCCATTATCCGGCAAGCCTCGTCGTTTATATGTTTATTCATTATGCACATACAATCATACGCCTACCGATTATTCGTCAGGTAATGATGATGGTGATGATGTGCAACAATATTTTTCATACAATTCTTTTGTTTTGATGCGACAAAAGTAAACTATCCGTTTGAAACTTCCAAAGATTTATCACAAAAAGTTTCGTTTTCCTATCATTTTCTTAGTTTACGTTACAAGTCACACTGATTTGTACAGACCAATTTATTATAGTGCAGAAATGAAACAAATGATAAATGAGATTTTAGACACGGATTACACTGTTGTTTTTATATACTGCAACAGTGTAATCCGTGTCTAAAATATATTCATAACTGGTGCAGACATGAATCAATAGATACGCGGACGACGCGGATAAGGCGGACGAACGCGGATTAAAAAAGCTGCGCTATACTATTAATAAATTAAAGTCCGCGTTCGTCCGCCTTATCCGCGTCGTCCGCGTACCCATTTGATTCATAACCCTATAATAGTGAGCAAACTTAAATCAGCGGCAAAATCTCCTCCTTCTCCACATCGCAGTGATGAAAGTGCATTTCCTGTTCCGCCTTCTCCTTCGGGAAAGTGAAATAAGTGCATACCGCCTCCGAGCACACCTCTCCCGCCTCATTATAAAGTTTCGCGTCGATAATCACGATATTCCGCTTCTGCTCGCGTATGGAAGCCCTCAACACGACGTGCGAGTCTGTAGTCGACACCGGTTTACGAAAACGAGTTTCCATCTTCGAGGTCACCCCGCTTGTCTGCAACTTACGCACTACCACCCATCCGCAAATTTCATCCAGCAGCACCGACTGAATGCCACCATGCAACGTATTCAGCCAACCCTGATACTCAGGACGCGGCTTCCAGATGCTCACCACCTCGTCGCCATCCTCATAAAACTCCATTTTTACACCGGACTCATTATTGGGAGCACAACCGAAACAATTGTATCCTTCCAAATCTTTCCATGGGTTAATAATCTTCTTCATACAATTTCGTTTTTATTATAAATGGGTATGCGGACGACGCGGATAAGGCGGACGAACGCGGATTTTTATTCATCAATTATAATATGTATATTCACGTTCTTCGTACACCACAGGCACATCGTTTATATACTTGATTCTAATTTTCCAGTTTCCCTGATTGTCATTATGGAATTTATAGACGTATTTCACTTCTTCGGTTTGCCCTTCCGGACGCTCTGTTCCGGAAATCAGTTCCCCTTTGGTATTGTACCGGTACGTATGCTGGCTTTGAGACGTACCATCCGGTGAAAGATATTCCTCGAACACAACACGTCCCTGAAAATTATAGCCTCTCCGGACAGAGCCAACCAGATCAACTCCTTCGGGTTGCAACAGCACTTGCCGCTCTATTTGTTGCCCATAGGAATCATACATATAACGGAATTCACTACATTTTGTTCCATTCGTCAAGTAACCGGCTTCCTGTACCATATTACCTTCTATGTCGTAGCGAAATATATCCCGTTGCATAATTTCACCCTTATCATCCAATATCGAACAATGTCTGAGACGTCCCTCTTTGTCATATCCATAATTCTTGTTTACCGTCAGCACCCCCGCCGGTGTATAATGGCTTTCTTTCAACAAATTCCCATTTTCATCATACTCATACTGAATCTTCTCCCGGCATACTCCCTCTTCTGTGAACCGTTCTTCTTTCATTTTCCGTCCGTTTTCACTAAACTCGTAAACAAAGAACTGTCCTTTCTTCTCTCCCTTATCCACCGCCTGCGGACCTTTGGCGATAGCAACGTACGACCTTTGCTGTACCTTCTTCACTTTACCGCGCACAGGTATTTTCTCCCAGTCATTTCCACCGTCTGCATACTCTATATCCCTGCGGATAATGAAATTCGGTTCTCCATCCTCATTGCAACCTTCAAAACGCTCTGTCCAGTTACCCGCTTCATCTATCTTCCGAATCGGATTCTTCTGATTATCATCTTTTACCACCCGCATCTTCCCAAACCGTAGTGCACCCATTCTTTTCAGAGTCAGTGTATCCCAACTTTCAACCCGGTATTCTCCCACACGTTCCATATTCCCATCCGGACCATCTATCAGGATTACTTTCTCCGGCATTCCCTCCGCATTGTACAACACTTGTCTGCCCCATGACCTATTTTTCACATAGTCTTTGGAGTACTTTTTCAGCACCTTTCCCGCTTCATCGTACAACGCAGAAACAATCTGAAGCGTATCTTCCTGCCCGTTCATAGAGACAATGCTATTCAGACGCCCCTTTTCATCGTACGTATAATTCCAGCAATCACTGACTCCCCTGTCCGCGGTCGCATAAATCTCGCGCGACACCTGTCCGGCAGGGTTATACACATACACCAGCTTGCCATGCGGACTGCCATCCGGCTTCAGTCTGTTCTCTACCATCTTACGGCCTTTACTGTCGTACTTCACGAATGTGATATAATCCACCACCTTGCCGGTCACCCACGCAGTGTCCTTCAGTAACGGCTCATACACCACTGTACGTATGTTCTTAATGCCCGGCTGATCCTGGGCGCGAAGCGCAGCCGAACCGGCTGCCAACAGAAGAAACAAACTAAATATTTTACATCTCCCTGAGATAAATCTGTGTCTCATATCCAATAGTGTTTTTCAATAACGTTGCCACAAATGTAACAATACTTCGGCACGCACAAAAAAAGACGGGAAGTTTTTTACTCCCGCGCCTCCGCTTTTACTTCAAAACAAGAATGATGGACTAATTTCTACAATCCTATTCAATTTCTTCATTCCGAGCATTCCAAACTAACAGTGCCAACAATACTGATAATACCGCCGCACCAATCCAAAACCAATTGATATACGTAAAATCATAGACATCCGCCCCATTCACCACCGTCTTATTTCCTTCTATCAACACACCACTCATCACATCCTGCAATCCGGCACCTATATAACTGGCAATCCCTACTACTCCCAGTGTCGCACCTGAAGCATTACGCGGAGCAATATCGACCGCCATCAGTCCACCCAGGAAACACAGTAACACACCAATACTTGTTCCAAATAAAATCATAGCCGTCACATCTACCCAAGTATGTACACCGGGAATAAGCAGGAACAGACACAAAGCGGCTACATTCATTAATCCAAAAATCAATGCAGGCACATTGCGACGCCCACCGAACAGTTTATCTGATATGAATCCGGAAAAGACTGTACCAACAATGCCGCAAACCGAATTGATCGAAATAATAAAGCTGGCATCCAAAGTAGTATATCCCTTCTCCGCCTCCAGATAAAACACTCCCCAACTATTCACTGCATAACGGCTGATGTACATAAAAGCACTGGACAAAGCCAGTATCCAGATAGCAGGCATCAACTAAACCTGTTTTTGCGCTTTATTGTAATCAGCAGCTTCCGCAGCATTCATTTCTTTTTTCTCTCTCGGCTGATTCATCGCCGGCAGTCCTTCACTCTGCGGAGTATCATGAAGGAAACGCCATATAATCAATGCTCCGATAAGCCCCACGAGACCTGCGCCCAGAAAACCATACCTCCATCCCAGAACACTAACCACAGAAGCAACGATGATGAAAGTCAAAGCCTCTCCTATGTTATGACTGGCAGACCAAAATCCATAGAAAGATCCACGCTCTTTATCACTAAACCAACGGGAAAGCCCCACTACACACGAAGCAGCTCCCATAGACTGGAACCAACCACTAATCCCCCAAAGAATGGCAAACAAGATAAATGAGTTGGTAAATCCCAAACATAGATTAACCAATGCAGTAACCAATAAACCGGTAGTCATGAAACGGTTTATATTACTACGATCAGCGAGAAATCCATTTGCAAATTTTCCGATTGCATAAGTAAAGAAAAGCACAGAACCAATAATTCCTAATTCAGTTTCCGAAAAAATTCCCTCATCCACAATAGGCTTCTTCATTACATTCAGGCTCAACCGACAGACATAATACAAACCATACCCAAAGGTTGCAGCCAAAAAAGTAGACCATTGCAAATGCTTCAACCGTTTCTTCTGTTCGGACAAAGACTCTCCGTTACAAGGTCTCGGCATTGAGACCCTGTAAAAATTAATAATATATTTCAGCATATTCTTGTGAGGTTAATCGTGAAGCTTCTTTGCTTTCAGATATTCCAGTAATAGTGCAGGACGATCTGTCTGAATCAGTTTAGCTCCTTGTCCAATGATCCATCCCCAACTCTCCCCCGGTTGTTTCAACTCTACAGCAAGATCATCATCATGGCCACCACAAAGTTCCGGCCACAAACTATTTATAAAAATCTTAGCACCACTATCACGTACTTTCTTTATCAGTCTATGCACCTCCGGACCGTCATTATCAAATACCAATTCAAAAGCCTGGGGTTTCATGTGTTCTAAATAACCGTCAACAATCGCTTCAGCACCTTCCTTATGTAAATCGATCACAGGCATGAAAATCATCTTATCCAATACTTCACCATTCTCAGCTTTCACCTGACCATAAGGCAACCCGGCTTTCATTATACACTGATGCACAGTACCTGTTTTTTCAAGAATAGCGTATGCCTCTTTAAAATAATCATACCCTTTATCAACATTCACCATAATTTTATCTTTACATAACTTCATCACTTCTTCAAAAGTAGGTATCAAGTGCCGAGTTTTATGTCCGGCTCCATTTCTCATACGGAACTGACGCAACTCTTCCAACGTATAATCTTCCGGTTTACCTTTACCCGTAGTAGTACGGTCAATAGTTTTATCATGCATCAAGATAAGATGCCCATCTTTAGTACGCTTCAAATCAATTTCAACCATATCCACTCCCATATCAATGCAATTTTGAATGGCTTGCAATGAGTTTTCTGGAGCATTACGCCAATCTGCACGGTGCGAAACCACCAGAATTGATTTTTCAGCAGGTTCATTAAATGCTTTATGAATCCGTTCAGCCGGATTTTGCCCCCATAAAGCAACTGTACACAACAACAAGAGGCAACTCAATGAAAATAGATTCCTTCTCATAAATTTTATTATTTATTTCATACATTCAAATAGATCCGATTCATAGATGACATGGCTTTCGGATATGGGAACTGCATCATCAAAAACATACATACGATATTTGTTACCTCCCGGATATACACGCACCATTATATGCCCCTGATGGGATGCCATTCTGTCAACCAGATCACCGATAACAATTTTAGTAGCCGGATGCATATTCGTGGAAAAGATCTTTCTCTCTTCCGGATAAATTTCTTTAGAGAATAGACGATACAATACCGTATGATTAGGATGCAGAGCATCCCAAGTAGACATTATGACATTCTTAGGTGATAAATTCCGGAGAAAATTTTCATTAGTCCCATCCTCATTGCCATGATGATTTAATACCGCCACTTCTACTTTGCCTACCACATCAGAAACCGGGGTCTCAATATCATGCCACTTAGGACGTCCCGGACGGGAAAAGCCTGGTATATCCCCTCCTGTATAGTAATCAAATGCACCATAACTCAACTTTATCACACAGCTATACATATTTTCTCTGGGCATTTCACTTTTTGAATAGTTGCCTTTATCAGAAAATAATGAGGTAACTCCTGTATCTCCATCCCAAACCTTACCATTAGCATATACATTACGCACACTAAATGAATGATATTTTTCCGGTTCATTGCGTAACACAAATTGCTTGCACGATCCCACATTAAAGGTTACACGTTTAGTGCAGTCAGAGATTGATTTTACGAAATTACGATAGTTCATATAGCAAGAATCTTTATCGGAAGGAGGCATAAAGTCATCTCCTCTGTCCACGATTACTTTAGCAGGAAAATTCCGATATACCTCGGAAATCCCAGTCAGATAATACCTGCCTTTACCCTCTTTCTTATGCAACCAACTACCGATATGGTCTGAATGATAATGCGTCAAAAGATAATAATCAATGTTCTCTTTGTCTTTAGGTATAAAATAGCGGATATAATCTGCAATCCACTCACCAGCTTTCTTGGTATCATCAGGTTTTGCAGCCACGACTCTCGCTCCAATTCTATTATTCTCTCCGGCATCAATCAACAGAGTAGTTCCATCCGGCAAAATACAAAATGTACAATCCCCTCGTCCTGTATTTACATGATGGATATCCATATATCCCTCTTTCCACCGAGGCAACTCCTGTGAGAAAGCACAGTCAGCCACCAAGGCAAACAACAATCCCCAAATATATTTCATGTTTCATAGTTTTAGAGGGATGCCTGAGAGGCAATACTTTCAGGCATCCTCACTCAATAAATACTCAGATTAGTTATATCCCGGATTTTGAGGGAACGTTTCCGGATTGTCAATCAAATCAACCTCTGTTTTCGGAATCGGATATAAATAGTCATTCTTTGTTATTGTGAAACCAACCTTTGACATAGCTTCTATCGCCGTATCTGTACGGATCAAATCAAACCAACGATGCAGTTCGAACGGGAATTCCAAACGGCGTTCTTCCAATACAGCCTTGCGGAAAGCACTCTGGTCTTTCAAATCCGTCACTTTATATTCCACTGCATTTGCACGCTTACGAATCAAATTCAAGTAACTCAGTGCCTTACTTGATTCAGAGTTTTCATAGGCTACTTCATTATGAGCCTCAGCACACATCAGCAATACATCCGCCCATCTCAATAATGGCAAGTCAAATCCAACCTTTGCCGTAGTAGCGTCAAACGTATCATAATACTTAGCTATTACATTATTGTTAGCATCCACCTTTTTATATTCGATCATGGCTTTACGATCGTCCGTATTTCCATAAGATTCTAAGAGTTTGCTATCAATAACCGATTTATCCTTAAAGTAATCGTTGTATCCATGTCCTTCCCCAAGAACTGATTTTGAATATCGTACAGCGAACAGAATTTCTTTATTCATCTCCTGGTTTACATCAAAAACATCAGCAACGGTGTTCTGCAAACCATATTTAGATGAATAATCTTTGACTATGTTATCCAGCAAAGTCGCTGCTGCCGACCACTTTTGTTGTGTCAGATAAGCTTTTGCCAATAATGCTTTTGCAGCTACGGAAGTGGCTCTTCCCAGATTGTCATCATCATAAGCAGAAGTAAGCATACCGGATGCAGCCTCCAAATCCTCTTCTATAGCTCTATAAACATCTGCCACTGAACTACGTCCATACCCCTTAGCCTCAATAGCGGTCACCGGTTTCAGGATCAGAGGTGCAGCTCCCCAAAGACGAACAATATTGAAATATGCTAAAGCACGTAAAAACATAGCTTCCCCTTCATACTGCTTTTTCAACGCGGCATCTGTTACCACATCTATACTTGCAAGTACATTGTTACATCTGTATATCTGGTTATATAATTCTTTCCATGCATAGCGAACGACATTATTTCCGGATGTAGCAGTAAAATTATCAATGAAGTAGAACATACCGGCTGCTCCACCGGGATTAATATCTTCCACATTATCAGATCTTAGCTCCATGAGGGAAATGAAATATTCGCCATATTGATAGGTCCCCTGCAAGGAACCATAACAAGCGGACAATGCAGAATTTATATCAGAAGTATTTTTATAGTAATTTGCTGAAGAAGCCTCAGATATAGGTGTCAAGTCCAGAAAATCACTACAGCTGGTAAGCAACAGAGATGCAAAAGCTACAATATAATATTTAATTTTCATATCTTGATTATTTAAAAGGTTACGTTTAATCCGAATACAAATGATTTAGACAGAGGATATGTACCATAATCGATACCAGGAGTCAGTGAACCACCTTTCATATTCACTTCCGGATTGTATCCGCTATATTTGGTAAAAGTGAAAGGATTCTGAGTAGAGAAATAAACTCTTGCCCGGCTTATTCCTACATTGGTAAGCAATGATTTAGGCAGCGTATATCCAAAAGTGATATTCTTAATTCTCATATAAGAACCATCTTCAATATGCCAGGTAGAAGTAGTACCATTCATACCCGTTGCACTTCTGTTTGCACGAACTACATAGCCGCTACCCGGATTACTTTCTGATTGCCAGCGATTCAAAGCATCGACCTGACAGTTATTTCCTCCTTCCATATTATCAATGTAGCGACGGAATATATTGGCAATCTTATTACCTTGTACACCTTGCAGGGCAATAGAGAGATCAAACCACTTATATTTCAACTCTGTAGAGAAACCATACGTGAACTTCGGCATGTAATTTCCTGTAATAGTACGGTCGTTCTCGTCAATCTCCATATTACCGTCCATATCTTTGAAACGGAAGTCTCCCGGTTTCGCACCACTGACATAAGCATATTTACGTTGGCTCTTATCCGGATTCTTCGAGTTATCAATCTCTGTCTGATTAGCGAATACACCATCCGTAACCAAGGTATAATAGTTACCGATAGGCTCTCCGACTTTAGTAATGAAAGTCACACTCTCGGAAGTAGTTATCATTTCATCAACACCACCGAGGTCTTTCACTTCATTCCGGTTGGCAGAGATATTAAAGCGATTGTTCCATGTAAAATCTCCCCAAGAATTTGTAGTAGAAATAGCGAATTCGACACCCTTATTATTTACTTTTCCGATATTCATAGGTACTGTACTGAAACCGGAAAACTCGGCAACCGGTACATTCAGTAGCATATCAGTTGTATTACTGTTATATAAATCCAGTTCTAAAGTCAACATATTAAACAGTCCTATTTCCAGACCCAGATTGAACATAGCTGTCTTCTCCCAACCTAAATCAGGATTTCCAGCTGTTGCAGGACGTAAACCGCTGGCCAAAGTGCCGTCAGCTTTTCCAAACACATAATTGTCTTCCGATAACGTAGCATAATACTCGTAATTTCCAATATTAAAATTACCACTGATACCGTAGCTCGCACGCAATTTCAAGGAAGTAAGCCATTTTATATCTTTCATAAAATCTTCTTCACTGATATACCATCCGGCAGAAGCTGACGGAAACATACCCCAGCGGTTATTCTTTCCAAAACGGGAAGATCCATCCACACGAGCAGCAGCCGATAGTAAATATTTACCCTTATATGAATATTGCACACGTGCCAATGCCGATAACAACGACCATTCGTAAGCGGTTGCACTCCAGCTTGTAATAGCTGATGCTGCATTCATGGTATGTACCAAGTCATTAGGATAACCATTACCGGCCAGCAATGAAGTGTTCACAGATTCTTTCTGTGCAGTCCATCCGGCTATGGCAGACAAATTATGTACATCCTTAATGACTGTAGTATATGACAATGTATTTTCCCATACCCAGTTCAGCATATTCTTATCACGCTTCGACCCTTCCGGTACTGAAGGCGGAAGTCTGTCTAAAGAAGTTGGCAAAGTGGAAGGTCTATAATAAGAACGGCTGTAGCTGTTGAAATCCACACCGAAACTTGTCTTGAATTTCAGATTCTTATAGAGTTCATATTCCCCATAGACATTCCCCATAAAACGGTAACGTTTCATCTGATCTTCCTTTTCGTCTGCCAAAGCTACAGGATTTACAATCTGCGGATGTTTATACTGCCAGTTCCATTGATCAAAATTATAAGAACCGTCGGCATTGTACACCGGCATAGTGGGTGACATGGCCAAAGCAGAAGCAACGATTGTCTCTTCTTTATATCTGTCCTCGGTAGGAACGATGTTATACACAGAATAATTAAAAGACAGATTAGTCCCGAAGGTGAATTTCTTATAATTAGCATCGACTTTTCCTCTGGCTCCCATCTGTTCAAAATCCGAACCGATAACAATACCCTGCTCTTTCATGTAATTACCGGAAACAAAATATCTGGCAGCTTTGTTTCCTCCGGACAGAGAAAGATTATGGCTTGTGACGATTCCTGTTCTCATAACTTCGTCTTGCCAATCCGTATTCGTCAGTCCGGTTTCACCATTGATATATGGCATTATTTCGGGAGGTAGCAAATAAGCCTGATTGATAACATCCGGTTTCTTCCCCAACTTCTGGTTACGAACTTCATTAGAGTCGTTGATACTTCCTTCAAGACCTTTACTTTCCAGCAAATCAAGATAAGCATTGTTGTGTCCGTCATAGGAGAGCCAAGCATATTCATACGCATCCAGCATATCTATCTTTTTAGTACGTTGCTGGAAACCTACATATCCATCATATTGCACGGTAGGCTTCATATCCTTGCCTTCTTTACCTTGCTTAGTAGTAATAATAACTACACCATTTGCACCTCTTGATCCATAAATGGCTGCCGCCGAAGCATCTTTCAAAACTTCAATGGACTCAATGTCATTCATATTAATGGAACTCAAAGGAGACACATTCTGTCCTGTACCATTTCCTGCTTCACCGGACATGGGAAAACCATCTACCACATACAACGGTTCCGTACCGGCAGTAATACTACCACTACCTCTTACCTTAATAGATAATCCTCCACCAGGGATACCATTCGGTTGTGAAACCTGCACACCGGTCATCTTACCGACAAGCGCCTGATCCACACTAGAAACTGGAACTGCCAATTCACTCGCTTTCATTGAGGAAATAGAAGTGGTTACATCGCGTTTACGTTGTACACCGTATCCCACCACTACGACTTCATCCAACATTTCGCTATCTTCCTTCAAAGTGACATTCTGTAAGGCTTTGTCATTAGCTTTAAATGTCAATGTCTGGTAGCCAATGAATGAAATGGTTACTTCTGCATTTTCCGGAACATTGGCTAAAGTATATTCACCGTCAATGTTTGTAATTGCCCCCAATGTCGTTCCTTGTATTGCCACACTCGCCCCAATCACCGGTTCACCGTTTTCATCAATGATCTTTCCGGTGATTGATCTTACTTTTGTTTGGTCATCACCCGGTATTAGCTTTTTGAGAGAAATCACAATCATCTTATTCTTTAGATTCACCTCCAATGATTTGTCAAGGATAGATGACAATGCCTCTACGACGGGAGTATTTTCAAAAGTCACATTAACCTTTTTATTCTCGTTTATTTCGTTTTTCTGATAGATAATGGACAGCCCTGTTTGACTCTCTATTTCCTTCAATACAGTTTTCAATGTTTGTTCCTTAAAAACTTTGCTGACTGTCTGGGCATTTACAGACAATGAACCCAAACTGAGCAAAAGCAAAAGGAATAAGCATAGAATTGATTTTCGGTTGTTCATAGCTTTTTCTTGATTTAATTAGTTGTTACAAAATTGATTTTATTCTCTGATATATATATCCTTTCCTCTACGTTCGACGGTTATCGGGATGATCTCCTGTAAAGCAGCCATCACCTCTCCTATCGTCTCACGGTTTCTTAATGAAATGCGGAAGCGTTTGGCACCTACTTGTTCCGATTCCAGACTGATATTGACGTCATACTGGCGGGACAACTTCGCTACCAGTTCTTTCAACGTAATATCCTCAAATTCAATTCGATTCTCCGACCAGGCTTTCCATTGCTTCACATCATTACGGGTACGTGTGATTTTTCCGGTAGCCATATCCAACTTTACAAATTCACCGGGTATCATCTCTATTCGCTGTTCCCCACGATGGATTTCTACAATTCCTTCCATCAGTGCCGTAGTGACAACTGAGTCTTCAGGATAGGCGGAAACATCGAATTTAGTTCCTTTTACTACTACATCATATCCGCAGGTTTGCACGGTGAATTTGGCTTTATCCTTCTTTGTGACTTCAAAATAAGCCTCACCGCTAAGTATTACTTTACGATTCCGCTCGTTGAACTTATCCGAATACTTCAGTACGGAACCGGCATTCAGCCATACCACTGTACCATCTGCCAAAGTCATCTTACTCTTTTCTCCGTAGGGAGCTTCGAATACGAAATAATCTTCAGTAGAAGATAAGGAAGCAATGTTCCAGATGCCCAACGTAGCCCCTGCAGTAAGCACCACGATGGCGGCTACGGCAGCCACTCTGCGCCAGAAGCTGAAATTGCGACGGGGCAACATCGGCATAATAGCCTCTTGCGTACGAAGACGGCGTTGCAGACGTTGCCATTCTTGCATGGTCTGTTCGTCTCCTTCATTAGTAACCTTCCATTCTTTTTCCCACTGGCGAAACCGCAGGCGGTTTTCCTCCGCTTGCTCAATATAGTTGAACAAGAGTTTCTCTTCTGCCTTTGAAATTTGTCCTTCAAAGTAGCGGATCGCCAATTCGTGAATGTTTGTTTCTGTTTTCATAAATTCTCTTTCTATAGGATGTAACAACTAATTTTAATTCTACCCAACCCCGGAAAAAGAAAAAAGCAGAAAATTATCAGTTTTCTACTTTTTCTCTTCCTGGTTATTCTGTTTATTCGTTCATAATCACCCAAGCTAAGACCATTATATAAATGTCTACCGGATACTTATCCTTGAAGTGACGTTCAAAAAGGGCAAGGGCTTTAGAAATATGTTTCTCCACGGCTGTAGTGGATATTTGTAGTTTATCGGCTATCTCCCTGTTCTTGAGATGTGTGAACCGACTCAGCAGGAAGACTTCGCGGCAACGTTCAGGCAGCTGACCTATGACGAGCTTGATTTGCTCCTGCAATTCATCATAGAGAAGTTTATTGTCTGCATCAAAGGTGAAGTCGGTATAGTAAAGCCGTTCTTCCCCGTCAATGGATGCCAGGTACTCAATCCGGTGCTTCTCTACAATGGATACGTGTTTCAGGTAGTTCAGGCATCCGTTGCGCACCATTGCAAACAGCAAAGAAGTTATGGAGACCGACGAAAGTAAGTCTCTCTTCTCCCAGAACTTCAGAAAACATTCCTGAATAATATCCCGAACGATTTCTTCATCTTCAATAAAGCGAACAGCATATCCACGCAAACGCGGAAAGTAATTTTTAAACAGATAAACGAATGCTTCTTCGTTTCCCCGTTTTATCTCCTCCAATAAATAGCTATCATCTGAAAAATCAGCCATATTCTTTTCCATGCTTATATTTTAAGGAACAAAGATTGTTAGAAGTGAATAATTAGGTTTTGCAAACCTATTAAAATTTTGTTCCAATACAAAATGAAAAAGAGATTGTTTTTTATTCGCTTACTGATTTTGAAGAATTGAGCAGAAAATATTTTTTATAAAATCATTCATTTACCTTTATATCATAAAAAAGAAATATAACAATTATAAAATAAAACTATCCTACAGAAAACAGATAAGGTCTTTAGGAGGTAAATTCTGAGTGTTAGCGTTTTATCCCCAAAAGGAACAAGTCTCATTTTACAATTATATTGTAAACACTCACAAAGACAATATATTATGAATAAGCTTAATAATTATTTTAGTCGAACCACCTCCCCTAAAGCACTATTGTGTATTTGAGCATTCGGAGCATATTTATCAATTAAGGCACGAACTATTATTCTTTCAGCGTCAGAAGCAGATGGGCTCAACGTAATCTCCATTTTGTCTAAAACCTCATCTTTAAGTTTCATATCATAGTATGTAAAAGGCAAAGGTTTATTTCCCAAAAGGCAATGCATAACTATGCTGGAAATATCTGGATTTGCACCCTCTAACATAGGGTTAAATGGAAGTATATAAAGTACAAATCTTGTTTCATTTTGAAATTCCCAACGTTTATTTTTATAATAGCCAAAAAGCTTCATTTGCATATTCATATTTCCATGTCCATCTTTAATATTAGTTAGCTGAATGGCATCTTTGGTGTATTGAAAAACATCATCTACATACTTTATGCGTCGATAAAATAAATCATTATCGTAGTCTAATACAGGGAGAATCCAAAAATCTGAATGAGCCAAATCTTCCGGAGGGATCTTTGTTATGATAAAGCCTTGTGGCTTTAAACCTCCAAAATCTAAATTAGATATGATATACTCTTGAAACATTTCTCTCTCCATTGAAATTCGGATACCACCAAAATCGCCACCATACATTTTCCAAAGAGGAATACTTTCATCTGAATTCTCCGTCCAACATGAAGCAAATACATATTTGCAAAAGCAAATTCCCAATGATTCAGTATTACCTTCTTCAAGGTCATCTACTTTATCAAGACGATTAAATCTAATAGTTTTATTTTTTAGAATCATTGCTAATGATTCTAAGTTTGTATAGTGATATATTTTCATACTTATATTGTTTTATATCTTTTATATCTTAATAAATCTCTCTTATTACCCCCCTTCAACTCATCTTCCAAATTAATATTCTAACTGATTGAAATATAGACCAAATACAGCCTGTATGTGCATATGGTATCCTTCTTTATCTGTTATTATTTTCCTGGCTATATAGATTTATACAGACATTTATCCCCCTCTCAACTCCCAATGCCCCGACTTGTTAGAGCCAACACGTTTGATTAGCCCTTTCTCCTTTAATGCTGCCATAATACGTTCACCTTGTCGTAAGGAAACCGAAAGCGATTCTGCAATCTCTTTTGCAGTGATTCGGTTATTTATCCGGATAAGCTCTAATACACGTTGTTCGTTTATACCGACATTTATACCGACATTTATACCGACATCGACACGAGGTTCTAAACCTTCATCCTCTATGGATACCTGATAATTACGAATCGTCTGCTCTAAATTACGGATATGCTCATCGAACATAAAGTTGTGAAATGGTTCTATATCATCGTTTTCACGAGTAGCTATAAGAGATTCAATATATTCCGCTTTATGGTCTTTGTTAATATTGGTAGGAATGATTCCAAACTCAAACTGCAACTGATTCATCAGCAAACGAGACATCCTGCCATTGCCATCAGCCCACGGATGAATTGTTACTAAATAGAAGTGAGCGTCGAAACTCAACTTATAGCATTCAATAACATTCGTTTTTGAAAGAGCCTTTCGTCGCTGATTTATACTTTCGCAAAGTTCTGTCAACTTTGTAGGTACCTTTGAGTAATTCATATAAGAGCGTCCTCCAGTTCCGGCTGTAACGTTCAGTAATCGTAAATCTCCATTCGCTGACGAAAATTCACCTAATGCAGTTTGATATATTGTTCCAGTATTCTTCAGAACGATAGAAGATAGTTTCTTAAGCATATCAACTGAAATATCACTATGGCTCTTTGCAAAAGTAATAGATTGTTCGTATGCTGCTTTCAGGTCTAAGTTCATTAGTTGCTCAGTCATAGAACGACCTTTCACACTGATGCCCTCATCAAACAAAAGTTGATTCTCAATTTCGGTGACAGTAGACCCCTCAATAGCTGTAGAATGAGTGATAAGGGAATAGAGATAGAACTTATTGTAGTCTATCTGTTGGCCGATACCCAGCTCTTTAAACTGAGCTAACAAGGATAATATCTTCTGTTCTCTTGTCATAAAAATGTTTTTTGATGCTACCTTTATATGACTATAAAGGTATGCAATGTTTTTTTGCAAAGTTAGCAAAAAGGCGGACTACTCCGCCTTTTCCCCTTTAATCTTCCAACAACTCCCCTGCCTGTACCCACTTCGTATACGATACCAGCGACTCTTCAATAAGAGCATACTCGCAATCACTGGCTATTTTCAGTTCATCGCACAATTCTTCTAAGTCCATAAATATTATTTTTTAATTTTTATCCTCAGGTAAGCACGGTCATCAAAGGAGCAGTTTCCTTTCTTTATCCCTTTCGTGCTCTTATACAACCGCATACACAAAGGATCTTTCTCCAGAATATCTGCAAGATAACATTCCGATTCATGCAAGGTGGAATATAGATGAGGATAACCGTCAGAAGACAATACCACCTCTTCCGCATCACCCACAGGGAAAATATTCACCTGCTTCATCTGCACGGGAAAGCCGTCAAACACAGGGAAGGCAAACCGCTGTTCTTCTACCGGACAATTCTGCAAAACAGCCTGTTTCTGCAGAAAAGGATAGATAAATTCCCGTCCCGGATCGTGAGATTCCAAATCTTTCACCGTAGCCCCGTTCAACAAAGCTACTTCATTGACCACCGCACGGGCATTCGCCATAATAGCATCAATCTCTTTCTCATTAGAGGAATACAGATTACCAATAATACACTGGCAATCACCCACCTGCCAAACTTCATTCCGGGCATAACTATAAATCACGCCATTAGCCGTGAAACGTTTACCCGGCTCTGCTTTCAGTTCATCAAGTAAATTATGCTCTACATAGAAATTATGCATTTTCTCTGTTATCCGGCAAATAGCCTCAGCAGCATCAATATCCTTCGGAAAATCACGTATAGCCTCCAAAGCAAGCTCCATAGCCAGCCGACCGGTTTTCTTACCCTCGTAAGTGAAGGTAGATTTAGCCGTAGCCCCGTCAATCACCGCCGCAAAGTAGGGAGTAACAATAATACCATCCTCATTGGTCTGCGGACTTTGCTTGCCTTTCAGGAAACACTCCTCAACTGTAAAATGAGGAACAGAAGGAGCCTGAAATTCATTTTCTGACTGTAGATAGGTCCAATCGCGTTTACAATCCATTACTTTCGATTTATGTTTCAAATAGTCAATCAAGTACGCCGGGCGATCCGTTTGCAATATCGTTGCGCCCAAATTATCTATTAGATAACCATAACCTTTATCCCGGTTTGCCAGTGAACAGTCGTCATCATGCCCGCCCGCATGGGTATCCCACAAGGTGTTATACCAGATATGGGATTTCCCAGCCATTATCTTCTTCACTTCGTAAGGCAACGGATTGGTATCATGGGCGAACTTAAATTCAATAGCCACTGGTTTCAACACCCGAAGATAATCATTTAACTTCCGAACGGCATCTTCTTCATCCAAATTAACTTTCGGCATGAAAACCACCTTATCCAGATATTTCCCGTAATCACGTTTCACATCTTCCGCCGGAGCATTACTTTTCATGATCACCAGATTGGTGGTTCCTGTCTTTTCTAACAGTTCATACACCTGATCGAAATAATCAAAAGCTTTATCCAAATTCAGCATCACCTTCCCTTTGGCTGTCAATAATGCTTCTTCCAAAGTGGGAACCTTATAAATAGTCTTGATATGACATCCGTTCCGCAAACGCAACGCTTTTATTTCGGCCAAAGTATGATCTTCAGGTTTTCCGTTTCCCGTAGTTGTTCTGTCAAGCGTTTTATCATGCAACAAAATCAGATGTCCGTCTTTAGTTCTCGCAAGATCTATCTCCACAATATCCACTCCCATCTGAATGGCATTTTCTATGGCTTCCAATGAATTTTCACAGGCATTGCGCCAATCGCCACGGTGGGCGGCAACAAGTACTTCCTTACTATTCGGTTCAAATAATTTAGAACGTATCTGTACCAATCTTGAAACCTTTTCCTCTGACAGTTCCAAATATTTCTTCGCATACCGTTTTCCTAATTCTCTTTGCGACCGTGTATCAAAGTGGAATTCATCAATATTAGTCAACCCTTCGGAAGAAACAAGCCCGGCATAAGGTATGCTATCGGGAATCAAAGCAATTTTTTCTACGATATGCGAATAGTCCGGATTCCAGCGTCCTATTTCTCCAGCAATAAATGGCAAGTCCGGAATCCCCAAATCGCTACGCAAATCAGCAACCAATGTATTCAGATGATTCAGATAGTTTTGATAATCATCCCGGTTCGACTCCCCTTGATGCCAAATGATAGCTGCCGGCTTCAGGTCAGGGCGCTCGCGCAAAGCTTGTTTGATACGGAACAATGTTTTCTCATAATATCCGGCAGTATCGTTTTTCATAAAACGCTCTAAAGCGGTTCCTCCACGCGCATTGACCACAAGAAATATAGTATCTTGTAATTGCTCGGACAATGTCTCAGCAAAAGTATATCCGGGGCCCAACTTCTGCATAGCGATATCCTTGCGGATATTCGAAAAACGATTCAATGGGTTTCGGGCCACTTCAAAATGCCCATCGATATTCAGCAGTTTTACCATTTGGCAAGCTGCCATATCCGCATCTTCCACCGGTGCTCTGCCTGACATATTAGACTGTCCGAGCAGAATAAACAAACGCTTATGGGCACTTGCCTGGGAAGCGACCAAGGTAGTGACCAACAGAAATAAAAATATATATATTTTCTTCATACTCATAATAAATATAAATTCTTATCCAATATTTCTATAAATTTCAAACGATTATTTAAAAGAGTCTTGAAGTCGTACTTTCAATGAATCGATTTCCTTTTGTTGCTGAATAGTATAAAGCGTAAGTTCCTCTATCTTTTGCAACAGAATTTTATTCATATCATGCTGAGAATATCCTTCTTCTGCTACTTGCTTGGCAGAAGGAACACCAGGCAGATGATCGTTTTCAGAAATAAACTCCTCCACTTCTGCAATCGTCTTCAAAGCGTAATCTTCATTGAATACAAAGTCAGACCAACTGGATTGCGGGCTAATACCATAATCTTCCGAAAGTACTCCCTTGGCAACAAACAGTCTATACTTCTTTTTAAACTCCTGGCGAATCTGACTAACAAAAGTATCAATCAGCCCAACATAAACGTTCTCATAGTCAGCATCAAGATACAAACAACTTTTATTATTAGTACCCAAATAAAGTCCGTGCTTGGACATTGTTCCAATCCAACCATCATCCTTGTCTATATCCTTTCCGAAAAATGTTTTAATTCCATTAGCTTCTGTATATATGGATCCACCTACATTCAGAGCATAATCAGGACTTGTCATTTGACCTACTATCAGTTTATTGTCCTTGATCAATACATGTGGATTATCTTCATTATCCATGTTGCCATTTCCCCAAAATGCAACTCCATTCTGGCCTCCTACTCTTAACCACTTTCCATTTATTTCACCTTTAACTGTAGGGGCACCATTTCGTCCTATTTTCATAGTTATAGCATTGGAAACAAGCACTGTTCCATCGGCATTTACCAATAAGTTGGGGGTATCATTCGTTCCTGCATTTCCATCTCCCCAAAAACCTATTCCACTTTTTGCGCCAATGCGTAAACGTTTGCCACTAAAATTTGAAACCATCAAGGGTTCTTGATTTCTTCCCATCTTAAAGGTCACCCCCTGATCTGCATAATGCCCTATAAGGGATAAATGTAGAGAATTAAATATGGATGTCTGATTTGTTGTGATAAATACTTTATTTTCTTTATTGGGATTAAGTCTTATTCCATAAAGCCCGGTAATGGTTAACTCTTCACCTGGAAAACCGATACTACCAAGATAATAATTATTTGCTGTATAAAAATTCAACGCTGGTTTACCATTAAATGCACCAACTATAGATGTAGTACCATTGGCTGAGACTCTAAAACGCTCTCCATTATTACCTCCTGCCCAAATAGAAAAAAGACGTTTATCTATTGGAAGAGATTCGTTCGTACCTATAATGCGAACAAATCCTTTTTGACCACTTAGCCAGTCATAATCATCCCAAGATCCTATATATGGAAGTCGAGCTCCCGGAGCATACTGAGCATAAACACTGTTTCCTGTCAATGATCCTAAAAGCAATACAATTAGTATCATATATAATTTTGTTGCTCTCATAATTAGCTATTGATTAGAAGTTAATAATTATTTTCTTATTTATTTTATAAAAATCTGATTCAACTGTAACCAAGTAGACACCAGATGTTTGTATATTTATTTTCTTATCCAAAACTGTCCCCCCCAAAAAAACGAATTCGCAAAGTAATGTTCCTTGAATCCCAATAAGCCGAATTTTCACATTCTCTACTTTAGGAAAACTTATATAAATTCGAATAGCCTGTATACTCTTATCAAAATAAATTTCTTCATATAGAGGACGCATGCTATTATCTTCCTTCATATAAGTTTTCATTTGATTGTTTGTATCAATTTGCCCAACACACCACTTTTGAGAATCAGTATCATCCATAACCTGTTGAAATACACTTTCATGTGTACCTGTCAGATTCATACCAGTCGCAATATTACTTATAGTAAAGACTCTTCCTTCTAAAATGTCTTTCAAAGGATTAAGAAACCACTTCTGATAATCAGATTCCACATGAGACATTACTAATAAATCGTAGCCAACATCAGCACTTATAAAAGATAAATCACTTTGCTTTTGCAGAGCATACTGCAATGTTTTCTGGAATCCTACACAATGAAAATACCAAGTAGAAGAACAAAGCGGAATGCCAGTTTCTACATTAATCAATGATTCACTTCCCATGCTGAGTTGCGATTCAGACTGATATAATATTGAAACTTGCTCACTGGATAATGTAACATCATAAATTTTAAAATCATCCATCTCGGCAGCAGGGATACCGTCTACCGAGCCAATGCACATTGATGTGAGCAGATTCCAATCCGGCGTAAAAGCAGAATAACACTCTGTCATTTTTCCTTTAGGAGTAAACAAATAAAAATGAGTACCATCATCAGCATAGGTAATTGTCACGAAATACCATCCCTCTCCTTCATAAAAGTTCGAGTCATCCCACATCCATTGCTGATCCGGTAATATATTCTTTTGATTATCTGTATGATAGATATTCAACATAGCCCGTACTCCTTTTCTGCCCATCCCAAGCAATAAATTCCCATCATGATCTTTTGTCCAAAAAGCCTGAGTGATAGAATCCTGACTCACATATAACCAGTAAGTCAAAGTAAGTTCCTTCCGTTCTTGTTCACCAGGCAAAAGAGGGAAAGACAAATAACTATCTTCTTTATCAAAAGATATGGCTTTTCCTTTTGCTCCAAACCTATCGGTAAAAGCATGAACAATACCATGAATATCCGCAGCCTGACCAGACATAATATCTTCTGCATTAGTTCCGTTCAGAGGAAAACATCTTTGCGGTAATGGAATCTCTTGAGCACATAAATGAACCGCAAAGAATAGGGTTATCATTGATATACATTTTTTCATAAACATTCTATTTTTAGTTATCTTCACAAAAGTGAGTTTGCAATTCTTTTCTCAATTCTATATATTTAAATTCATAAATAGCAATTTCATCAGGCATAGTAAATGTAGCAGAGGGATTTGCATCGCCAAATACTATTATAGAAGAATTCGAACGCCCCAAATAATCGTTCATGTAATTATGATCAGGCAAATTTATGCCAAAAAAGATAGGAGTATGCCATTTATTTTCGAGTAATTTTCGAGTATCCCTAGTTTCCACCCATAGAAAAAAGCCAGTAAAAAATAGATGTACTTCCCATTGTGATACTCCTTGATTAACAGTGAACATAGGATCATATAATATATAATCATAATAGTTATTTGATCCCGAAGATAATTTCCTCCTAACAACTATTGTTCCACTATCATAGAAAATATCCAAATAGGAATTTTCTTCCGTTCCATTAGTAAAAGACAACAATTTCAAAGGACGGGACAATTGACTTAAATTTTGTCTCATATTGAAAACAACAGTCAATCCATCCATCCCTGAAGTTACAGGAGCAATCTCACTCATCCGTAAAATAGTCCTATTGGCATCTCTAACTTCTCTATAGAATAAGCTTTTACCTAGAGGAGTACCATAATTATGATTATCCTGAGAGAAAATGTTCAAAAATGTCATTAGTCCAACCAAAAACAACTGAAATCTTAAATTGAAATTTTTCATAAGCCTCCTTTTATGGAAAATTATATCTTATTCTAAATATAAATGCTTGATACAGCATTAATCTACTATATACTACATTATTGCGATATTTGGTTATATATATCTATTATCTTATCCCAAATATCTGTTCTATCCGTTGTCATTACCATTATTTTAGCATAAGGAATGGTCATTTGTAACAAATGATCTCCACGAATATCTTGTCTCAAATCTTTCATACTCCAATCTGCCCATCGATTAACCACCCCTTTGGGATCCATGGCCTCTTCAGGATATTGTCCTGGTCGTAATCCTGTTTTCTCATAAACATAATGCAACAGATTTTGATACTGCTTACCTCCTCTTTCAAATGGAACCAAATATCTATCTCCAATATATCTATAATTTGTTTGCCAAGCGGCAAGTTGCTTGCCTGCTTTTGCATACCAATCATCTATAAAATTCAAATGCTCTTTATTATCAGGGTAGATTACAGGCATATACAATACTTGCGATAAAGTATCCTCCGAAATATACTTTCTTACTTCATCATAGGAATAAGGTAATTTGAAAGCCACATACTGAACTGCATTTTTTTCCATCGCTATCTTAATGCATCCCCTAAATATCTCCACCCAACTAGCAAAAATTTTTCTTTTTGCTTCCTCACCATGTGTTTTAGGGTCATACATACAGTTAGCTATACAGTTTCCATTACGATCATAGCGCGCCCTCAAGTCTTTGATGTCAACAGTAAAAATCAATTCCACTTCCTTAACTAAATCTATTAGGTCTCCAAACATCAAGTAAGGATAATTAGATACTTCTGTATTTTTCTTTCGGAGCTTTAGTCTTGAATAAACATCCTTGTTCACTTCAAAAATATATTTATCCCCCTCATAGTTAGATAAACGATGCATACTATAATCATGAGAAGCTATCAATTGATGATCGCCTGTTAACATAACATCTGACTCCAAAACATCTGTATATTTCTTTGTTTCTCTAATAGCATCGGAAGAATTTTCCGGATAACTATTTCCTAAATTAAATCCCCAAACACCTCGATGAGCAGCTAATATCAAATCTATAGGTTTGTTTATATCCGGAGATTTAAAATGACTCCATGCTTTTGTTACAAAATCAGCAGCATGCCTCAAGTCATAACAATAATGATTAGGATGAAATAAATAGTTGCCACCATTCCTATCAATAAGTCCTAATCCCGGAATCTTGCAAATTTCCATTACTGAATTTGCTTCAGTAATTTGTATTTTCAAATTGATATTATGTCTCAAAAAAGGAAATGGATGAATTTTTGAAGAATCATAAGAAAAACGTTCTATTGATCCTAAAGAAGTTTTTATATCTCTACTATTCCATGTATTTGGATAATAAATAGCTCCAGAACCTAACGCAGACTTATTATATACAGTGCCTATACCTGCAAAAGCAGAAGATGTGGAAGTTATATAAGCATGATAAACGAGTGTATTTGTTGTTTCCGCATAAATTTTCACATCAATCTTACCACCTGCATTAACAACTCCTTTTATACCGTTTTCCATATCAGTGTAAGGGCTAAATAGTACTTGCAAATCAATTACAGCTCTTGTTTCTTTCCCTTCAAGTTCCATTATGAACATCAAAAGAAAACACATACACATAAATCGCAAAAAACTATATTTCAAATTTTGCATACTTCAAGTTTATAAATGATAGATAAAAAACATCTCATATTCAGCAAGGAGAATGTATAAGAAGCCATATTCCATAAATATATATTTCATTATAGAGCTCTTCATATGACATAAGAGCCTAATAAATAATCATAGAATACTCAAAAAAAGGTTTACCAGCCTAGATAGAACTAAAAAACATCACCATACGGCAACCCTTTCAAAGTAAGGTTGCCGTATGTAGTATATATATATTAATTAGTAATATCCTTCATTTTGTTCCTCTTCAATCTTTCCTGCCGGTTTCAAGCGGTCAATGTGATTCTGAGGAATAGGACGTAGTTTATGAAATGGTCTCATGGTACCAGCTGCTTTAGCTTCCTTATTAAATTTCATTACCCAATCATATAAAACCCCACAACGCACTAAATCTTCCCAACGGCAAATCTCACCTAACAATTCACGCCCTCTTTCATCTAAAATAAAAGTAACAAAGTCACCTTTCAGATCATCCGGAGTAACTTTTATCTGATCATAAGTACATTCAGTGTCATTCATTTCTCCGCCCTCTTCTTTCCAATATTGAGGAGCTTTTACTTCACCATCAGCCCATGCTGCACGCTTTCTTATAACATTAATATATTTAGCGGCTAATTCATAGTTTCCCTTTCTTCCTGCAGCTTCAGCTGCAATCAAGTAGGTTTCACCCAAACGCATACGCACCCATTCCCGAGAGCCTTCTTTTGTATTTTTATCAGGTCGTGTAGGATCTAAGTGCTTTAACAAGACAGGATTTCCTTCTATATCATGCATCTCATAAGGCATATACACATACTTAAAATTGGCTAAATATTGTCGCATTTCCATAGTGTTAGGGGTTAGTCCACATTTATGTACTGAAAAATAAATGGCTGTATCACCCAACTCAATTTTTCGACTACCGGCTATTTGCCCTTTCGAAGGATCAGGTGTAAAATAGACTTGTCCATTGTAAGAGAGTTCTTCCCATTTAGGTAGTGTTTTCGGATTGTTAGCATAGAAAACCATTTTGAAACTTTTGTAGAAACGTGAATCGTTTTTACGATCAAATAAGGTCAACAAAGTTTTATCTGTCGGTCTAATCATACCATAAGGTCTTCCATTTTCCACATCACGAATCATTCCGGGTTGTTTCTCATACATAGCTGCATTCCAATGCAAATGAAACTGATTTCCATCACCATTAAACAATGGATTACTTGTGAACTGGACAGCATAAATAACTTCAGAATTACCCATATTTTTCATGTTCCACAAATCTGCAAAATTATCCATCAATTTATGAGTTCCACCATTTTCCGGCAATACACTTTCCGAATAATAAAGACAACTATCTAAATCAGTCGGTTGCATACCACGAATATCCGTTTCTGCACTTGCCCGAGTAAGATATACTTTAGCTAATAAATGTGCTACAGCATATTTATCGGCTTTTCCCTTATTAGCAAGTGCAATAGGAAGCAATGACTCCGCCGTTCGCAAGTCTGTAATAATTTGCTTATAAACATCTGCTACTGAAGCACGCTTATAGTCTGTTCTCACTTCAAAATTACCTTGCGTTTCTAAAGGTATCTTCCCAAAATGTTGAACCAAGTCATAATAAAAATAAGCTCTAAGAAAAAGTAATTCACCTATACTTGAATTCTTTTTAGACTCAGAAAGTTCTTGACTTTCATTTACTTTTTGCAGAGCTATATTTGCTGTACTAATAGCCTGATAATGATTCTCCCAAAATTGATACAACATTTTTAAAGATGGATTCATAAAACCCGATTCATAGCGATTAAAAGATTCTCTTGTACCTCCATCCCTTGCTTCCGTAAAAAGATCTACTCCTAGTTCATTCATCATATCCGACCTTTCTTTTGCTCCCCATCTCATGTATGAATAAACTGAAACAAGTGCAGCATCAATTCCTTTCTCTGTCGAATAATAATCATACGTCAACTTTGAAGAATCCTCTTCTCGTAGCCAATCACTGCATCCTTGAAGCAGCATGACTGATAAAATTATAAAACATATAAATTTAATTTTCATAATATTTTCTATTTAATGATTTTTAAAAAGAAAGATTTACGCCTCCCATCCAAGTAGAGCAACTTGGCGTCGTATATCCAGCTGCCCCTTCTGGGTCAATTCCCTTGAAGTTAGTGAAAACGAATGGATTGTTAGCAGCAAAATAGAGTCTTATTCTTCTTGCCCTCAATCTACTGGTTATTTTGTCAGGTAAGGTATATCCCAATGTAATATTCCTTATTCTTAAATAATTTGCCTTTTGATATCGCAACGTACTAACATAAGCTGGTTCCTGATTATCCACACTAGGACGAGGATATGCATTAGTCGGATTATTGGGTGTCCAATAGTCTATCACTATACTATTCGCACGCCCGGGCTTATTTTCATATTCTATATCATTATTGAGCATAGAACCCATACTGGCATATAGAAAGAAAGAAAAATCGAATCCTTTATAGCTAAAGTTATTTACCATACTAGCTATAAACTTCGGGCTGGTAGTTCCCAATATTTTTCTATCAGCTTCAGTAATTTTATTGTCTCCATTATCCCAGATTTTAATATCTCCCAGTTTAAAACTAGCCCCATTGTCGTTAAACTTCTTCATTTCAGCAATATCTTCGGGAGTATCCTGCCAAATTCCAATTTTCTCATAATCATAAAACACATGTAATGGTTGCCCTATAAACCAACTATTTCCAATATCATCAATCTTGCCATTATATAAAGACTCAATCGATTCTTTATTAGCATAGAACATTACATCTGTAGTCCATTGAAAAGCTTTGGAATTAATGTTCATTGATGATAAAGAGACTTCTATACCTTTATTCCGAGTTTCGCCAACATTTGAAAGTACGCTTCCAAAACCCGATACCACAGGAATCTGCCTTTCCAACAGAAGATCGGAAGTATTTTGCAAATAAAAGTCTATAGCACCACTAAGTCTATTATCAAATAGCCCAAAGTCTAAACCAATATTCCATTGTTTAGTAGTTTCCCACGTCAATGCATCATTAGCCATTATTGATGGAGCATATCCTAATACTTCTTTACCACCATTATCCCATACATATTTAGCTAATTTTAACCCACCTTTAGTCATATAAGGATCAATTGCTGAATTTCCAGTTTTACCCCAACCTACCCTTAATTTTAAATTGGATATAATATTTTGCTTCTTCATAAAGGATTCTTCACTAATTCTCCATCCCAGAGCTATTGAAGGGAAAAGTACCCATTTATGTCCTTCCGCCAATCGCGAAGAACCATCATAACGTGCAGAACCAGTAAATAAATACTTTCCTTTATAGCTATAGTTCACACGTCCCATAAAAGATGCCATATTCCATTTTACCAACTTGCTACCAATATTATCAACAGTTAAAGCCGAAGCAATATCATTATATTGTAGTTTATCTGAAGCTATGTCTTGTACTCCCACTTGATTAGATTCATTTTTATCCTCTTGTATAGATTGCAGTAATGTAAGCCCTAATGAATGGTCTTTACCAAAATCCTTATTATAAAAAAACATATTCTCAAGAGTCATCATAGTGTATTTACTCATCCCATTTTCAGCATATGATGTTCCTAACTGTCTTTTCGATGTCTTAGAAGAATAAAATTGATAATCTTGTACTGTACGTGAATCCAAACCTAAATTACTTCTAAATTTTAGTCCCTCAATAGGAAAAGTTACTTCTATATAATAACTACCTAAATAACGGCTGGTCTTCAAAGGTGCAGACACTGCCCCATCAACTAAATTCATTAGAGGATTCCACATTTGAGCATCTGCCGCAACTAGTTCAGTGGGAGTTCCATCATCATTTCGCAAAGCTCCTAGAGGACTGATTCTATACATGTATTGATCTCCTTCCATTCCACTCCCACGCTGCTCGATCGAATGTGAGTATTGAGTTTGTAATCCAAACTTAAACCATTTATTAATTTCATGATTCAAGTTTAAACGTACCGAATATCTTTCATAGCTTTTATCTTTAATAACACCATCCACTCTGTTGTAAGTGGCCGAAGCTAGAAAATTAGTTTTGGTATTTCCACCTTGGACACTTATTTGGTGATCTGTTACAATTCCGTTTCGAGTAATATGGTCAAACCAGTTGTCGGTGCGGACATTACCAGGATTATAATTCCCGTTCTCATCATATCCCATCATTAAAGATTCAAGCACATAAGCATCCTGCTTAAACATCGGATTTGCCATATCGGCTGATTTATCGGGACTATCTGAAGTATACTTGCCTGAACTGTTCGTATTACGATATGCTTCACGTGTGTATTCTGCATATTGAGCTGCATTCATTAGTTCAAGTTTATTTTGGATTGTTTGCCCCCCTACATAACCGTTATAATCAACCATTGTTTTGCCATTTTTTCCTTGTTTTGTCGTAATTAATACAACCCCATTAGCACCTCTGGAACCATAAATAGCTGTAGCAGACGCATCTTTCAAAACCTCCATTGATGCAATATCCGAAGGACTAATTTCACGAAGCCCACCTGTGATGGGAACACCGTCAACCACATACAGCGGTTCATTACTTGCATTGATTGAACGTTTACCACGAATTAAAACTGACGGAGAAGTACCCGGTGCCCAATTATCCTGAGAAACCAATACACCGGAAGCACGTCCTTGCAAAGCTTCGGAGGCAGAGGTAACAGGTACAGAAGCAATCTTCGCTGCATCTACAGAAGTCATTGCACCTGTTACATCCCTTTTTCTTTGCACACCATACCCCACCACCACTACTTCATCTATCAATTCGCTATCTTCCTGAAGTATTATATTGGAGAGATTTTTATCGGATGCTTTCAGTTTAATAGTCTTATAACCAACATACGAAATAGTCAGAGTAGAATTCTCAGGAACATCTGTCAAAGAATATTCACCATCTATATTAGTTATCGTACCATTAGACGTCTCATCCACTAAAATACTGGCACCAATAACAGGTTCGCCTTTTTCATCAATAACAGTACCTGAAATCCTTTTTGTTTTCCCTGTTTGCTGTAAAGAGTCCGAAGTCTTCTTCTCTTTCAGATAGATTTTCTTCTCACCAATTTCAAAAACCACATCCGTACCAGTGAATAATTTACTAAGCACATTCGATAGCTCTTCATCTTTTGCTTCAATGGTAACAATCCTGTCCGGATAAACTGTAGGGCGACTGTATGCCACAGTCAGCCCGGTTTGTTGTGTAATGGCATCAAAGACTTTTGTTAACTTAACTTGCCGGAATTGCAAAGTCACTTTCTGAGCAGAGACTGTTAAACAAGTCATAAAGCCCAAAAGAAGGACAAGTAAAATCTTGTGTTTCATAACTTAAATTTTAGATTAACATTAGTATAAAAATTCGCTTTATACTAAGTAGACACACAAGATTTCGGAGCGGGTGAGAGAAAAAAGATTTTTTTTCGATAAATCAGGAAAAAGACTCTTAAAAGCAAAGAATCGTCATTGGCGGTTCTAAATGTAGCTCGTCATCTTGTATTCTATGTATCTGCGTATAATTGTCCAATCATCTATGATGATTTGTACAAATCTACGACTTTTATTATTATAAGCAGTAGTTTCGTGCAAGAAATCTGAGGGTAATATAAACTGTTCTATTTGATAAAGAAACTTCGTTCATAGAAGACAAAAAAGATAAAAGGCAGCTATTTCTTGCCGATACCGGCAAAAATCACCGTTTTTTGTGAATAATACAAAATCAAAACTTGCCGATAGAATAGTCTTGAATTATTACTCATTTCCATATTTCCAAAATGGTACTTACTTTCTCTTTAGCGGAGATAAGATAGAACGTCTGGAATAGTTTATTGGCAATTTACGTTTAGATATTCTGCATAATCAATGCATTAGACGGGAATCCTCTTTTTTTCTTGTGACTATCACTTCCCTTTCAGCCTCCTTATATTCAAACCGTAACGGTGCAATCTTTTCCAAATCCTGAAGAACTTTTTCGAGAAGCGTATTCTCTGACGTAATCGTAAAGTATACATCTCCAACCGTCGCGTCTTCTATCTTGAAGTCTACATCATACCAGCGATTCAGCACCTTGATAACCTCGGACAATGGGGCATCTTTGAAAGCGATCACGTTCTTTTTCCACAAAGAAGAAATCTGTGCATCCAAGTTCCGGGTAATGGTGCAATGTTCACTCTCCTTGTTATAGACAAGCTTCTCACCGGGTTTCAACGGATATTTCTTATCAGAAGAAAGCGTCAGATTAACACGACCTTCGTCCAGACAAACAGTGATATCCCGATTCTCCGGGTAGGCATGAACATCGAACGAGGTTCCCAAAACATGTACGGCAGGTCCGTTAAGATTGACAATGAAAGGCCGGCGGGAATTTTTCGATACTACAAAATAAGCCTCACCTTCCAAGTAGACTTCACGACTGGAGAACGCAAATTTCTTTGGATACTTCAGGCGTGAATCTGAATTTATATAAGCACGTGTGCCATCCTGAAACATCATTTGCAGGCGCTCACCTTTGGGCACATAGATTTCTTCGTAACCAGAATCACCCAGCAGATCGACACGGGTATTCACCTGAACAAACAGCCCTATCAGCAGCACAAACGGAATGAGTACGGCAGCCACACGGAAAGCAATCCTGCGGACGCGCTTCTGCCGGATGTTGCGACGGATATGGGCAAGCATCTCTTCGGACGGGATTTCGTGATTGACATAGAGCTCTTCGAATCCCTGTTTGATTTGTATGGCGTCACGTTCCATACTTTTAGCCAGATAGGCCGCACCCTCATCCGTAGCAAACCAAGCCGCTACAATCCGGGCAACTTCAGGAGTAGATGTGCCTGCCAGTACTTCCTGTATCTGTTTTTCTGTAGGTATATTCATATTCTCTGTACTCATACTGTTAAATAGACACTTAAATACCTTAACAAGGTGAGGTACGTAACAAAAATTAGCAATTTTCCCAGATGGATGCGCAACAGTTTCAGCGCATCGGAATAATGGGTTTTGATTGTATTGATCGAGAGTTTCAGGCGGTCGGCTATCTCCTGGTTGGAGAGTGCTTCACGCACTTTCATCAGGCAGATTTCCCGCTTCTGGGGCGGCAGCATATCGACTGCCTTATAAAAGATGGACATCAGTTCTTTCTTTTCCAGACTGTCAACAAGGGTATCTTCGTAAGCAGGGGTACCTTGGGCTATCTCATAATTCTTGGTAAGGGCAGTATTCTCATTGCGTATCACATTGAGTATATGATTTTTAGTCATTGTTATCAGGTAGTTTCTCAGGCTGATGCCCACCCGAAGCTCCGAACGGAATTCCCAGAAACGGGTAAATACGTGCTGCACAGCGTCTTCTGCCATCGCGGAACTCATCAAATAGCGATAGGCCAATGCATAAAGCAGTTTGTGATATTTATTGTAAACCGCAGTAAATGCCTCTACATCTCCCCGCTCCACTTTAGCAAAAAGTGTTTCATCTTCAATATCAGATGTTTGCGGGGTTTTACGCTGCATTTAAACTGTATTTTTAAGGTTAAAAGATAGAATGATACGGGCAAATATAGTCATTTTTGACAAAGGTGGGGTATGGATGGGAGATTTTTATGTATATAATACAATCGTGCTTCCAAAGTCTTAGCTTTGGATATGATTTCAGTATGATGACTAAAGCCGATTGAAAAGAAATCAGTCCAATTGAATTCATCAGCCAATGGCGAATAAATAGTAAACACATCGCATATCTACAAATAAATGAGTGAAAAGAAAGAGTATGAATCAGAACCGGTAAATCAACTCCCACCCTAGAATATGCCTGTCCAGATCACTCTCGTGCTGGTAGCAATAGAAAACATCTGCCGACCAGGAGGACGACAGTTTAGCTTCCACCCCACCGCGGGCACGGAAGCGGGAGGCATGAAACCATTCATCTTTGCCCAGGCCGTGATATTGCTCTAAAGAAACATACGGTGACCATGTAGTTACCTTATAGGCCGCTTTCAAGCGGGTGCGGAGACGGAATTCATCCGCTCCGTGTCCGTCGAAAGTATGCTGGAAACGTTCGCGCAGGGTGAACGTCCATTGTCGTTTTTTGAGAGTGAAAGAGACGCCCGCATGGTAACGGTGCCGGGATTTCCAGCCGTCTTCACCACGGTTGCGGTAGTGGTATTCGTAACCGCCCTCAGCTTTTAGAAACGGAAGAAGAAGAACAGAAGTACCTACGCCGAAGCCCCAACGGTCTATCTCATCCAGTGCGTCACGGGTACGCATCTCGACATCTCCGTAAAGTTCCACTTTGGAAGATACATCGTGCCGGGCTTTCATCTTGTTCCAAGTCACGAAATCACTGTCCTGTGCCTGCAAAGGAGGCAGACAGAAGACAAGCAGTCCTACACACAATATGACAAATCCCCGTAATACAGAATATTTCTTTAGCATATCATTCTCAAAGGTTTACTTCAACTTATTTTCTTAGAAGATGCAAAGCTAAAGAAAGATTCTGTAATAATTCTGTAATATTCCTGTAATATCAAGAAATCACTTGATTTTATCGTATTGCTGTTCGGCCTTGATTTCCGTATACTTGGGTGCATCTATCATTTCCACCAATGCCCTCAGCACCGGCCCCTCTCCCATCGGATCATTCTTCCACTGGGGACGGTTATAGTAGAATGACAAAGCGGGCATTATACCTGTACCTGCACAGATAGCCGTTACATCACCCTCTGGAGTAATCTTAGTGAACATGCCTTTCAACCCTTCCCATGCCACATAGATATAGTCGGGATGCAGCCACCCTTGTTTCACCCCTCTGGCAATGCCGAAGACGAACATGGCGGTTCCCGTGATTTCTTCATAGGAATCTTCCTTATCCAGAAGCTGATGCCACAATCCGTTCGCATCCTGATAACGAATCAGTCCGTCCGCCTGCATACGGAAGTTCCGGATGACATCTTCACGCATCGGATGGTCGGCGGGCATTCGTGCCAGCAAATCGGCAGTAGCCATGAAAACCCATCCGTTTGCCCTGGACCAATGGGCAACGCCATGCGCTTTATTATCCGTGTGATAGCAATGATAGTACAATCCTTTTTCAGGGCACCACAAGTAGCGGGTATAGTTCAATATCTGATTGGCTGCATCATCAAAGTATTTAGCATCACCTGTCGCCTCTCCCATCCTGACCAGAAAAGATAGGGCCATAAAGGCATCATCGGCCCAAATGGTATTGACATGCGGCCATAACCGGGCAATAGTGCCATCGGCAAGACGAGGTTCGGACACCATCAGGTGATGATCGGTCTGGTCGATATACTTCTGGAAAGCCTGTTCCGGATGACGGCGGTTGAGCACAATCAGACTGGCGCCCATAGGACCATTATCATCCAGACGTTTATTCCGGTAAATCATGTGCCAATTCACATGGTTCACGGCTCTCCAACCTTCCTGCTCCAATGTTTGGTCGTACAGGCGATGGAAGTAGTCCTGGTTTGCATCGTCGAAAATGAAATTCATGTTCTTCAGAACATAGTTCTCGTACTTCGAAGTACCTAATTTATCTCCCAACTCCATCAGAGCTATGTTAGTGACTCCGTTTGTGTAATGCCAATCCAGGTATTTGCTTTGTACTTTCACATTCTTATTTAAAGGTACGTTTTTGAGCGATGTATAGGTCTTGCCGCTTTTCTTATCTACAAAATCATAGGTTGTTGACTTCAGAATGCGGTCGGCAATCATTACAGCAGTTTCTCTGGCTTTCTCATTGGTCTGCGCAATCAATGAAGTGCTGCACAGCAGGGCGAATGAGAAGATCAAATAAGTATATATCTTTTTCATTTGTTTATCAGGAATATGTAGTTTTCAATATTAGTATATCCGTTGGAAGCTATCTTCATAGCATCGGACGGATCATTTTTATCAAGTCCGTATGTATCTTCAAAGTCGTCGGGCATACCATCATTATCCGTATCCAGTGGTTTGGTCCCCAACTTTATTTCACCGGGGCCTTGTGTAGGCAGGTCCATCTCCGTGAGAATGATTCCTCCTTTCTTACCCAATGAAGTTAATTCTTCAACAAGATAGCTATCTACCTGGTCACGGGCGGGTAATGAAGCTCCGCCATGCTGCACAATCCACTCGTAAGCATCCCGAGCGGTCATCAAGCCTTCGATAGTGGGATGCACATCCGACGGTTTATCCAGAAAAGTAGGAGTTATCACGACTTCAGTGCCAGACTCTTGTTTCCGTTTCGTGCAATCTTCACGGGTCAGTTCGCGACCATTCAACACTCCATCTTTATTTTCATCATAATAGTTACCGGATAAATGGGCACGGAAATGTTTGTTATAGCGCGTGAAGGGAGCGGTGGATCCCAGCGTTTTCCCATCATAATTTAAAGTAGCACCTACTATGAAATAGTTATTCCGGATATCGGCTTCGGAAGTCTGTTCCGTATCACCCATGATATAAGCACCGCCATTACCCCAGTTGTAAACGATGTTATTTACAAACTGATTCAGGCCTTTCACTTTCGGATTACGGGTTTTGTTGTCGATATACAGGTTACGGTATAAGGTCACTCCATTTTCAGCCGTAGTCTGGATAAGTCCTCCGCAAGAATGTGGTTGCAGGCCTTGCCCTATAAAGGAGTTCTGGATAGTTATATTCCGGGGCTGATCGCCCGGTTTCTTCGGATCTCCATTGATGGAAAAACATTCATCACGTCCCCAGGTGACCGACATGTGATCAAAAATCATATTCGCTCCGTAAGCGACACCGGCGGCATCTTTACCGTCTTTCCCGTTCACCCCCATCCGTATGCGCAGATAGCGGCAAATGACATTGTCGGCCCCGGAAAAAGAAACATGATTTCCATAAATGACAATTCCGTCACCGGGAGCCGTTTGTGCAGCAATAGTCAGATTCTTGGAAAAAGCAAGCGGGGATTGCAGGCGAATGATTCCCGCAACATCAAAAACAACGATTCTTCCGGGTTTACTCACCGCATCACGCAAAGAGCCTTTTCCCAAGTCAGCAAGCGTAGTGACGTGATAAACCTCGCCACGTCTTCCGCCTACCGCATTGCGCCCGTACCCTTCTGCTCCCGGAAAAGCAAGTACTTCTCCATAATCAGGGAAAGGAACAGACGGACCGGAAACCTCCTCTTTTTCATCGCAGGCTAGCAGAACCCATGCCAGAAGAAGTATTCCAATTGTAGCATATCTCATTATTCTAATCTCCTATTTTTAATAGTGTAAGTCAACAGGCGACCCGTATGGACGGATCAAAATCCGTCCATACTAAGCACAGCCCTCTTACAGAATCTTACACTTTCTGTTTTTATCAATAAGTTAGTATTCGGAAACCGTTATCCAGCGCGGGTCACCATATTCCTGAGTATAAACCGTAGACTCGGTATTGATAATCGTAAAGTCACCATCTTTGGCATTCCTGAAAAATGAAGAATCCGACATGCCCAGATCTATCAACGTCAGTCCCGTATCGGCCGCTTGTTCAAAGTCTGTGGTACAATAATTATTCTTTCCCGTCAGGTTGGTTTGTCCCGGAACCAGCGCTTTTCCTGCACTATATCCAAACACACAGGCATTAACGGATAACGGCAATGCCACAGACAGTTTTGAGAAATCGCCAATTGCCGTATACGACGACTTGCTTGTAGCCCAATTATAGAATGTACAATTCGAGATAGAAACCTTAGCGTTAGCCGAAACCGGTACATCAGCAGTAAGCACTCCAAAGACGCCCGGCGAGATATAAAACTCATAGAAGGTGGAGTTCGTTACAGCAACATCATTCCAGACATTGGAGCCTTTATTGATGGCGTGTATGAATCCGAATTGTTTCGTCACATATTTGGTGTCATTGATTCCGGTAACCAGACAGTTATCGATCCGGATATGGTTGATGGTCGTCATTCCTTCGCTGGCATCGCTCATCATCAGAACGGTAGAAGGAAGGACAATATCGGAGTTGCGGATTTCAAAACGATCTATCGTGATATCAGTTCCGGCATCATGTTTGCTGATATTCAACAAGCGTGTTTTACTACCACCACTTCCACCGGACACGATTGGTTCTTTGACATTCACATTCTCAACAATAAAATATTCGATTTCAGGAATCTTATTCACTTCCGGTTTAATGATAAAGCCACCTTTACGTATATAGAGCGTAGGACGGTCTCCGGGATTAGCCAAGAATGCAATGCTTTTCGTCAGTTTGATGTCACCGGTGCTACTTTCGGGAAGTCCGTTTGCCGACAGATAATAATCAACCCCATTTTTCAATTGAAAGATCAAACTTGATTGGCTGTCATCATCCATTCCCTCCTTTATCTTCGACAGTAAGTCAACGCCGTCCGTCACCAGTACGGCACCGGAAGGCATACCGGCTGTTGTGAATTTCTGCCGGTTGTACTTTTCCGCACCTTCGGGAGCTTTACTATTGGTCAATGCAACATAGTAGGATGTACGGGGAGTCAAACCTGAAATTACATACTTACCTGAAGCTATTTCCGATCCGGACAAATCAAAATGCTTTTCATCCGTTCCATTTCCCTGTTGCCAGATGGAAACACCATCCACAGGATTCTGCTCAGAAACCCTCCACTCTATCACAGCCGAATTCTCCGTTATCTGATGTTCATCCAATGCATAAAGTACTTTGGGTATGACACGCGTCAAAGTGGTGATAAGAGAAGAATATTCCGTCCAGTTTGAAATAATATTCAAGCTCTCATTATTTGCTCTTACTCGGGCATAATAACCTGTTTCATAGCGCAACCCTGCAAAAGTGCACTTACCGCTGTTTACCGTCTGCGTTGCAGCGGGTTCCGACTGGAAAGTCTGGTCGCGTGAAAGCTCCACCGTATAAGAGGTCGCTTCTCCGGATGTTCTCCAGGCAAGGGTAATCGAATTACCTTCCGCAAAACAGGAGGAGGCTATGAAGGAAGGCCTGAACAAGCGGGGCAGATCTTCCGCATCATCCTTGCATGAAGTAATATTCAATAGACAAAATGCCAATACAGGTATCAAATATATCAATAACTTTTTCATACTCTCTTTTTTAATATCCATAATAATTCTTCAATAGTCCCTGATGGCTCGACAATGCATCGGGCGGTATAGGCAATAGGTAACGGACAGGATCGACTTCCGGATTCACTGTTGCCGCATTCGATTCGTTGATATACCCATAGAATGAGAACAGTACGGCAGGGGCAGGTACCCACTGACGCGGATTCGAAGTATTCTTGACCTGCGTGCAATACTGGTTGCACATATTTATAAGTGTGTATCCTGTAGGTGCTTTTGAAGGATATGATTCAAAAGACTCATCATAAGAGCTCTTGCCTCCTTCTTTATACCAGTCTATGGTTTGCGACACACAGACGGCAGGCGGATTCACGGCATTAACCATTCTGTAATAAGCCACAGCCGGATAGGAATTGAAACGCTCATCATAAGTCGGCTCTTCAAACGCAGTGGACGCATTCTCATATTGCTTGGTGCGGGCTACTTTTCCTAAAGTAATCCAGTCGAAATAGAGGTTATAGAGGGTTTTTCCGTACAGATTCCAACGTGCCAGGTCATAACGTCTATGCTTCTCACCTCCCAATTCCCAAGCGCGTTCCTTCACTATCGCATCAAAGAAATCTTCTTTAGAAGTAAGTTTATCGACATAGGCGTCTACCATCTCCGCCTGATCTTCTGCCGCGAAAGCACGGTTGCGAACTTTCTTCAGGGCTTCTTTCGCTTGTGCCGTAGGCCCGTTATGGTTTTCATTGGCAGCTTCGGCGTACATTAGCAGTACGTCTGCATATCGCATATAAGTGTAGTTTATTCCAGTACCTTTATTGGAAGTGCTGCCCAAAGGGGTTGCCATAAACAGGCGGTTCCATTTCCCGCAATAAACCGTAAGGGCAGCTATAGGTTTCTGTACGATATTAGTCATTCCCGAATTTTCATAACGGAACATCTCGCACGTAAGGTCGCGGCGCAAGTCTTTATGATCAAATGACAGCATATAAGTAAGCGCCAGTTTTGAACCTCCCGAAGAATATCCGTGCGGAGCATTGGATGCATTCTGTCCTTCCGAATTCTTCTGCGAAACGATATAGGTTCCCCAAGAATATCCCAACTCTCCGGAACCACCTACCTTTGCCGGTACATCGAAAATATTATCATCATTCACCGGAACGACCCAGCTACATTCGTCCACCCAAAGCTGACGGAATGAACGATTCAGCGAGTGTTTGCCTTCATTAATTACTTTGCCTGCATATTTTTCAGCTATTTCATAGTATTTCTGCCAGTCATCATTGCGCTGCATTGAACCGATAGCAGCAGGGTTCGAGTAATCCGGACGCAGAGTCCATCCTCCTCTATACAATGCCATGCGGGCAATCAATCCCTGGCAAAACTCTCTTGAAGCAGCTTCCACTCCCCTGTCCGATTCTTCCGCATACCACATCACCGGCTCGACTTCAATAAGATCATTGATCATATCCGCCAATATAATGTCACGGTCGGTTGCACCGATAAACAGTTCATCCTTGTTTCCCGCCGGTTTCCTCCTATAAGGCACGTCTCCCCAGTTTCTCACTAATTCCAGATAATACATGGCACGCAAAACTTTCGCTTCACCATAATAGTGCATCACCCGGGAAGGTTTGGTTTTATCGGCAGCCTCAAACAAGGGACTTTGCTCGATACCTTCTATCACGTCATTCGTCCGGTTTACTCCGTCATACATACCTGTCCAGATGCTGCCATACGAACTGATATCACCTGCACTCGGTTCGAAAGCACTCTCTTTCAGATTGGACGACGTGGTGACCGTAGTGAACTCAACATCCGTATTGAACAGCATCTTCTGGGCTATGTTACCTACCCACCCCTTACCGCTGACCATCGGTACATACATACCATTGACAGCCGTGGCAATCTCCGATTCGCTGTTAAAGATATAATCTTTATCAAAAGTGGAAGGAGAGTTTACATTCAGGTAATCTTCACAAGATGTAAGTATCATCAATATGATAACTGGAATATAAAGTTTTCTCATGATTCAATATTCTATTTTTAAAAATTCAAATTTATTCCAAGTGTATAAACCCGGCTACGCGGAGTCACATTGTTATCGATGCCCGGAGTCAGACCTTTCTGAATGTTCACTTCCGGATCGTAACCGCTATACCCCGTCAGAGTAAACAGGTTGCTGCCGGAGAAATACAGACGCAGGCTCTTAACCCCCACCCGGCTCAGCCAACGTTGCGGAAGCGTATACCCCACAGTCAGGGTACTCAGACGCAGAAACGAACCGTCTTCAATCAAATCGCTCATCGTGATACCCTGAGTAACGGACATCCACGAATAAGTCGCGGCGTTCTTATTCAATTCTGCCAGTGCAACCGGATCATTGGAAACATTGACACCCGCATCATCCACATAACGGAAACGGCGTGACAGACTCATATTCGTTGACAAATTAGAATAGTTGCGACGGACAGCGGAGTTCAGATAGAGTTTATTTACATTGAACACATCAAAATCACACATATAATTAAAGAACGCAGTAAAATCCCAATTCTTCCAACTGCCGGACAGTCCGAAACCTCCTGTTACCTTCGGATTGGTATCGCCAATAATGGTCATATCTTCTTCCGTTATCAAGTCCGACTCCGAATCGGACAGTTTCTTGAACTTCATGGCACCCGGCTTGAAGCTAAAGTTGCCCGAACTAAAGGAAGAGTTATCCGGAACTCCCGGTTTCAATGTCCATTTCTTGGTGGTTTCATCAAAGTTAAAGTCGTCGACCGTATAGAAGCCGTCATTCACAAAACCGTAAATCAATCCCATGCTCTTGCCTACTTCCATCTTGTAATTATAGGTTCCATACCAATTGGAGAGGGAAGCCTTCGTTTTCCACTCCGTTTCACCGGAAGACAATTTATCAACCTTATTCTTATTAAAGGCGACATTGAAGTTGGCTGACAAGCTAAAGTCCTTCGTCTGGACGATTTTTCCGTTCAATGAGAATTCAACTCCCCGGTTGGAAGTCCGGCCCACATTCGTCATCTGCCGTGAATATCCTGACGAGTTCGGTATAATGGACGGAACCAGCAAATCTTTAGTTGTATTCCAGTATACATCAACCGTACCACTTAAACGGTTCTTAAAAAAGCCGAAGTCCAAACCAAGATTCCGTGTAATGGTGGTTTCCCACTTCAGGTCGGGGTCATACAAATAAGTCTGATCTGCAAACTGATAATAATTATAGTCTTCATTATTAAAACCGGGAGCGCTCGAACCGCTATATACACGATAGATATTATGCCATAAATCATCACTGATGCGGTTATTACCCGCCAAACCATAACTAGCTCTCAACTTCAGTTCAGAAACAGATTTGAGCGGCTTCATCCAATTTTCTTTAGAAATTCTCCAGGCTATAGAACCTGCAGGAAATACGCCCCACTGCTTGCCCGGTGCAAACTTGGTAGAACCGTCCGCACGAAATGTGAAATTGAAATAATAACGGCTTTTATAATCATACAGTCCGCGACCGAAGAAGGAAGCCGTTCTGTCCGGAGCTGCTTTATAGCTGGTACTTTGGTGAGGTGTACCCAATGCAAAGTTTTCAAGAGCCGCTTCGGCCGTAATGGAAACGGGGAAATAACGTGCACTCATATACGTATTGTCATTTTGCGAATGATTTATTTCCTGTCCGATCATCAGGTTCACATTATGGATTTTACGGAACAAATTGCGATAGGTCAGCGTATTCGCAAGACGATATGATTCTTTATGTGTTTTTGTACGCTTAGCCGAAGGCATATTGTTCATTCCTGCGGCAGATGCCGTACCAGACAAAGCTCCATAGAACTGGTCATCACCGGAATTGGTTGTACTGATACCATACTCCGAACGGAACTGCATTCCTTTAAAGACATCCCATACCAAAGCCGCTTTAAGGCTGATTGCAGTTTCTTTCCTTTTCCTATAATTCTGCTTGTTCTCTTCCAACGGAGTGTACTTCTGATTCAAAGAATTACCGTCCTCGTCCAGATTCTCATCATCGTCATCCGGATCGATGGCTGTGCCGGAAGTCAGTCCGTTGGTAGGACGGTAGCGGAGAGCCGTCACGATATTGGTACCCGACGTACCTGCTCCATCAATAGTGCGGGTGCGGTATGTGGAATTTGTCTCCAGTTTCAGATTCTTAAATAATTCATGATTCAACTTCAGGATAATATTATTACGCGTCAAACCGGAACCAATCAACTGTCCCTCATCTTTATTATGGTTATAACTCAAATTAAATTTCGTCTTTTCACTCCCCCCACTGACTGTCAGATTATAGTATTGTGAAATCGGATTACCTCCCAATACTTCATCCTGCCAGTCTTTAGAATCTGTATACTTATATAATTCAACATCGTCATAATAACCAAAATTCTTGACAAAGGTCTCATCCGATCCTTTACGTATCATCTGATACTCGTACTCTGCCATCACAAATTCATAATTGCCCATTACCGGTAATTTACCCGCCAATGTACGCGTCTGGACATAGCTGTTGAACTGTACTGACGTCTTGCCCGTTTTCGGGTTCTTCGTAGTTACAATCACCACACCATTCGCACCCCTGGCACCATAAATAGCAGTCATTGACGCCTCTTTCAGTACATCAATAGACTCGATGTCCGTAGGCGGAATACCACTCAAATCATCCACCGGAAAACCGTCGACCAGGAACAACGGTGAGTTATCCTGAGTGATTGAGCCACCACCACGTACACGAATACTGATTTCAGCATCCAATGCACCATCTGCCGTAGTGATCTGTACACCCGCCATCTTTCCCGCCAAAGCATCGGCCACAGAGGCAGAGGCTACTTTAGAGATAGATTCCGAAGAAACGGACGCAATAGATCCCGTCACATCACTACGACGAATATTACCATATCCCAAGACTACAACCTCATCCAGTAATTCGCTGTTTTCTTTTAATGTAATTTTAGCCAGTTCCTTACTGCCAGACTTTAGCTCAACAGTCTGGTAACCAATATAAGAGATTAAGATGGTAGCACCATCGGGAACATCGTTCAACGTGTAATTTCCATCAAGATTAGTGGTCACACCATTAGTAGTGCCTTTCACCATTACAGTAGCACCGATTACCGACTCACCGGTTTCATCTACCACTGTTCCCTTTATAGTTCTTGTCTTCGACTTCAGGACATCATTCCCGATTTTTTGTTTACCTACAGATATTGTATTATTATCCCTATTGAAAAACAAATTGGTTTGCTCCGTAATCTTGTCCAAAACAGCCTGTAGGGGACTATTCTTTACTTTGATAGATATGCGCGGAGCAGTGTTCACAACATTTTGATCATAAAAGAATTTCAAGCCTGTCTGCTTGCCCAACTGAACAAAAACATTCTCTACAGTTTCATTCTGAACGTTCAACGTTACAGTTTTTTCCTTCTGAGCTCGCGCCTGATCAGGCATCAATGACAAGCATACGAATAGTAAAAAAGCTAAAAACGAATGTATATTTCTACTTTTCCTTTTGGAATTAGGAAGATTATTCATTTATTTGTGCGTTTTAGTAATTGATTAAATTAATTAGAACAAAGGAGTAATTCGCGATACATGATTCACGCGGGTCGAAACGAATGAATACCTGTTCGCATTACAAGATAGGGGCTTCTCTGTGAGACAGCTCCTATTTTTCTTAGAGGAGACGCTAAGTGGGTGCTTTCATATTCTATATTCTCTTTTAATTAAAGGTTAAACATATTAATACTCACATATATTATAACACACATCCGTTTACCAGCCGGACGTATATCCATGCTTTTCTGCTACTTGAATAAGAAGATATGATTTCCTTCTTTTCTATACCGGATGCCACTGGTATATTCCATTGATTGGAGTACCGCCTCCAAACTTTTATTTTCATGTTCTCCGGAAATCAGGTTGTTGAACTCCTGTCCTTCCGCAAACGTAATGCGACAATTATACATGCGTTCAAGCTCTTTAGCCACATCGCGCACCGGAGTGCTGCTAAAACGTAATCCACCTTTGCGCCATACGGCAACATCACGTTCTTCGCGCCGTTTGCTGTATTCACCGGAAAGTGTATTGATCGACACTTGTTCCTTAGCCTGCAAACGCATCATCGCTTCAGGCAGATCTACCTGTACTTTGCCACTTTCCACATCTACAGAAACAACTTCATCCGAAGAATAAGCTTTCACATCAAAGCAAGTTCCCAGAACCCTTACATCAAAACGGGCGGTCCTGACAATAAAAGGTTGCTTTTCGTTTCGTTGAACCTGAAAATAAGCTTCGCCTTCCAGTTCTATCTGCCGTTCATCTTCTACAAAACTACTCGGATAGCGAACACGAGAACAGGAATTTAAGATCAGCTGTGTTCCATCCGGCAACCGGATTTGTCTGGATTCACCATAAGAGGTAGAGGCTTCCAAATAAGAAATCTGCCGCTTATCCATATAGCCCAGTAGATTGATTCCCCCGAAAATGAGCAGTACAACAGCAGAAACACTTGCCACCGTCAGGGCTATCCGCCGAAACCAGGTGCGTTTCTTATGTTCGATACGTTTCAGTAACCGACCGGCTTCTTCCTTATATTTTTCACGCTCCATGCCGGTAGTAAGCTCTTCCATAGTGGCCTCTTTCCAGACATCTGTTGCCAGCTCATCCAGCATTGGGGCATGAATATCATCTTTCAGTCGGGATAATAATCCACGTGCCTCTTCCTGGGTGTACAAATCGTCCAGATAACGGCGCATTATAGATTTGTCTGTTACATCATTCTTCATTGTGCGGGCTTTTTTAGTATAAAGGTCATGAAAACTTTTCCTTTACATAGAGTAATACACAGTAAAGGAAAACATCTGGGGCGTGATTAACATTTATTATATATTAAGGCAAATTAGCAGCAACAGCAAATCCACATATTCACTGCCTGAATACTTAATGAGATAGGTACGAATCAACTTAAGGGAGGTAGATATATGCTCCTGAACGGTGTTGACGGAGATGCCCAACTTATCTGCAATCTCTTTATGGGAGAGCTGGGCTTCACGACTCATCTCGAAAATCTCACGCTGGCGGGGAGTCAGCTGCTGCAAGGCATGGGAAATGAGGGATTTCAAATCATTCAGCATTACTTCACGTTTGGTATCTTCCGTGTAGTCCAATGCCTGTGAAAGAATACTTTCCTTTAGTTTTTCCTCATTAGCGGCATTGCGCAACTGGTTCAGTATCCGGTTGCGCATGATGGTGTAGAGATAGGAAGAAAAAGAAGCATCGGGATTAATGAAACGGCGGCTTTGCCAAACTACAGTGAAAGCATCCTGAAAAACATCTTCTGCATACTCCCGCGACTTCAGAAAACGCATTGCAAAGTATATCAGACGGTTTTTATAAGTAGCATACAATTCACAAAAGGCGTCCTCATCCCCCTCTATCAAGCGGAGAATGAGTGAACGTTCTTCTGAGGAATTATCTGCACACATATAGCAATCTTTAGTTTTTTTCGGGAAACAAAAGTTTAATAGATGCTGCAAACGTATGTAAAATCCGGGAAATAAAAAAGGGAAAAGATAAAATAAGAAAAAGTATAGTTTACTTATTCTATCAATTTATCCCTGTGAAATTCGTTTCAGGTGCTCTTCTATCTTTTGAAAAAATGATGCCAGATGCGAACCATCTACAAAGGCATGATTTACATAAATGGATAAAGGAAATACCAGACGCCCCTCGCGGGTTACCGCTTTACCGGAAGTCATCAAAGGGTAGCTGCAACCATTACCGGCTTCGGCCAGCGTATAGGTGGTAGCAGTAAAATACATCTTGGGGACAGCGCTTAAATGCACTACATCATAATCTCCCTGTTTTGCCAACTCCTCTTCGGCACCATAAGGATTGCCATCTTCGGGGATATTGGTTATCAACTCATACGCTTCGGCATAAAAGCGTTTGAAATCTTCGTGGTAAGGAATCCGAACCGTATAAAAGGTCTTTCCAGGAACAGCTATCGGAGAAATGATATCCACTTCATCATGAAAAATAACTTGTCCGTTCTTGTCGGTACGATAACGGAGTTCCGGAACTTCATTCGCCGAACGCACTACGGCATACAGATAATAGAGAAAAAAGGAATGGCCCGAGGCTCTCGCTGCGGCACTGGCTTCGGTACAATCAATCTCTGTGGTAATGGAGTACCAGGAATTTACAAAGCCCCGGAAGAAATTGTAATTGTCCCGGCGCTCCCATGTCTCGATGTCTACAATATGTCTCATAAAGTTATTGATTAATAAAAAATGCCCGGTCGCATGATATCAGCCGGGCATTCGTTCGTTTATTTTCCTTTCTTATAGTTTTCCAATCCTGTTTGCAGGAACTCGATATACTTAGGAATGTCCTCGTCATACGAATAAGATTTATTCAAAGGGCGACCTTCATTATCTATCAGCACATAGAAGGGCTGTGCATTAGCACCGAATTTAACGCGTTGGAGATAACTCCACTTATCGCCTACTGTACGCAATGTACGTTCCCGGCCGTTTTCTGTCACTTTAACAGGTGAGGTCAACGGGGTTTTATTATCTACATAAAGTGTAATAAGTACGTAGTCGTTGTTGATAATGTCACTTACCTTAGAGTCTGTCCATACGGCAAGCTCCATCTTACGGCAGTTTACACAACCATAACCGGTGAAGTCGAGCATTACAGGTTTGCCATGCTGACGGGCATATTCCATACCCAGGTCGTAATCATCGAACTTGGCATGCACTTCATTATTATAGAGGTTGAAGTCCTGAGTCTGCATAGGCGGTGCAAAAGCACTGACCGCCTTCAACGGAGCCCCCCACAAACCGGGAACCATATATACGGCAAATGCCAGTGAGAAAAGTGCCATAAAGAAGCGGCCCACTCCCACTTTCGTATTGTCATCATCGTGCGGGAATTTGATCTTGCCCAACAGGTAGAAGCCCAGTAAAGCAAACAGAACAATCCACAATGCCAGGAACGTTTCGCGGTCGAGAATGCGCCAGCCATAAGCCAAGTCGGCTACAGAGAGGAACTTTAGAGCGAAAGCCAGTTCCAGGAAACCGAGAGTAACCTTTATGACATTCATCCAACCGCCTGATTTCGGCATAGACTTCAACCAGGACGGGAACAGGGCGAACAGTGTGAACGGCAATGCCAAAGCAATAGCAAAACCAAGCATACCGATAGCCGGAGCTATCACGCTACCTGTTGTAGATACCTGTACCAGCAAAAAACCGATAATAGGACCTGTACAAGAGAAAGACACCAGTGAAAGCGTGAATGCCATCAGGAAGATACTGAGCAAACCGCCTGTTGCTTCTGCCTTACTATCTACTGCGTTGCTCCATTTAGAAGGTAACGTCAGTTCGAAAGCTCCGAAGAAAGAAGCTGCAAACACAACCAGCATCAGACAGAAAAGGATATTGAACACGGCATTCGTGGAAAGTGCATTCAGTGCACTGGCACCGAAGATCAACGTAATGGCCAAACCTAAAGTTACGTAAATCACCACGATAGAAGCGCCATACGTCCAGGCATCTCGAATACCTTTCTTTTTATCTTTGGAACGTTTCAGGAAGAAACTTACAGTCATAGGGATAATAGGCCACACACAAGGCGTGAACAATGCCAGCAGTCCACCGAGGAATCCGGTGATAAAGATATAAATCCATGACATGTCGTCCTGTGAAGTGGCTTCACCATAAGATTGCAGATCATTGATGACAGGTTTCCACAAGTCAATATTGCCTGCCACATTTATATCCGTCGGACCATCTGCACCACCTATTATACCAGTGGAAGCTGTATCAGCTGGTGTTTCAGTTTGAGAAGCAAGCTGAGTTTCCGGTTTCGTTTCCTCTGTCGGAGCTGTTACCTTTTCAGCAGGAGTTGCGGCTGCTGCACCTTTAGCGGCTTCTGCTTTACCTGAGAAATTAAACTCTACCTGCGTAGGAGGCAAACAGTTTTCATCATTACAAGCACCGAATTCCAGAAAACCTTCTATCTTATAATCTCCTCCTGTGAGCTTCAGTTTCTGAACAAATTGTGCCGTGGACTCAAAATAGCGTACGTTCATCTCGAACAACTTATCATAAGAAGCTATTTCTTTTCCTTTCGGCTGCAACTTTCCTACAACTGTAGCACCGGATATCTTCTCTACATTGAAGGTAGCCGAGATAGGACCACCGTCACCCAGGTCGGTAGAATATACGTGCCAACCCTTATCGATAGTAGCGGTAAATACAATTTCCGCCTCTCCCGCTGCAAGCGTCTTCAGTTCCGACTTAAACTTGACGGGCTCCTGTATCTGCGCTTGTGCCACGACAGCAATCAGCAACAGACAAATGGATAATATTTTCTTCATACAATGATTTTAATTACGAGTTACGAATTACAAATTACGAATTGTCAACTGTCAATTGTTTCGTAGTCAACACAAGCGCGATTCTCCTTTACATCAGCAATCAGCTTGCCTGCTGCCACATGCTCGGGATGAGTAGCATAAAATTTCACGTCGTCCAGCGTATCAAATTCGCTGTAGAGGGCAATGCTCCAAGTTTCGCCGGGATTCATATTGAGTCCAACTTCTATCTTACGTATAACAGATATTTTAGCTGGTAAAGCCTCGATAGCGGCCTTGAATTCTTTCATTGCTGTCAGCTTTTTGTCAGCCGGAGCTTCGTCTTTTAATTTAAATAATACAATGTGTTTGACCATAACTTTGCAATTTTAATGATTTATCTATATATTTGTCAACCGAAGCGATTAATATTAACCGCAAAAATACTCGTTTTGTTTTAAATATACACTTAAACGGATGTTAATAATAGGAATTGCAGGCGGAACTGGCTCGGGAAAAACCACCGTCGTACGTAAAATCATTGAAAGCCTGCCGGCAGGTGAAGTGGTACTGTTACCGCAAGACTCTTACTATAAGGACAGTAGCCATGTACCTGTAGAAGAACGACAGAACATCAACTTTGACCACCCGGATGCCTTCGAGTGGAGTCTTTTATCTAAACATGTAGCCATGCTGCGTGAAGGAAAAAGCATTGAACAACCCACCTACTCGTACCTTACTTGTACACGAGAGCCCGAAACGATTCATATCGAGCCACGGGAAGTAGTGATTATTGAAGGGATTCTTGCCCTGTGCGACAAGAAACTGCGCAGCATGATGGACCTCAAAATCTTTGTGGATGCTGATCCGGACGAACGTCTGATTCGTGTCATACAACGGGATGTAGTGGAGCGTGGACGTACGGCAGAAGCGGTTATGGAGCGGTATACCCGTATCTTGAAGCCTATGCACCTGCAATTCATCGAACCGTGCAAACGATATGCGGACCTGATTATACCCGAAGGAGGAAATAATCAGGTGGCAATCGATATTCTGACGATGTATATAAAGAAGCATCTCTGATAAATGAACAACTGAGGCGTCTCAGTTATTTATATAGTTGAATGAATAGAAGTATCTTAATATTCTTGCTATGTCTGTGCTGCCTGTCGGGGTGCGGAAATAAACGGCATGGTTCCATGCCCGATGAAGCTGTGGGCGATTTGCAACAGATAAAAGATAGCGGTGAACTCGTTGTACTGACGCTATACAGTTCTACTTCTTACTTCAACTATCGTGGCCAGGAAATGGGGTTCCAGTACGAGTTGAGTGAACAGTTTGCCAAAAGTCTCGGGGTGAAACTGCGCGTAGTGGTGGCAAGGAATGTACAGGGACTTATAAAAAAGTTACTGGCAGGCGAAGGAGACATCATTGCCTACAATGTCCCCATCACGAAGGAATTAAAAGATAGTCTGATCTATTGCGGTGAAGAGGTCATCACACACCAGGTTATTGTGCAACGCGCAGGTGGGAAGAGAAAACCGCTGACGGATGTAACAGAACTGATAGGTAAGGATGTATATGTAAAGCCCGGGAAATATTACGACCGTTTGGTAAATCTGGATAAAGAACTCGGTGGCGGCATCCATATCCACAAAGTGACTAATGACAGCATTTCAGTAGAAGATCTCATCACACAAGTATCCCAGGGCAAGATTCCTTATACGGTAGCCGATAATGACGTAGCCAGACTTAACACTACGTATTACCCCAACCTGAATATTAAATTATCCATCAGTTTCGACCAAAGGGCTTCCTGGGCAGTGCGCAAGGATAGTCCGGAACTGGCAGCAGCCGCTAATAAATGGCATGAAGAGAATATGACTTCTCCCGCCTACACTGCCAGTATGAAGAGATATTTTGAGATCAGCAAGGCAACTCCACACACTTCTATCCTTTCTCTTCGTGAGGGAAAGATTTCACATTTCGACGAATTATTCAAAAAGTATGCTTCGGAAATAGACTGGGACTGGCGATTACTTGCTTCTCTGGCGTATACGGAGTCGAACTTTGATACGACTGCCGTTTCATGGGCTGGTGCCAAAGGGCTAATGCAACTGATGCCTGCTACAGCACGTGCAATGGGAATGCCCGAAGGAAAAGAACAGAATCCGGAAGAGAGTGTGAAAGCTGCCATAAAATATATCAATGCTACCAGTAAAAGTTTCTCTTCAGTACCGAAAGAGGAGCGGCTCAACTTCGTACTTGCTTCCTACAATTCGGGTATCGGCCACGTACAGGATGCAATGGCACTGGCTGAGAAATATGGAAAGAACAAGTATGTCTGGAAAGACAATGTAGAAAACTTCATCTTATTGAAAAGCAATGAAGAATACTTCACCGACCCTGTCTGCAAAAACGGATACTTCCGTGGAATAGAGACATATAACTTTGTGAGGGATATTATGGGGAGGTATGAGACGTATAAGAAGAAGATAAAGAAGTGAATGAGCTACGGGCTACACGAGTTACGAGCTACAAGTTCCTTTCGGTATAATAGTTTAGAGCAAATTTGCCCCTTTCCTACATACATAGCGCAGCAACTCGTAGCTTGTAGCATGTAGCTCGTAACTAAAAAAGGTTCAGCTTATTCTTCTGCGCCTCCTCCAACGAAACAGTCTTCGGTGCTTGCGTAACGCTCTTTTCACGCAACCGTTGATATTCTGAACTTAATTTTTCTTTTAATTCTTCTTTGGCTTTCGGATTCATCAAGCGGGCGGCTATTGTTGCATTCTGCGAAGCATCTTTCAGATGAACTACAGGAGCATGATAGACAGGAGCTATTTTCAATGCTGTATGCAGTTGAGAGGTAGTAGCGCCACCTATCAATAAAGGAATATCGGCACCTACCTTTTCCAGTTCCATAGCCACGTGTACCATTTCTTCCAATGACGGGGTTATCAGACCACTGAGTCCAATCATATCCACCTTTTCTTCCAAGGCACGCTGAACAATCGTTTCGGCAGGTACCATCACACCAAGGTCTATAATCTCATAACCATTGCAGGCCATGACCACAGAAACGATATTTTTGCCTATATCATGCACATCACCTTTCACCGTGGCAAGCAGGACTTTTCCGGCGGAGGTGGAGCCTTCTTGTTTTTCCGCTTCAATTACAGGCTGAAGAATGGCAACGGCTTTCTTCATGGTACGGGCTGTTTTCACCACCTGGGGCAAAAACATTTTTCCGGCGCCAAAGAGCTCACCTACATAGTTCATACCTGACATTAAAGGACCTTCGATGATATCCACAGCTTTCGAATAAAGCTTCAGGGCTTCTGCCAAGTCTTCCTCCAGATAGTCACCAATTCCTTTTGTCAAAGCATGTTTCAAACGTTCTTCCACACTTGTTCCATTACGCCATGAAAGAGGAGCAACTTGTTTATCAGTGGCATTACCTTTCTGTTGTTCGGCAGCTGCTTTCAGTTGTTCAGCAGTTTCTATCAGGCGTTCGGCAGCATCGGGACGACGGTTTAAAACCACATCCTCTATACGTTCCAGTATATCGGCAGGGATGTCGGTATAAAGTACAGCCGTAGCCGGATTTACGATTCCCATATCCATTCCTTCACGGATGGCATGATAAAGGAACACCGCATGCATGGCTTCACGGATATAATTGTTGCCGCGGAAAGAGAATGAAAGATTGCTAACGCCACCACTGACATGCGCACCCGGCAGATTCTTACGTATCCAACCGGTAGCCCGGATGAAGTCTACAGCATAATTATTATGTTCGTCCATACCCGTAGCTACGGCAAGGACGTTAGGGTCAAAGATAATATCATGAGGATTAAAGCCCACTTTTTCAACCAAAAGCTGATAAGCACGGGCACACACTTCAATCTTACGCTCGTATGTATCCGCCTGTCCTTTTTCATCAAAAGCCATTACTACGGTAGCCGCACCATATTGCCTGATCGTGCGGGCATGTTCCAGAAACTTTTCTTCTCCCTCTTTCAGAGAGATTGAATTCACGATGGACTTTCCTTGCAGACATTTCAATCCGGCAACGATTACCTCCCATTTAGAGGAGTCAATCATCACAGGAACACGGGCAATCTCAGGCTCAGAAGCAATCAGATTGAGGAAAGTAGTCATTTCAGCCTGTGCATCCAGCAGGCCATCGTCCATATTTACATCCACCACCTGCGCCCCGTCTTCTACTTGCTGACGGGCAATGCTGAGGGCTTCATCGTATTTCTTTTCATTAACCAGACGCAGGAACTTGCGGGAACCGGCCACATTGCAGCGTTCTCCCACATTGATAAAGTTCTTCTCAGGAGTCACTTCCAGCAATTCCAGGCCGGAAAGCCAAAGACTTTCGGATTTCGGAGCAGGAACATGGGGAACAGCACCGGCTATCAAGGCAGGATATTCGGCGATGTATGCATCGGTCGTACCACAGCAACCGCCAATGATGTTTATCAGCCCTTCCTGAATATACTCTTTCACTTCATGCGCCATATCGGCAGGCGTCTGGTCATATTGTCCCAGGCTGTTGGGCAACCCCGCATTGGGATATGCACTGATATAATAAGGAGCACGGGCAGCAAGCTGTTCCAGGAAAGGTTTCAGCTGGCGGGCGCCAAACGAGCAGTTCAAGCCTACCGAAAAGATATTGGCATGCTGAACCGAGGCAAGAAAAGCCTCCAAAGTCTGTCCCGACAGAGTACGTCCTCCTGTATCGGATACGGTAACGGACAGCATAACAGGAACTTGAACGCCTGTAGCCTCCATCGCCTTTTCCGCAGCAAAGATAGCTGCTTTGGCATTCAATGTATCGAATACGGTTTCTATTAACAGAGCATCCACTCCACCTTCCAGCAAAGCTTCCATCTGTTCCCGATAGGCATCGGCAAGTTCATCGTAAGTCAGCGCACGCATAGCCGGATTATTCACATCGGGACTCATGGAGCAAGTCTTATTGGTAGGTCCGATAGAGCCGGCTACAAAACGTGGTTTATCAGGTGTAGAAAATTCATCAGCTACTTCACGTGCCAGTTTAACGGCAGCCAGATTCATCTCACGTACATATTCCTGCACATGATAATCGGCCATACTGACACTGGTAGAACTAAACGTATTGGTTTCAATGATATCGGCACCTGCCATAAGATATTTACGGTGTATATCCTGTATCACATCAGGGCGCGTCAGGCAAAGCAAATCATTGTTTCCTTTCATCTGCCCGGGGATGTCAGCAAAGCGCTCCCCCCTGAAGTCTTCCTCCGTCAAGTTGTACCGTTGTATCATGGTGCCCATAGCACCGTCTAAAATAAGGATGCGCTCACGCACCAACTTTTCAATAGAAACCATTTGTATTCAGTGATAGAATGGTAATGTGATAAAGTGGTAAAGTGATATTACTCTATCACATTATCACTTTATCACATTACCACGTTAAACAATCATCTCTTAAACATCCGCGCCATATCGCGTTTATCATCTTTCTCTTTCAACGCTTCGCGCTTGTCGTACTGCTTTTTACCTTTAGCAAGGGCTACCACCACTTTGGCAAGCCCTTTTTCATTAATAAACATACGAATGGGAACCATTGTAAAACCGGGATCTTTTGCTCCACGCGCCAGTTTATCAAGTTCTTTTTTAGTAAGTAAGAGTTTGCGCTCCCTGCGTGCCGAATGGTTATTATACGAACCGTAGAAGTATTCGGAAATATGCATATTCTTCACCCACAACTCGCCATTGGCAAAGTAACAGAAGGTATCCACAAGGCTTGCTTTACCCATGCGGATCGATTTAATTTCCGTACCCGTGAGCACAATGCCCGCGGTATAAGTGTCTACCAATTCGTAATCGAATGTAGCGCGCTTATTTTTTATATTAACAGGAGCTTGTTTCATGATTTCAAACGTTAATTAAGCACCATCGTCAGCTTGTTGAATATCAACTGGATGAGCATAGGACAGGCAATCAGTAGGATGGAAGAAATGATTGTAAACCGTAACCGGTCTTTTTCTTCTACTTTCATCAACGTGGAAGCCCCCTCCCACACCACATACACAATATAGAACTGCAACAGCAATCCGATGATATTAAAGTCCGGCAATATGCCGATAATAATCTGGAGCAAGAAAAGAACAACCAGCGCATAGCCCGCAAACTGTTGCGTCAACGGCATGTCACTGTCCATCATAAACATTTTAACGCGCATCCCATTTATGAGATACGCAGCCAGAAAATATCCTCCAAAGAGGGATACTGCCACCGCGCAACATTGCGTCATGGCATATTGAAAACTCTCGGGACCGCCCCATCCCTTCGCCAGCAAAGAACCGATGAAGACGGACAATCCACATAAACCAATCATAGGATAGACAAAAGCAGTAAATACTTTTCGCCTATCCTCTTCCAAACGAATTTCCTCCCAGGCCTTGGCCGGAGAGGAAATCAGTAACATTGCTATATGGAATAATGCTTTATAATCCAAATTATTTAACTGTATATTCCCACACTTGTTCAGTAGCTCCTTCCAAAGAATTCTTCGAAGTATTGACCTGACCTACCAACTTAATCTTAGTCGGCTTCTGTCCCGCTTTAGATTGAAATGCATACAGTGCAGAAGTTAATGGATATGCCTTAATCGTGGAAGTATATGCTTCGCGTTTAACCTCCTCCTCACTTGTTTCTGTAATTACATGATTAAGAGTCAAAACAAGTTCTTCATCTCCCTGCTTAATACTTTCTAAATCATAAGTAAGTACAAAAGCATGTTTTGCTAACTCTTCTTTTTGCTTTTCATCGCCAGTTTCCTGTTTTACCCAATATACAGGGGTTACATACAAATATTCATTATCAAAGATAACAGCCGGATCTATATTCCGGCTCCCTGTCGAGGAAGATACAATGCCAGAAAAAGCGTATAGAGCCGAGTTTGCTTTGGTAGATTCAGAAATACCGGTTGGTCCTTCAGAATTCTTTGCATTTAAGGCAATCGGTTCAATGCCATTCCAAACTGTTACATTTATAGAAGGTGCATCAACTGATTGTTCTTCCGTATTAAATTGGAAATATAGCATATAAAGTTCTCCCATATTAAAAGATGCTGTAGAGGAACCTGATAAAACTAATTTTTGTCCATTAATAGTCTGAAAAGTGGGAGGATAGAAATTCACACACTTAACAGGAAAAGCATCACTATATATAGGATCACTTTCGCTATTTAAGCATGAAGATAAAGAAACACCCATTATTAAGGTAAGGGCAACCATCCAGATTTTTAATTTAGCCATTTTCATTGTTCTATAAATATTAGAGTTTGCAAATTTAGATAAAAGAATCGAGTTGCATAGCACTCTCCTCGTTTTTTCATTGTTTTTAAGAGTAAATGAAATATGAATCTAAATACTGCACCCCTTGCCTCCTATTTAACATCAATTCACAAACAACGTAATATCAGAGAAAAGAAAAGTGTAACAACCAAACAGTGTACTTGTGGCGAACATCTTCCCAACAGCAGATAAATAGCAATAAAGTTAAAGTAAAACATTACTTTACTTTAACCTTTTTATCACTATGCCTTATTCTAATCTTTGTTTTCCAATTGCGGGCTATTCAGCCCACAATTAAAAAACGGATAGCCCACAGATGGAAACCAACGGGTCCACAATTGGGGGATAGAGTTTTAGTTTAGACCTAACCACATTTTAAATTAAGGGTATGTACTTTTAGAAGTAAAGGAAAAGAGATCTTTCTTTAGTCATTTACGGATAAATCCTAAGGAAGAAAGAGGGAAAATACGATTTTGAGAGGAAGAAAGCCCTACATTAGAGATAATAAGACCCAAAAACGCTGCTTTTTCACACAAAATACCTCTATTCAGCATTTATCGAATTATCAACTGTCAGACAAGAAGATAAGTCTTTTTTTTTGTAAATATTCTACAAAAAGTGGTGTAGATAAACTGTTTATCTACACCACTTTTTCAGCTTACCTACACATACCTCCCCCTCCTATCAGCAAAGGGTTTCAGGCACATGGATGTAGGTGTGCAGACAAGATTGCCCAAAAACTCTCTTGTCAGACGATTTTAGCAAACAGCTCCAGATGTTCATCTACATAACTGGCTACCATAGCTGTGATTCCTTCCTCTTTTTCCAAAAATTCTTCTTCCAGTTCATCGAAAGCTTCATATTGCTCGTACATAGCCATGAATTCATCATCAGTGCGTTCCCGTTCCAGATCTTCACGATGGGCATCATAAATCTTTTTAGCTCTATATACCAGTTTACCGAAATCTTCTGCTCCCCACAGACGCATCACTTTAGCAAATGGATTGGCAAAAATATAACCACCATACCCATTCTGTATCAACTGGCAGAAGCCACCATCCATTACTTCATCACGAAAGATCTGGTATGCAAGTAAAGTGTGCTGCTCACCTGTCAGTAATGGCATGGATTCAGCGGTTAGTTCACCACCTATCACTTCTTTATATCTGTCGGTAAATACCTGAATAAAAGTATCCATCCCCTCGCCTGCTGCTTTGCGCAAGGCGGCATCAGTAATTTCTATCATAATCTTCTTATATGTTAAAGCGACTTTTTAAGTAATCTTCCTTTCTCTATCCAATACTCTGGTCAGTTATCTCACTTGCGGGGTGACTTGCGGGGTACTTTTTTATGCAATAGAAGTTCCATTTTTATAAATACCAATATATAATCCCACACAAGATAATTTTAAAAAGCTATAACCTCTCTTTCCAAATCATCGGCAAGATGCCGCTTATATTCCGCACGATTAGTTCCTGATGTCATATCACTTTCATCTTAATCATTACTATCTTTGCGATCTTGGCGCCCACAAAGATAATGCTTACTTACCAGATTTACCCCAATTCTGTTGAATAAAAAATAATTGCCTTCTACAATTCCCAGGAAACAGCACTCCATCTGGCTCAACTGGCAGGTGTACACTTCGACAAGAAACTTGCCAGTTTTAGTATAAGTCACCCTATTTCGTTCCCATTAGGAGAAACTGCCGTTTCCATTAAGGGGAACGCTCGTTCCCACGAAGGGAAACTGTCGTTCCCATGAAGAGGGAACTGCTATTTCACCATAGGGGACAGACTTCATGTGTATAGAACTGGTAACAGTGAACTCATTCCGGAGCAATGAAATCCCATAGTATACAGACAAAAATAGAGTATTCGTACCAATATCAGCCACAAATGCAAAAAACAGCATTACAGTCTGACAACAAGTCTATTAGCTGGCTATTTTGTAAACAAACAGAACGAAAAGAGTGACGGTAAAACAGTTGCCAACACTTACCGTCACTGTTATCAGCACAGATAACATACTATATATCTGCCTCTTACTCCAAAAGTGACGGTGTGCTGGTAAATATATAAAAAACTCCCGTGAGAAAAGAAGCCATTTTATGGCAGGACATCCGCGCAATAAATAGGACGTACGGCTTTTGACTCAAAACCGAAAAGTAATGAACTAAACGATAATTTAAATCGCTACAATTTCCGCAGAATTCCTTTATCTCCCACAACGAAGTAAGTATTCTTATCAATCAGCAATGCACGACCACGTTTCTTCTTCTGATTTTCTTTATTGTCTACATTGACACCGATAACCTTGCCATCATAAAAAGTAGAAATATCCTTGAAGATGGTATGTCCTACGATAATGTGTTTGGCTTTATAGCGTTCCATCACCATTTGCAGGCTGTCCTGTGCCATTGGATGATACTTGGCATCTGTACGTACAAGGCCACGATACCAGATAGGACCATCATTACCATACAGAAATGCTGTCAATGGAGAAAGAGCCCTGCGTTCTTTCTTATTCATGAAAAGGGCTTTACCCATTTCTTCGTTCACGGTAGGAATGCTTAAATTACGGTCATAAAAATTCTTGCCTAATCCGGCATGAACATAAAGGTCGCTGCCAATGGTCTGCATCGTATTGCGAGTTCCTAACCATTTACCCAATTCCGTATCGGGTCCAAAAAGTTTAGGGTAATCCATATTCAATTTCTGTGCCAGCACTTTATATTTATCTTTCGTATAGCGCAAGTCATTGGCCAATACCAACGGCTCATGATTCCCTAACAGGAAAGAAACAGTTCCACCTGCTTTTGCAGCCTCATCTTCCAACTTATAAAACAGCCAGAATATTTGCGGTACATCTTTTCCACGATCGAAAATATCACCGATAACCATCAGGTGATTATTACCATAGTTCCAATTATAGTTTTTATCGATAACCCCATTGCCCTGCAACAAGCTAATAACACAATCCAACCTACCGTGCGGGTCGGACATAACAAACACTTTCTCCGGTTGCCGATATTGCCAATCGGGACGTTTCACAGGATGCAATTTCACATCAAACGGAAACCGCCCTTTATGATCTACCACATGCAGAGTAAAATCTTCGGGTAGTGCAGCATAAGTCGTGTCGGTAATTTTCCCTTTCTTATCGACACTGATGACACGCGTTTTACCATCAGGCTGATAAAGCACATACGGTCCGTCAGCCGATAACTCTTCCTTTTTCTCTTTGTCTTTCTTCTTATCGTCTGAACCAAAAGTTCCGGCGTTTAGGCCGGAACTAATGAACATTAGAGTAAATGCGATAAGAAAGTACTTCATGAAACTTGTCTTACTCGTCATATATCATTTATTAAAATTATCTTCCACCATATTCAGGATTCTGTTCCATATTAGGATTGGCATCCATTTCCTTCTTGGGAATAGGAAGTACAATCATATAGAAATTCCAGTCATAGGTCATATACTTCGTATCATGCTTGGTCTTACTCAGATTACTATCCTTTACATCCTTACGCTCCACCGTTAACCCATTTCTGATAACATCATACATGCGGTGTCCTTCGGCAACCAGTTCTTTACGGCGTTCGTTCAGCACTCTCTCCAAAGTAATAGTCTGTCCCACCACTGTATTATCCGGGTTAGCACGCTTCACAATCGGATCGAGATACTTAACAGCAGCATCATTATCATTCACCTTCACAGCAGCTTCGGCTGCATTCAGATAAGCCTCGGAAAGACGAATCAGCGGGATATTGGCATCTTCAATATTCTCTTCACTCTGCGGCTGGTACTTATTTACATAAGCATAATATTTTTTATCGAAGCTCAGCAACTTAAGACGTATATCCTTCGGGTCTTCCTTCAGGAACTGATAGAAAGAGCAGGTGATGCACATATCATCGTAACCGTCATAAGAATTGAGATAACCCATACTTTCTTTACCCGGACTGTCAGTAGTGAGATTTACGATTTCGAACAATACTTCACCCGGTTTGGAGGCCGAAGCATCTTCTCCCCAAGCTGTGGGGTAATCTTCATTGGTCCACAAAGCGTATTTATTCTTTTCTGCACCTGTAATGGCATCACCCGCCATTTTCAATGCATTGGCATTCTCACCCTTGTAAAGATAAACACGACTGAGAAGCACCATTGCACCCCATTTGTTTATTTTACCCTTATTGAATTTCTCGCCCAATAAAGAAATACTTTGGGTAAGATCATCGATTATCTTCGTATAGCATTGAGCTACAGTGTTGCGTGTCGGCTTGCTATCAATCGTGGACAGACCTTCTATAATAGGCACACCCAGCGATGCCCCGTTATCTTTCAGATACGGATAACCGAAGATACGGGTCAGATCGAACAATGCCAGACCACGAATGGCCAGTGCCTCTCCTTTCAAATCATCACGGTATGCTTTGTCTTCTTCATCAATAGCCAGTTTATCAATATTCATCAAAATCAGATTACAATTCTGGATAATAGAATAAAGATAAGACCAATGGCTGGAAGGGTTATCATCCTTGGTAAAATTAAAACGGTAATAGTTGGCCACACGCTTAGTAGAACTAACAGCCTGCATGTCATCACCGGTCACATCTCCGTAATATACCAGACGTCCGGAGTAAGCATCCGAACTCTGCATCGTGCTGTAGATGCCGTTCAGAGTAAACTCAACATCCGACAATATCTTAATACTGGTTTCAGTATCTACCGAAGTGGAAGGTTCCAAATCCAACCAGCTGTTCCCGCAAGAAGTAGCGACGAACAACATGGAACTGATAAATAAATATTTTAATGGTTTCATAATATATCGTTTTTATCGGGTTAGAAATTTACATTAATACCAAAAGTTACAGTCTTCAAAGGAGGAGTTCCCCAGATGGCAGTACCGCCACTCACCGCTTCCGGATCGTAATAGTCGTATGCCGCCCATGTCCAGAGGTTATTGGCCGATGCATACAAACGTACGTTCTCGATACCGATTTTCTGTGTCCAGTCCTTCGGAACGGTGAAACCGAATGTCAGCGTCTTCAAGCGGATAAAGTCCGTGCTGTGCAGACGGCGGGTAGTCGTTACTTTATTCATTGCTACAGAGGGTTTCTCGTAGAACAACTCATATTTTGTGACATCTCCCGGTTTCTTCCAACTGTCTTTATAGTAGGACGGAATGTTAGCTTCCAGGTCATTACCACCATGCTCGGTTTTTTGTGCCCAGTTGTCATAAGAGTAACCACCAAACTGGTAAGAGAACATAAAGTTCAGATCAAACCATTTATAGCGCAACGTATTTGATAAACCGCCTATAGCATTCGGTTCTGCATGTTTATCAAGAACAATGGCATGAGCTTTATTGATTTCTTCGGTGATGTCTTTAATGTAGTTTCCATTTTCGTCCACATCATTCGTATAGAATTGGGGAGCACCGGTTTCCGGATTGATACCTGCAAATTCAATCATATAGAAAGTACGGTACGACTTTCCTACTTTACGAATCTGAGAACCACTCTTTATTTCCGTCTGCATGCCATCCAGGGTTACAATTTTATTCTTGTTATGTGAAATATTGAATGTTGTATTCCATGAGAAATCTTTAGTCTGGATGTTGGTTGAGCTGATTTCCAACTCCACACCTTTATTCTTTACTTCACCGATATTCATCAGGTAACTGCCAAAGCCGGTGGTCATGGAGATAGGACGGTCCATCAACAGGTTCTTGGTGGTACGGGTGTAATACTCCAAAGTAACGTTGATACGATTCCACAAGGCAAAATCCAAACCCAGATTCAGATTATAGTTTGTCTCCCACTGCAAGTCGTCATTCCGCAGCTGCGACTGAATGATACCCGGTTGCTCCAGATAACCGTTAGTCAGGCTGCTCAATCCCATGTATCCAAAATAATCAGACGGAAGAGTACCGTTCACACCATACGACGCGCGTATTTTTAAATCGGTCAGCCAATTCTTGGTCGGAGACATGAATTCTTCCTCAATAATACGCCAAGCACCGGATAATGACCAGAAATTACCCCAACGGTTATCTCTTTGGAAACGGGAACTACCATCCGTACGGAAACTGCCGCCTAAATAGTATTTGTTCTTATAATCATAGTTCAAACGCATCAAGTAAGAAACCATACGTGTCCGGGTATCATTACCACCGACCGATTCCGTCTTCATACCGTTACTGATTTGATTTCTATCGTGAGTTGCAAAGTTAGTGGCATATCCTGACAGATAATCGCGGTATTGATCGTCTATTTCGTAACCTACCAGTGCATCAATATGATGATCCTTAGCAATTGTAGTTTTATAACTCAACTGATTGGCCCATACCATTTTATTGTATTCATAATACTTCTTGCTCATGCCACCGTTGATATCATCACCGTTGGAAGTACGCGGATCACTCCAGTCTTTACCTTTCGTAATTACATAGTCATAACTGAAAGTAGACTTAAACTTCAGGTCCTTGATAAATTCATATTCACCATAGATGGTGTTGAACGTACGGGTCACATATTCGCGTTGATAATCGTAAGTTGCCGACAACAACGGGTTACGGTCACCAATACGGATCAAGTCACGATTCCAACTACCGTCTTCATTATATATAGGATCAGAAGGTACCACAGCATTACGTGAGGTGTAGAAAGGGGAAGAATAAGAAGTACCTTCACTATATACGTCCTGGTTAACCGTAGCAAACAAGACATTGGCTCCCAATTTCAGTTTGCTGGTAGCTTGAAAATCCACATTCAAGCGTCCGCTGATACGTTCCAGACCTGAGTTGATGGCAATACCGTCTTGCTTCAGATAAGAAAGTGAAGAGTAATACTTGAACCGATCCGTTCCTCCTGAAAGAGAAGCTTCATAAGACTGGTGATTTCCTTTCTTGAACAGAACATCATCCCAATCCGTATATCCACACCAGGGAACCGGAGCATAGTCATCAATTTTCCCATCGGCATAAGCCATTGCATCAACTTCACTCTTACCTTTCTTTATCTGTCCGGCTACCAAACCGTCATAGATATACTGACGACGCTCTTCTCCACCCATAATCGGACGATAATCCATGGCAAAATCAGAACTACCCCAATCGGCCTTCAATGAAATGGATGGCTTTCCCGCCTTACCTTTCTTCGTCGTAATCAGCACGACACCATTTGCGGCACGCGAACCGTAAAGTGAAGCGGCAGCAGCATCTTTTATCACCGTAACGCTTTCAATATCGGAACTATTAATGGTAGACATAATATCAAGACCGGCATCCGAACTCATCGTATTGATGGTGCCCGAACGCATCGGTACTCCGTCTATTACATAAAGAGGTGAGTTACTGGCATTGAAAGACCCCATACCACGGATTCTCAATGAAGAAGACGCACCCGGCTGACCAGAGGAAGAAGTGAACTGCACGCCCGGCGCATTGCCTTGAAGCAGGTCTTTAAAAGAAATAGCCGGAACGTCTTTCAACGTTTCTCCCTTTACACTGGCAGCAGAACCGGCATAAGCCGACTTCTTGAAAGTACCGTAACCAGTGACCACCACTTCTTCCATCAGGTTATTATCCGGCACCATCTCCACTTTAATCGTCCTTGCAGAAGTAACCTTGATTTCCTGACGGATATAGCCGATATACGAGACAACCAAAGTAACCGGAAGGTGATCTACATCAAGAGAAAAATGACCATCCAGGTCGGTGGTGCAACCGTTAGTAGTGCCTTTCACTATCACATTGGCTCCAATTACAGCCTCACCCGTTTCATCTACAACGGTTCCATTTACTTTAGTCTTTTGCTGGGGAGCAGCTACAGCTTCAACTTTAGAAACCGATTTGATAGCAATGACTCCATCATGAACCGTATAAGTCAGTCCACTGCCTTTCAGGCATTTTTCCAGTACATCAGCTATTTTTTCATGGTTTACAATCAAGTTTGCTACTTTCACCTTTTTCACATCTTCAGTGCTATACACAAACGTGAAATCTGTTTGTCGCTGAACTTCCCACAATACTTCGCCAAGAGTGGCATTCTTAAAGGTTGCAGTGACAGTGGTTTGTGCAAATACGGTATTGGCAGCCTGCATAAAACCGGTAACTGTGAAACAAAAAAACAGCAACGTTATCCATAAACGTCTACTACTTCTTTCAGCTTGATTCTTGTGTCCTTTCTTGCTCATAGTAATCATTTTTTGGTTAATTATAGAATGTTATTGTATTACCTTCGATTTTCACATGCACTTCTTCCGTCTTTTCCAGCAACTTGACGAAAGGAGTTATCTCTTCATAACGGTTCAGGTTACAACCGAAACGTATATTCTTAAGTCCTTCATTTTCATAAATCACATTCATGTCATACCAACGGGAAAGTATCTTCATGATATCTTCCAGACGCTGGTCCTTAAAATTGATCTTTCCCTTTACCCATGAAGTATAGAACGAAGTATCCACCGTTCGCACCTGTATGGAATTGCCACCCGAAACAATGGTGGCCTGTTGAGACGGTTTCAGAACAAGGCTTTCACCTTTTTCGGCACTGACCCTTACCGAACCGTTGACCAAAGTTGTCTGATATTCTTCATTGAGATAAGCGGAGATATTGAAGGTTGTGCCCAATACTTCAACTTGCATACCATTGACGTTTACAATAAAAGGCTGCCCGGTTTTGCTCACTTCAAAATATGCTTCGCCTTGCAGTTCTACTTCTCTTTTACCCGCAGTAAAAGCAACCGGAAAACGGAGGCTACTCATTGAATTCAAATGAACCTTTGTTCCGTCACTCAGCACCAACGCATACTCGCCGCCACGCGGAATTTCCACCTTATTATATACAGGTTTTACCTGAACGGATGCGGTTTGTGCCAACTGATAATTCAAAGTGGTTGAATCTACCTGAATATGTGTTCCTTCTATCTGCTGTAAAGCATCTGCCGTTCCTTTATTCAGACTGATAGTTTCCCCATTATCCAAAGTCAATATCGCTTTGGCAGCTCCCGGTAATATGGGCTGGGCAATCAGTACGGACTTATCAGAAGAATGGCCATGATCAGTATACTTCAGTGTAATACCTACAAAAAAGACGGGTACTAAAACAGCGGCGGCATAACGGAGTATTCTCATCATCCGTTCCCGGCTATTGCTTTTCCTGATACGCTTTTGTACTTCCAACCAACCGGTTGCAGTATCAAATGACACACCTTTTTCCACATGTTTCTTAAGATTCTCTTTACTGCATATTTTCCGGAAGAGGGCTTCGTGAGCAGAATCTTCCTTTCGCCAATTCTCCAATTGAGCACTCTCTTCAGGAGTGATTTCACCGGATAGGTGCCTGGCAATAATATTAGCTATATAAAAATCCTGTTTTATCATAAATTGAACTTTTTTCGTTGTCTTTTATAATAAAACAGGTGTAATTGAAATCATGGTGAATCAAAAAGCACTTTTTTTTTAATAAACCGGAATTTAGCTTATTTTTGCCACTTAAATTCAATACATAAATTTTATGCCGATATTCTTCATCATTCTTATTACTGTATACCTTGGCGGAAACACCTACATATTTTACAGAGGTGCGCAAGCGTTATCCGGTCTTCCCGGTGGAATTAAAATTTCATTGGCCGTCTTGTTCTGGCTCGCAGCTTTATCCATCATAGGGACTATGCTAACCCGCAATATAAAAATGCCGGTTTTCTTATCCCATGCCATGTATGAAGTAGGGACCGGCTGGCTGATATTCACTCTATACATGGTTTTGTTCCTGCTCGCGTTTGATCTGCTGAAGCTCTGCCGTGTCCCCTTCAACTACGGCTTCATCCTCTCTTTGATATTTACCGTCGTCTTATTAGGATATGGATACTATAATTACCGTCATCCTAAGACAAATATAATCAACATCGCCCTTGACAAACCTTTAGCGGACGACGCGAAACCGGTTAAGATAGTTGCCGTCAGCGATCTGCATCTGGGTAATGGAACCGGGAAAACAGCCTTGAAACGGTATGTGAAAATGATTAATGAACAAAATCCCGATTTGATATTAATTGCAGGAGATTTAATTGATAACAGCGTAGTACCCCTTTACACTGAAAACATGATGGAGGAACTGTCAGAATTAAAAGCTCCGCTGGGTATTTATATGGTTCCCGGCAATCACGAATATATCAGTGGCATTAAGGCAAGCGCTCGATTCATACAAGACACCCCCATACAGTTGCTACGCGATTCAGTAGTCACGCTCCCCAACGGCATGCAACTGATAGGACGTGACGACCGGTCGAACACGGCCCGCCGCTCCTTGCAAGAGTTGATGGCAGGGATAGATAAGAGTAACCCCATCATCTTATTGGATCATCAGCCGTATAAACTGACCGAAAGCGAGGCAGCCGGTGTAGATTTACAATTCAGCGGACATACACACCGTGGACAAGTATGGCCCATGAATTGGGTGACAGACCATATCTACGAACAAAGCCACGGTTATCGGCAGTGGGGAAACAGCCACATATACGTCTCCAGCGGATTATCTCTTTGGGGACCGCCTTTCAGAATAGGAACGGAAAGTGACATGGCCGTATTCCATTTATCGACGAAAAAATAAAAGCTTCTCATAACCCGAACCGTATCTGCTCCGTATTATCTCCGTATCATCTCCGTATCATCTCCGTATCTGCTCCGTATCTGCTCCGTATCTATACGAACGGACTTAGTACGGACTTGGTACGGAGATGACACGGAGATGGTATGGAGATAATACGGAGATACTACGGACCGACTACGGAAAGAACCCTGAAACTGCGTTTATTTCTAACCTACCGTTTACAAATAGAAGAGAATAAGAAAATAGTAATAGTCCTTCAGATATGTACGAAGCTTTTTATAGGCAATCTTCTTAAGGGTATGTACCGTTTCAACGGATACATTTAGACACTCAGCTATTTCTCCATTCTTTTTTCCTTCCATGGCCAATCGCATGATAGCCCGCATCTGATCGGGAAGCTTATCAATTGCATCCGTCAGCATCCGATAAATTTCTTCTTCGACTACTGCATCATGGAAAAAAGAATCTTTCTTTTTCTCAATTACTTTCTGAGCATATTCAAATACCACTTTAGAATGTTCCAGTTCATTGAGAGCCTTATTACGTACGGCAGTATAAAGGAAGGCTTTGACCTGGTGCAAATAGAAAAAATCTTCTCTGATCTGCCACAACTTAGCAAAAGAATCCTGCACGATATCCGCAGAGACTTCCTCATTCTCGGTATATTGATTTGCAAACAAACAAAGCGCCACATAATATTTATCAAAAACATTATGGAACTCCCGTTCATCAAGCCTAATACTAATAAATGTATAAGAAGTTTCTGTAACCACCAGCTTTTTATTTTCTCTATTCTAATGCGAAAATAGGAAAAATTTATTAAAAAATGACACAGTAAGACCTAAACTTCCACATAGAAAAAGAATTTATCGACATTCATTACTCAGAAAACGCATACTTTTGTCCCATCAGAATATAAATCATAAAACCATGAAAAGAAACTACGCACTTCTATTTATCATCCTTTTATGTGCAGTCTTTGCACAAGCCCAAACTATTCCCGCCTTTCCCGGCGCCGAGGGATTTGCCCGTTACACCACTACCGGAGGACGCGGCGGAGACGTTTATCACGTCACAAACCTAAATGACAATGGAAGCGGCTCACTACGCGAAGGTCTCAAAAAAGGCAACCGCACGATTGTGTTCGATGTATCCGGCACTATCAGCCTGCTCGGCACACTTGAAATTAAGAATGCTAATATCACTATTGCCGGACAAACAGCACCCGGTGATGGCATCTGTCTGAAGAATTACTCAGTGGCTGTGAAGGCCGATAATGTTATCATCCGTTTTATCCGCTGCCGCATGGGCGACGAGAAAAAGACGGAAGATGATGCTTTGTGGGGACGTAACCACCAGAACATCATCATCGACCATTGCACGATGAGCTGGAGTACCGACGAATGTTCTTCCTTCTATGACAACAAGAACTTTACCATGCAATGGTGCATTCTCAGCGAAAGTCTGACCAACTCCGTACACGGTAAAGGCGGCCACGGCTATGGTGGTATCTGGGGTGGTGAAGGTGCCAGTTTCCATCATAATTTATTGGCACATCATAGCAGCCGGACTCCCCGTCTTTGTGGTAGCCGCTACACCGGTACTCCCGATGCGGAACTGGTTGACCTGAGAAATAATGTATTCTATAATTGGGGGCCTACCAATAGTGGTTACGCCGGAGAGGGTGGCAGCTATAACTTTATTAATAACTACTATAAGCCCGGTCCTTCCACTTCTACCAAAGACCAGCTTGTGAACCGTATTTTCCAACCGAATGCAGACGACGGTACACAAAAGAATGCCAAAGGTGTCTGGGGAATATTCTATGTAGATGGCAATTATTTCGATAATACCTGTCCTCAGATACAAAACCACAAAAAGAAAGATAAGTTGCTTGACCTGATAGCCGATGTCAACGCCGATAACTGGGAAGGCATTCATCCCAATACCAAAAATGCAGACTTACCGGACGGGAGTAAAGAAAGTATCAAAAGTAACGCCGAGTTCACTGTATCACCCGTAAGCACCCATACGGCCCCCCAAGCATATGAAAAAGTACTGGCTTACGCAGGTGCCAGCCTGAAACGGGATGCCATAGACCAGCGTATTGTTTCTGAAACCAAACAGGGGAATTATACCTACGAAGGAAGCAACGGCAGCAGCAACGGATTAATTGACTCGCAAGCCGATACCGAAGGCTATCTCCTATATAGCAGCGAAGAAAAGCCAGCTGATTCTAATAATGACGGCATTCCTGATAGCTGGGCTGCTCAATATCTTCCCGTCGGAAAAAGCTATCGGGATATAGAACCGGCAACCGGATACTCTTATCTGGAGCTTTACATCAATAGCCTCGTAGATCATTTGATGAAGGCTTGCTATGAAAATAGTAATAACTCCCCAAGTAGCAATGATTTCAATTTATATGGTACTACTACTAGCATCTCTTTTCCCTCCGCCAATGCAACGGATGCAGTGAAATGTATCCGGCAAGAAAAACGAATTATCCTTAAAGGCCTTTCCGCCGGAGCACGTATCGACATTTATGATTTATCGGGACGAATTATAGCCTCACATCAAAGTCATGACGAACAGGCCGAATATGCTCTTACCGAACCTGCCGTCATCAAGGTTCATTCCGGAGGGAAAAAGTACAGTTTCAAAAATCCCCGTTAATTTTATTGTAATGTGGAGATTGCAATACACAGAAACGCTGTCTCTTATTATTTATTTTTATAAAAAAAGTCAGATAGCTCGATTTGCATAAATAAAGAAAAGGAGTAACTTTGCGAACGATTTTAGAAAGTGGATTACGTTTTTTAATTTATATAACTTAAAAAAAGAGCTAATTATGACTTATTCACACGAAGTGGAACACATGTGTGTTGTAAAGAAGGGTCCTAACCACGGACCGGCTCCCATACCCGAAGAAGGCAAATGGGTAAAATCAAAAGAAATAGTTGATATTTCAGGTTTAACACATGGTGTAGGTTGGTGTGCTCCTCAACAAGGTGCTTGTAAACTGACTTTGAACGTAAAAGAAGGTATCATTCAGGAAGCATTGGTTGAAACAATCGGTTGCTCTGGTATGACTCACTCAGCTGCTATGGCTGCCGAAATCCTTCCGGGCAAGACAGTACTCGAAGCATTGAATACTGACCTTGTTTGCGACGCTATCAATACAGCGATGCGTGAACTTTTCCTGCAAATCGTTTACGGACGTACTCAGTCTGCTTTCTCAGAAGGTGGTTTGATCATCGGTGCAGGTTTGGAAGACTTGGGTAAAGGTCTGCGTAGCCAGGTAGGTACACTGTACGGTACTTTGGCAAAAGGTCCTCGTTACCTGGAAATGGCCGAAGGTTACATCAAGAATATCTTCTTGGATAAGAATGACGAGATCTGCGGATACGAATTCGTTCACATGGGTAAATTCATGGATGAAATCAAGAAGGGTACAGATGCTAACGAAGCATTGAAGAAAGTTACCGGTACTTACGGTCGCGTAACACCTGAGCAGGGAGCAGTTAAACATATTGATCCACGTCACGAATAATATAAGGAGGAAAGAAATTATGATTAGAGAAGTAAAATTTGAAAGTCAAGACCGTCGTATCAAAGGTATCATTGCTGCCTTGAACGCTAACGGCATCAAAGACATCGAGGAAGCTAACGCCATCTGCGACGCTGCCGGACTTGATCCTTATAAAACGTGTGAAGAAACTCAGCCGATCTGTTTCGAAAATGCAAAGTGGGCTTACGTAGTAGGTGCAGCTATCGCTATCAAGAAAGGTTGTAAGAATGCTGCTGACGCTGCCGAAGCTATCGGTATCGGTCTGCAAGCTTTCTGTATCCCGGGTTCTGTAGCCGATGACCGTAAGGTTGGTATCGGTCATGGTAACCTGGCAGCTATGTTGCTGCGCGAAGAGACTAAGTGTTTTGCTTTCTTGGCAGGTCACGAGTCATTTGCTGCCGCAGAAGGCGCTATCAAAATTGCTGCTAAAGCAGACAAGGTACGTAAAGAACCTCTGCGTTGTATCCTGAACGGTTTGGGTAAGGATGCTGCACAGATCATCTCTCGTATCAACGGCTTTACTTATGTACAAACTCAATTCGACTACTATACTTCTGAACTGAAAGTTGTTCGCGAAATCGCTTACTCTGAAGGTGACCGTGCCAAAGTAAAATGCTACGGTTGCGACGACGTTCGTGAAGGTGTAGCTGTTATGTGGAAAGAAGGCGTAGACGTTTCTATCACTGGTAACTCTACTAACCCGACTCGTTTCCAACACCCGGTTGCAGGTACTTACAAGAAAGAGCGTATGCTTGCTGGTAAACCTTATTTCTCAGTTGCTTCCGGTGGTGGTACAGGTCGTACTCTTCACCCGGATAACATGGCAGCCGGTCCGGCTTCTTATGGCATGACAGATACTATGGGCCGTATGCACTCAGACGCTCAGTTCGCTGGTTCTTCATCAGTTCCTGCTCACGTAGAAATGATGGGATTCCTGGGTATCGGTAACAACCCGATGGTAGGTTGTACAGTGGCTTGTGCGGTAGACGTGGCTCAGGCTTTGAGCAAGTAATTCAAGTTACTTCATATAGATAAGATAAACTCCTGTAATTTTTGTGGTTGCAGGAGTTTTTTCTTTATGGAAACTTGACTTGGATAACTGACTGAATCACCTTGCGTCACTTATCATTTAGAGTTAATGAACGGTGAATCAGTAAGGGGGTAACAGGCTAAATTCTACCTTATTCAAGTCAGCACACCCCATGTAAAGAGTAGCCAATTACCTCTCAAATCACGCCATAAGCAGGTTACTTTCACAGCCGATTTGCAGCCGAATTTGCCATTCTTAAAAAGCGGCTGTAAGAATTAGCATAATCAACTATAATACAATGCGATACACTCCATGTAACATTTAATTTAAAATGGAGAAACATTGTACAATGGTATACTTCTCATTAAGAGTTTGTACAAGGCATCTAATGCGTTAAATTGGGAGATAGTGAATACGCTTGGTTCATGAGCTGAGTGGATTATTGATTAAGAGAGGAAAGGGCATCATATACTTAGTGTCCTTTCTTTATATCTAATAATTAACTAATTAAATTTGCAAGTACGCGAATAAGTACATATTTTTGTAGCAAACAAAAGGAGGAATTATGAGAACAGCCAATTACACCGATTTAAGAGCGAATCTTAAAGGTTACATTGATTCAGTGATTGATGACTATGATACTGTAATCGTCAATCGCGGTAATGGTAAAGGAGTAGTGATGATTTCCCTTGATGAATACAATTCACTGAAAGAGACTGAATATATCATGTCCTCACCTGCAACAATGGAAGCTATACGTCAAGGCGAAGAAGATATAAAGAATGGCAAGGGAATAGAGGTAGACTTAGATGAATTATGAAAGTAATATTTTCACCTCTTGCTATGGAGCAATGGGAGTACTGGAAGAAAAACAATCCTAATATTGCCAAACGCATCAAGAAGATTCTTCTCGACATTAGAGAGCATCCTTATACAGGAATCGCAAAGCCAGAACCTCTTAAATATGATTTAGCGGGTAAATGGTCAAGACGCATCAATGAGGAACATAGGATTATTTACTCTGTAAATGATGACAGAATAGAGATTGATATACTATCAATGAGATACCATTACTCCAAGAAGTAACCATACTATCCCATACTATTAACTGCAAGGACATCTATTAAATTAGGTGTCCTTTTTTTATTTTACACACCATTAAAAGATTATACATTAATACTAAAGATATTGAGATTTGATATTTGAGACTAAATAAATTAGAGCTTACTTATTAATACTCTGAATTGTTTGTCTCGAATCACTAATTATCTTAGTAGAAATACTTCTCTACTTTTAATACATAAGTTTAGTTGCAAATACAAACATCTTTCGTAACTTTGCACCAGTTTCAGCCTTAAGCGTTAAGGTTGACTTGTATTTAACGAAAGGTGTTATTGATATTATCTTCTATTGACAAATTCTCGCAAAATTTGAAAGTAGTATGAAGATGATAGCAATAGCACCCATATCTGTTTGATTATGTTTTCCTCTATGGGACTTCATAGTTGTAAATGGGTGTGGGGTTGCTATTGCTTTATCCATACTACAGGTAATGCGAGAAGCCAGTCAATAGGATAAAGTTAATAGTTCCCTGCACCTTCTTTATTTAGTAACTGCCTACCATAGGGAACAGGTAAGCACAAATAGATTATGGAATATGAGTAAATTTAGATTATTGGTAACTGTATTATTAGTTGCATTGTGTACAGGATTCTATTCTTGTGGTGAGGATGATGACAACAATAATACAAGTAATGAAGGTGGGAATAGTTCTATCACAGGAACTACAGCGAAAGTCGATTTGAAGAAAGCTGGTTCACTATCAACTTTAATTTCTGACGATGTTAAGTTTAATATTACAGACCTAACTATTACTGGAGATATTAATGGTGATGATATTATATTAATTCGTGAAATGGCAGGTGCAGACATGAATGGAGATGAAACGAAAGGACGCCTATCTGTATTAAACCTCAAAGACGCTAATATAGTTGCAGGTGGAAATCCATACTACGTTAAATCAACAACAGAAGCGTGCTACTCTAAGAAAAATATTGTAGGTTCGTATATGTTTGCTAATTGCAAATTGTCAAATGTAACACTTCCTAGTAATGCGACAGAAATTGGAAGCTACATATTTAATAAAAAAGATATAGAAGGTAATCCAACAGACAATACTATTTTGACATCTATTATAATTGGAGATAAAGTTACTATTATTGGCTATAGCGCATTTAGTGGGTGTACAAGCCTAACAGAAGTTATTATTCCCGCCAGTGTGGTTCAAATAAGTGATGGAGCTTTTAGTGGATATACAACGAAGGAATTTATAGTATCAGAAGATAATCACTATTATTCGTCTTTAGATGGAGTACTCTTTAATAAAGATAAATCCCAATTACTTATATACCCTATAGCTAAACCTAATTCAAGCTATGTCATACCAAATAGTGTTACATCTATTAAAAAATATACTTTTAGTAGTTGCAAATTAACCTCTATCACTATTGGCGATAAGATAACCGACATAACTGATATAGGATTCAATGAGTACATAGCAGAATACAAAGTGTCAGAAGGTAATAACAATTATTCTTCTTTAGAAGGAGTACTATTCAATAAGGATAGAACTAAACTTGTAGCGTATCCCAAAGCTAAAACAAATTCAAGTTATACAATACCTAGTAGCGTTAATGAAATTGGAAACGAGGTATTTAGTGGCTGCTCCAATTTAACCACACTAAATTTAAACAATGTTACTAGAATTGGAAGATATATAACTAGCTATATTAGAAGTTTTACTGTACCAGATAGTAATACTGCATACTCTGCGATAGATGGCGTTCTATTCAATAAAGACCAAACATCATTAATAGTATATCCAATGGCGTTAATGAAAGATTACGAACCCAATGGAAAAGGTAGTAGTTATACTATACCTGATGGAGTAGAAACTATAGCCTCCTATGCTTTTTTCCCTTTGGGAGAGTTTATTCATATTGATGATATTACTCATTTCCAATATTACCTATTAGAAAACCTTACAATTCCGGCCAGTGTAAATCACATTAATAATGGCGAAGCTCTTTTGGGAGTATTAAACATTCACTGTAAAGGTGAAATTCCACCTAACATATATATTAGTAACTTTTCGCAAAATCCATTTACTAACAGAAATGTATATGTTCCTATGAGTGCGGTAAACGCATATAAGCAAGCTATTGGATGGAAGGATAATAACATTATAGGTGAATAAAACATATTACTAACTAAAGTTTCCCACCCTCAAAAGGAGGTGGGAATATAACAGATTTTCAGAAATTATTCGTAAACTAGAGAGTGCTAACAAGCTGGTTTACAATAATTGAAAGAATTAATATTATGTATGAAAAATGCGCCCAATGCTGCAAGATGTATTGAATGATAAAAAGAATGCACAGCAAATTATAGTAATGGCAGAAGCTTTCTATAGATACAATTTTAAGGATGCTACTACGGTTTAGAATACACCAATAGTAGCTCCTTTTGATATACCACCTAACATTAAGTGGACTTATATTTTGATTGGAATTGCAACCAATTTTTGAGAATACAAATGTGAAGTGTTATCCTTTGATGGAACTAAAAGAGACTTTACATTTAAAATCAATATAGAAATGGTATGATTGTTACTGACGAAATTAAACAGTATTTGAAAGCCGTTTAAAGACTACAGAATGATCTAGTTACTTTCTTATTAAAACTGTCACAAGTTATTTTTTGAGTATAACATAGATATTTTTCACACATTATAGTAATATTGTAGATTTTGACTAATAAACAAGAATTATTGACCAACAAAGTTAGAATTTAGTTGTATATTTAATAATTATACAATACCTTTGCAGTTGTTTATTATGATCATTTTCTACGAACGTCAACCGAACACTGATTTCTCTTGCATTTGTAAGGATCACACATAGACCGGAAAAAGAAAACGCGAATTATCTCTAAACACTAAATAATATGTGGAAAAAATTATTAGGAACTACTCTAATTGCTGCATTTGCATTAAGCAGCTGCACGGACAAAGATGTTTATCAAGGCCCTAAGGAAGATGAAAAAGAATTCAACACCTTCCCCTTCTCTACTGTACAAAAGGACGTAAACTTAAATGTGAATTACGTAAATGGTGCTGTACAATCAAATGTTTATTTTGAAGTATATGATGAAATGCCTGTCGCCGAAAGCGAATATGGTACTTATACCAAACGTCAGGATGTAAATTACCTGTTTGCTGCCTATACCAAAGAAGACGGTACTTACCAAGGTAAACTGGAATTGCCTTCATACCTGACAAAGGTATATATCTATTCTCCTGCTTTCTTTGCACAAACTCTGATGGAGGCAAATGTTGTGGATGGAAGTATCGAAGCAACAGATAACACCAGTACTGATACTCGTACAATTACTACCACCCAGTATCCATACGACAGCTATCTGGTAAGTAATAAATACGGAAATGAGGTATGGAAAACCTGGTTAGGTACATACAATCTGTATAAAAACGGGGATATTAATTATAAGTACAAGGGAAAATTGGCAGCAACTAAAGAGGATGGTTTATATACTGCGCACACTCGTATTATAAACACTCATATAACTTGCCCACAAGAATATCGCGGTTATTCGGATATGTACGTCAACAAGGATGCTGAAGTAGTAGTTACATTTCTGGGACAAAATACTTGTTGGACCTGTTCATTGGGATATTATTATTATAAAGACGGGGAACAACCAAAAGACTTAAATGACGCCCATGTTATCATGTTGTTTCCTAATACCCAAGATGGCAGCTGGTCTAATAACCCCAATCTGGCAGAGCAAAGTGCCGGTATTGATCCGCTGACTGCAGTACAGCTGATGTATTATCCTAACATTGCAACCGGAAGTAAAGAAGGAGCAACAACAGCCTTCCCCGCAGGTTACAGAATAGGTTTTGTTCTGGCAACCAATGGTTGGAGCAATCATGTTGGCGGCTTTAAGGGATACAAAAAATATCGCGCCGCCACCTCAAGTGGTTTGAGTTTAAACGACAAAGGTGTGAACTTTGAAGAACCGCGTACTGCTGTTTATAGATATGGTGACTGGATATTGACTTCTTTTGAAGATTATATGACTGACGAGAATTTCAGCGATGTGGTCATTACTTTAAAATCTAATCCGGTAGATGCCATCACCGATATTCCTGTAACTAATCCTGATGAGGATAAGACAAGTATTGATTTCCTGAAAGGTACATACGCATTCGAAGACCTTTGGCCCAGTCAGGGAGATTATGATATGAATGATGTAGTTGTAAGATATAATTATGGCAGCACTTTCGATGAAAAGAATCTGATATATTCCGAATCATTTACTTTCAAGACTTTCCAAAATATAGCCAGTAATCAGAACGGTTTAGCATTCCGTCTCAAAACGGAAGGAAATATAGAATCTACCTCCTACTCTATTCGCCAACAAGGTGAAAAGGAATTTACAGAAACCACATTTGAATACGAGCCTCAGGATAATGTATACCTTTTGACCACCAATGTGAAAGAAAATATGGGAGCAGAATACAAGGTTACCGTTAATTACAGTAAACCCATTTCTAAGCAATCTGAAGCCCAAGCTTTTATTTTCAAAAATGATGCGGACGGTTTGCGATGGGAAGTGCATGTTCCTCAGGAAATACCGACATCCAAAATAAACACGAAGTATTTTGGTCAGGGAGACGATGCATCTAAGCCCAATCAGAGTATATACTATGTACGTAAAGGTAATTACCCATTTGCATTTTTCCTGAGCCGGGCAACAGAAAGCGATTTAAGCAAATTGCTGGACGGTGCTAATGAAAAAAAAGCTATCAATCTGTTATATAGTGGATATGACGGCTGGGTAAGCAGTAATGGCGAAAAGAACAAAGACTGGTATAAGAAATAAAAAAATCTAAAGAGGAATTGCTCAGTATGTCTCAAAGAAAAAACTGAGAACGTATTAGAAAGTATAAAGAGAGTGTCAGCTAGCAAGCAGACACTCTCTTTTTATTTATACAGATCATGAATTTCCCCAAAGGACATTCTTTGTTTCAGCCTGGCTTATTCATTGAACCAATCAATTTTTTTAGAGAAATACATCACCATAGCCAATATCACAAACAATCCGAGACTACCGGCAAGCAGTGCAAAAGTCTCCAACTGTATAAGAATGAAAACATAAATATAGAGCACACTGAGCAGACCTGCCATAATAAACGCCGGTTTCTTTCTTTTAATAATCCCCAGCATATAGCCTCCTACCAGCACAATCGTAAGCACTGATGCCACCAGATATGCCATGCTGAAACCGATATGCTCGGACATGGATAACAACAAACTATAGAACAGACAAAGCGCCAAACCAACTAACAGATATTGCAAAGCATGAATACGGGTTTTCTCCATTATTTCCGTAAAGAATATCACTGTAAAGGTCAACAGAATAATCAGGATAGCATATTTAGTGGAACGCATGGACTGCTGGTACTGTTCTACCGGCATTTTCAGATTAACTCCGAAGTTAGAGTTCTGAATATCTTTGATACTGGCATTCTGATAATTTATAAACACTTGCGGATAATTTCTGTTCAAGTTCAGCACTTGCCATTGCGCAGAGAAGTCTTTCTCAGTAATCTCCCGCTTCTCCGGCAGGTAATTACCATCAAAACTTGGAGTATTCCAGTTTGCTTTCAGGGCAACTTTCGTAGTTTTACCCAAGGGAGTAAAATAAATGGATTGAGATCCTTTCAGCTTTATCTTCATTTCATAGGGTAACTTCCGGTCGTCTTTCAGAGCGGAAAGGTCGACAATGGCATGAACACCCATGCTTTCAATGCCGCGTCCATCCATTCCCGGCTCAAACATATAAACGGAATCGTTCAAAGTTATGCTAACCTGTTCGCTGAGACCACGCATATCAGTCAGGTTCAAGCATATTGCCGCTCTTTGATATTGAAGTGCATCCATGTCCACATTACTCTTGCGAAGTTCTTCCGAACTAAAAAATCCCTTGATTACCAACTCCGACTGATATACATTCACCTTATAAATTCCTCGCTGAAGAATCTCCGTACTCAACTGTCCGTCTATTGACAATTCGTCAGGAAGCAATGTAACATTTCCCATAGTCACCTTCTTCGTACCATTATCTTCCTGTGTGATAGGATACTTCAGATTGATGTAAGGTCCTGTAATTGTCTGCGCCAGACTCCACTTCTGACCGACTTCGGCAATAGCATCCGTCTGTGTCCGCCCGCGTTCCGAGATCATGTCTTCGATCATAAACATCGGAATTAGTAGCAACAGAATAAGGAAAGCAATGACCACTACCTTGATAGATTTAGAGAAACGACGCAGACAGCCACTTGCCTGTTTTCTCGTTTCATTCAGATTCTCTGCAAGATCTCCATTGAAATCTTCGTTCAAATTGTCATTCAAATTGTCCATAATAAAATAGTATTAAGTAAGATATTTAGTATTGTCCGGTTTTGTGTGAAGCCAAACATCTATGTTGATTTCAGAAAATTCTCCAATGCTTCTATGTGAGTTTTGAAAGCTTTCTTTCCTTCGGAAGTAGCCTGGAAAGATGTTTTCGGTTTCCTCCCCACAAAGCTCTTCTGACAAACGATATAACCCAGTTCCTCCAAAGCCCTTGTATGACTTGCCAGGTTACCGTCCGTCAGTGAAAGTAATTCCTTAAGAGTATTGAAATCGGCATCTTCATTTACCATGAGAACTGCCATAATACCCAAACGGACTTTACTTTCAAATGCCTTATTTATATTTTGAAATGCTTCTATCATCTATTATTTCCTTCTTTCGTACTGTAAATAAAACAACATGCCATATAAAATATGAAATCCACCAAAACCAATTGTCCAAAACATTAAACCATGCCCCTCAAAGAAACAATCTGCAATGCCCAAGCAAAGAAAAGCATATCCTAACCATGCTACATTGGAGTAAGTGAACTTAGACACATTGACCAAAGAAAGTCCATAAAAAAGTAACATCACAGAAGATACCAGTCCGTAATGTTCATGTAGCAGTAAAGCTATACAGAACAACCCTCCCGTCAACAACGGCAATGAAAAATTCCATGCAATACGATAGGTTAGTTTACTGAATAGCTTTTGTTGCATCTTCTTGGCCTTATACCAGGACAAGATACAGGCGGTAATAACTGAAACAGTCAAAACCAGTGAAGCAACCATTATCAGTCCTTCCCTATTATCTTCTGATCTTAATAACTGACCGGCCACATAAGCACCGGCTAATGCATACACTCCGGCCAAGACAGCCGTCATTCCACTGAGAGATACGAACTTAGAAGATCTTTCCATCAATTCTTTTATCTCATTTACTGATTCTATTGCTTTATTTCTATCCATATAAAAAGTACTTTGTGTCGCAAAGTAAAATATAAAAAATGAAAGAAACAAAGAATATCGAGGAAAAATGTATTCAATGAGATTAAGCCGCATAAGAATCACTATATTTGCAATCAACTAAATATCAACAGATATCCTAATGATGAAACAATTAATTGCTTGTTGCGGATTAGATTGCGAAAGTTGCAATGCCCGCATAGCTACTGTCAGAGATGACAATGAGTTAAGAGAAAAAACAGCCCAACTGTGGAGTAAGCTGAACAATATACCGGAGATTACGGCAGATACCATTAATTGTATGGGCTGTCGTGTGGATGGAGTGAAAACGATGTATTGCAGCGATATGTGCGCAATCCGCAAATGCGTAAACGAAAAAGGATTTAACACTTGTGGTGACTGTAAAGAATTGGATAACTGCCAGATAGTGGGTCCTATTTTTCAGCATACTCCCAGTGCTAAAGAAAATCTTCTATAACATTCGCCAGCTTTACGACCTGTACATTATTGTTCCCTTATCTTTAAAATAAAGAAACAGCATTTGAGACTCTCTTATGCTGTTTCTTTTCCCTTATTTCAATCAGATACTATCTTATCGTGATACCCTCCCTGATGTATTTCCTTGCATCAGGCTCTCTACTTCTTCCACCATCACATGATTAAAATCACCGTATACGGTATTCTTTAATGCAGAAGCAGCCAAAGCATATTCCAACGCTTTTTGATCATTATCCGGATATGTTATGAGACCATAAATCATACCGCCGACAAAAGCATCGCCGGCACCTACGCGATCCACCTCACACTCGATATCATAAATACCTGTATGCTTCAATGTGTTATCAGAATAGAGGACGGCAGCCAGTAGATTATGATTGGAAGTAATAGAATTACGAAGTTCCAGAAAAGCCTTCTGGCAACGAGGGACAAGCTCCACCACCCGACGACCAAAGTCTTCAAAAGCAGGAAGACTTGCTTCAAACGTAGTATCCTCAGTATCTACGGCTTTAAAACCGACAGGTTGTATGCCAAGTATCTCTTTATATTCCGGTTCGGCACCGAAAATGACATCACTGTATTGCACCAAAGGCTGCATGACTTCGGCAGCGGAACTCCCATAGTTCCAAAGTTTCTTACGGAAATTCAAATCACAAGAGATAGTCAATCCCATACGGTCAGCTATTTCAAGAGCCTCACGGCATGCATCAGCACCATCTTGTGACAAAGCAGCAGCAATGCCCGACCAATGAAACCAGCCAGCATCGGAGAATATCTTTTCCCAATCAATCATACCTGGACGCAATGTGGCAAAAGAAGAACCCTCACGGTCATAGACCACATTGGAATTACGGAATGCCGCACCACTTTCCAGAAAATAAAGTCCCATGCGCTTACCACCAAAAACAATGCCTTCCGTACCTAAACCGTTAGCACGGAGCGAAGCTATGCAGGCACGTGCCACAGCATTGTCCGGCAGGCGGGTTACGAATTCTGTAGGAATACCAAAGTTAGCCAACGAAACGGCCACATTAGCTTCACTGCCACCGTAAGTGGCTATCATTTGATTGGTTTGTGAAAAACGAAGGAAATCAGGAGCGGTAAGCCTCAGCATTACTTCACCAAAAGTGATTACTTTCTTATCAGTGGCAATTTGTTTCTTGTACATACGTTGTCAATAATAAAGTTTAACTAAACACCAAAGTTGTATTTTTATTCCAAGTAAACGCAAAGATATAATAATATTTATTGGCGGAAAAGCAGGGATAAAACATAATCATCAGATTTGTTGTAACTTTGCAAAGTTTTAACTGATATAACAAACAGAATGAGTTCATTGAAAAAAATTCCCTCTCCTTTAGTTTCCCTCCTGCCTATCGTGTTGTTGGTAGGAATGTTATTTGCCACCATACATACATTCGGAAGTGACGCACTGGAAGGAGGTAGCCAGATTTCCCTACTGACCACTACTGCTTTTTGCGTATTCATAGGCATAGCATTCTACCGTGTCCCCTGGAAAGATTACGAGCTCGCTATTACAAATAATATTTCAGGAGTTGCTACAGCAATTATTATCTTGCTGATAATAGGTGCACTGAGCGGTGCATGGATGATAAGCGGCATTGTCCCTACCCTTATATATTATGGTATGCAAATTATTCATCCTGACTTTTTTCTGGCATCAACCTGTATCATCTGCGCACTAATCTCTGTCATGACGGGGAGCTCGTGGACAACAATCGCCACTATCGGTATCGCACTGATGGGTATTGGCAAAGCGCAAGGGTTCAACGAAGGATGGATAGCAGGAGCCATTATCTCCGGAGCATATTTTGGTGATAAAATCTCCCCGCTGTCGGAAACTACGATACTTGCTTCCTCCATAACAGACGTGCCCTTGTTCCGGCATATACGCTATATGTTAATTACAACCACTCCATCGTTGATTATCACACTGATCATCTTTACAGTAATGGGATTCGTCATCGAAACATACTCTACAGCGCACATGGAGGACTTTGCCACATCGCTGAAAGATACCTTCACAATCACTCCCTGGTTACTGATCGTTCCCTTAGTAACCGGAATACTTATTGCTCGAAAAATTCCGTCCATCATTACCTTGTTCATATCCACTATGCTGGCAGGTATTTGCGCCATCATCTTCCAACCGGATTTGCTACGTGAAATAGCAGGAGAAAATAACATCTTCAAAGGGGCAATGATGACATTCTACGGAAGCACCGGTCTGGATACCGGCAACAGTATGCTGACCGACCTTGTTTCTACACGTGGCATGGCTGGCATGATGGACACGGTCTGGTTGATTCTTTGTGCCATGTGTTTCGGAGGTGCCATGACAGCAAGCGGTATGCTGGGTAGTATAACTTCAGTCTTTGTACGTTTCATGAAAGGAAGAGTCAGCGTTGTAGCATCCACTGTTTGTTCCGGACTGTTTCTCAATCTGACTACCGCCGACCAATACATCAGTATTATTCTCACCGGAAACATGTTTCGCAATATTTATGAGAAAAAAGGATATGAGAACCGATTATTAAGCCGTACTACGGAAGATGCTGTTACCGTGACCTCCCCTCTGATACCATGGAATACCTGCGGAATGACGCAGGCAACGATATTGAACGTATCTACGCTGACCTATCTTCCTTATTGCTTTTTCAACATTATCAGTCCATTAATGAGCATCCTCGTCGCGGCCATCGGATATAAAATTGTGAAGCGTCCCGTGAACAATCCCGAATAAAGGTTGTTTTGCAATAAACGAACAAGAATCGTAAAACCTAAACATTAAAGAATTATGAAAAAGTTTATTGCATTAGTAGCATTAGTGATGATGAGTGCGGCAACAACCGCCATGTATGCACAAGAAAGTAGAGCGGAACGCCGCGCAGACCGTAAGGCTCAAAGAGACGCTGAACGCGCCCGCCTGAAAGCTGAAGAACAAGTAGCCGACGCAGTATCGTATGATGACGCTGTAGCCGCATTGAAAGCCCACCAATTCGTACTGGAAGCCGACCAGGTAATGTTCCGTAACGGACAGACAGCTTTCGTTAACTCCAACACCAACTTCGTACTGGTAAATCAAGGACGTGGTACCGTACAAGTAGCATTCAACACGGTATATCCCGGTCCTAACGGTATCGGTGGTGTAACTGTAGATGGTTCTACCTCGGATATGCAGATTACAACTGACAAGAAAGGTAACGTTAACTGCCAGTTCAGTATTCAGGGTATCGGTATCTCTGCACAGATTTTCATTTCGCTGACTAACGGTGGAAACAATGCTACCGTAACCATCAGCCCGAATTTCAACTCCAATACGATGACGCTGACTGGTAATCTCGTTCCATTAAGCCAATCCAGCATCTTTAAAGGACGCTCTTGGTAAAGCCCTTTACAATATATATATTTCCACTCCGCTGCAAATTGCCAGAAATGTGTACATTTGCAGCGGAGTTTTTATATTTTTGCATCCAAATATGAGAGAATTTATCATCGCAGACAATCAGGACATCACCAAAGCAGGTATGATGTTTCTACTCAGTAGTCAGAAAGACACAGCCTTGTTACTGGAAGCAGATAACAAAACCGAATTAGTTCAGCAACTGCGTCTGCATCCGCAGGCAGTAGTGATACTGGACTATACGTTATTTGATTTTTCTGGTGCAGATGAGTTAATTGTACTGCATGAGCGTTTTAAAGAAGCCGACTGGCTCCTGTTCTCTGATGAATTGAGCATGGAATTTCTCCGACAGGTATTGTTCAGCAGTATGGCTTTCGGAGTAGTGTTGAAGGATAATTCAAAAGAAGAAATACTGTCTGCATTGCAATGCGCTTCGCGAAAGGAGCGTTTTATCTGTAATCATGTCAGTAATCTATTGCTGTCCGGCAACAATGCATCTCCCGTACGCCACACACTGAAAGATGATTTACTGACGCCGGCGGAACGGAGTGTACTGAAAGAAATTGCTCTGGGAAAGACTACGAAAGAAATTGCGGCGGAGAAGAACCTTAGCTTTCATACGGTAAACAGCCACCGCAAAAACATATTCCGTAAATTAGGAGTGAATAATGTGCACGAAGCTACAAAATATGCTATGAAGGCAGGAATTGTGGATTTAGTGGAATACTATATATAAAAAGACTATTCAAATACCAATCTCTCCACTGCCGATACATATCCGGGAAGCTTTATCATATACGACACCGAATTGTCCGGGAGCAATGCCCTGCAAATTTTCAGAAGATACAATATGATAGATCTCCCCTTCCCGTATCAGTTTTCCTTTCATAAATTCCGGTGTATGGCGGATTTTAAAAGTCACATCGACTTCCTGATTATGTAACCAGGGATTTTCTGTAATAAAATGAAAATCATGAATCTTAAATTCACGCCCGTACTGCCATTGGGTATCATATCCCCGTGAGACATAAAGAACATTTGCCTCAACGTCTTTCCGAATGACAAACCAAGGACCACCACTTAAGCCCAATCCTTTGCGCTGCCCGATGGTATGAAACCAGTACCCCCGGTGTGTACCGATTTTCTTTCCAGTCTCCCATTCTACAATATCTCCTTGCCGTTCACCAAGGAAACGACGTACAAAGTCATTGTAGTTGATCTTTCCCAGAAAACAAATGCCCTGACTGTCACGGCGACGGGCGGTAGGCAGTCCTGCATTGCGGGCAATGTCTCGTACTTCCTGTTTCATCAATCCACCAAGGGGGAACATCAGTTTGGAGACTTGCAAGTAATCAATCTGTGCAAGAAAATCTGTCTGGTCCTTTACAGGATCGACAGCTGTACCCAACCATACCTTACCATCTTTATGGACCGTAGTGGCATAATGACCGGTAGCAGTAAAATCAAACTCTTTGCCTACCTTCTGTTCAAAGCAACCGAACTTAATGAAGCGGTTACACATCACATCCGGATTAGGAGTCAATCCACGACGAATTTTATCAATGGCATAAGCAGCAACTTGTTCCCAATATTCTTTCTGCAAATCTACCATTTCCAAAGGCAATCCGTAGCGATGTGCAATAGCCGTAGCCATCTCCCAATCTTCTTCAGCAGAACAATCCATATAGTCGGTGCCATCCATTCCTATCTTAATATAAAACAGAGACGGCCGATACCCTTGCTCACAAAGAAGGTGTACGACAACTGAACTATCAACACCTCCTGATAATAAAACAGATATATTCATTCAAATGATTTAAAATATTACTTACAATAAATATTAGAAGCACGGTTGCATATTTAGCCTATCTCAGTCGTATACTTAGGCTACCTCAGTCCCATACTTAGGGTATCTCAGTCCTATACTGAGATAGGAACATTACAACGGCACTGATAGCCAAGTAATTACAGATTCCCTTTTCAATATTAATAAATCAGAACAAACAATCGACAAAAAAGGAGAAATAGGCTCATTACTTTGCGGTTTTGAATCTTTTCACCACAGAGTAACACAGAGTATCACAGAGTTTAATCAATTTGAAATCAAAAAAATAGAACTCCGTGATACTCTGTGTTACTCTGTGGTGAAAACTCATGTCTGCACTGGTATGAACCAATTATATTGTATCCAACGCCTGAGCCAAGTCCTCCAGCAAATCAGCAATATGCTCCGTACCGATAGACAGACGCACCGTTCCCGGCTTAATGCCTTGTTCTTCCAACTCCTGTTCATTCAACTGCGAATGTGTAGTGGTAGCCGGATGGATAACGAGCGACTTAACATCCGCTACATTTGCCAGAAGTGAGAATATTTGCAGGTTATCAATAAATGTCTGTGCCTCTTTCACCCCACCCTTTACTTCAAAAGTAAAGATAGAACTTGCACCATTGGGAAAATATCTTTGATACAATGCATGATCCGGATGTTCCGGCAATGACGGGTGATTCACCGCTGCCACTTTAGGATGTTTCTTCAAGAAATCAACCACCTTCAATGCATTCTCTACATGACGTTCCACACGGAGGGAAAGAGTTTCCAGTCCCTGCAATAAAATAAAAGCATTGAATGGACTGATGGTAGCGCCCGTATCACGAAGCAGGATAGCACGAATACGAGTAACGTAAGCCGCAGCACCCGCAGCTTCAGTAAAACGTATGCCATGGTAGCAAGGCTCCGGTTCCGTCAGTTGAGGGAATTTGCCCGAAGCTGCCCAATCGAACTTACCGCCGTCCACAATCACGCCCCCCAAGGAACTGCCATGGCCACCGATAAACTTCGTAGCGGAGTGCACCACGATGTCTGCTCCATGCTCAATAGGCCGTATCAGGTAAGGTGTGCCAAATGTATTATCAATGATCAATGGAATCTTATGACGATGTGCTATCTCAGCAACAGCTTCAATATCAATAATATTGGAGTTTGGGTTACCCAGAGTTTCAATATATACAGCCTTTGTATTCTCCTGTATAGCCTTCTCAAAGTTCGAGAGATCAGCAGGGTCTACAAAAGTAGTAGTCACTCCGTAGGCAGGCAGAGTATGCTCCAACAGATTATACGTACCCCCATAGATGGTTTTAGCCGATACGATATGATCTCCGGCACGAGTAATATTCTCTAAAGCGTAAGTCACGGCAGCAGCACCCGAAGCAACCGCCAATCCGGCAACGCCACCTTCTAAAGCAGCTACACGTGCTTCGAATACACCTTGTGTAGAGTTAGTCAAACGGCCATAGATATTGCCCGGATCTTGCAAACCAAAGCGTGCGGCAGCATGGGCAGAGTTGCGGAATACATACGAAGTAGTCTGATAAATGGGCACGGCACGTGCATCAGTAGCCGGGTCGGGTTGTTCTTGTCCCACATGGAGTTGAAGCGTCTCGAAATGCAATTTCTTTGTTTCCATTGTCTTTGTATTTTTTAGGATTAATTGATTGAGTGCAAAGATAATGGGATGTTATGACATGGGCAATGACACAAGATAGGGAATTTTATACCACATTTATGGTAGATAAACAAACTATTCGCTAAATTTGCAACGAAAACCAAACGATAGATACAGATGAGAAGAAGGAATATACAGCTTTTCCTACTATTTGGAGTCCTTGCATTGACAAGCTTATTCTCTTGTGGAGTAGACCGTTGGCCGGAATATTACAAATGGACCGGACGCGATCTATGGATAGACAGCGTCATGAGAGAAGAATATCTGTGGTTTGAAGACATACCTGACTCAAAAAACGTGAATTATTTCCTTGCCCCGGAGGCTTTTTTAAAATCAATAAGATCATCACTTGATAAAGACTACTCCAGTGTCGATACATTGTATGCCACTCCTACACCGAGCTATGGCTTCGACTATTCTCTATATCGGATAAGCGGTAATGATACCGCCTATAATGCACTTATCACATACGTCATTCCCGGATCTCCAGCTTCCGAAGTCGGATTAAAGCGAGGCGAATGGATCATGCAAATCAACGATGATTATATCACCAAAAAAACGGAGAAACTACTGACTGAAGGTGAAAATCAGAAACTATTGTTAGGAAAATATGTTTCAGCTGTCAATGATGAAGGAGAAGATGAAAGTAAGATTGAATCCTACCGTGACGCAGTTCTTCCTGCCGCCCGCCCCGTAGAGGACGTCGCCATACCTGCTTACGATGTTTACTCTAGGGGAAGTATAAATGTAGGTTATTTGGCATATAACAGCTTCAACAAAGAAGATAATAGTGAGCTGCTCCAACTATCGCAGTTCTTTAAAGATAAGGATATAACAGATTTGGTTCTTGACTTGCGCTACAATGCCGGTGGAGAAATAGAGTGCGTACAACTTCTGGCAGATATTTTGGTACCTGCCGACAAATTGAACAGCCCCTTCGCCTCACTGGAATATAGCCAGAAGCGAAAATATAAAGACCACGAACTCACACTCGACAGCAAGCTTTTGCAAGGAGGTGTGAACCTAAATCTATCGAAAGTGTATGTTCTGACAAGCAGTACAACTGCCGCTGCTTCGGAAATGCTCATTAATTGTTTGAGACCTTACATGACAGTAATAACTATAGGCACCACAACCAAGGGAGAAACCGTAGCAACAGAAAGTTTCCCCAGCAATCAATTCTTATGGGTGCTTCGCCCTGTTGTATGCCAAGTATTCAATTCAGAAGGTGAGGCGGACTACACCAAAGGTTTCACACCGAATTATGCAGTCAGTGAACTGAGTGATTTTGCAAAAGTACTGCCATTAGGAGATCCTAAAGAGGCTTTATTCAGTGCAGCAATAGGTATCATCGATGGTAGTATCGTGCTCCCTGAACCTAAACCAGAACCCGAAACTCAAATGACAGTAGTGAAAAGTGTGAAAGTAAAGCGCAATTTCCGCAATGGTCTTATCATTAAATAAAACAGAATGAAGAAGAATGTTTTCATAGCTTTACTATTCATAGGAGGATTGACAGCTTGTAGTGATAATAACGATAATCCGGGATATCCTGTAACTCATTTCTCTAAAATAGAATTAAAGGAAGTCAAGGAAGAGCCAGGTGCACCTGCTGTTACTGTAACTCAGACTTACGATTATAGTGCCGGCCGATTGATTAACTTTACATCTACACAAAGTTTCGTAGCCGGAGGAGAATTGTTTAAGATAGAAAATGCAACAAATGTTGTTTATGGAGATCATCAGGCTGTAGTAACAGATGAAATTAATAATATCTCGACCTACACGTTGGATGATAATGGCTATGCTATAAGTTGCGTGCGCCAAGAAATGGATGGTAAAATACGCTCTTATACTTTCGATTATCTTATCAATACAGAGGGAAAATACTTCCTGAAAAATATAACAGAAATATTAGACGGAAATAAGTCCTATTCTTCTATCAACATAGATTATAGTAGCTATAGAACACTACGCATCACCCAGCAGGTTGACAAGTCCGAACAAACTTACATAGCCAGCACATCTACCGGCAATGAAATAGCCAATACTTCAGAGATTCCGTACCTATTCCTGACAGATCTATATCCCCTTTCATTCCACTCGGTTGCTATTTATGGTAAGTTTTTGGGAGATGCATACGATACTCTGATTACTAACCTCATGCCTGAGGACAACAGCGGAAGTAACGAAACCACCACTTATAAATATGTATTCGACGGACGAGGTATCGTTACTTCCTGTGATGAGGTGACCAAGAGCTACGGTCACGACTACATGCGTACTGTATATTATACAATCGAATAAATTGAAATATTATTTCTTGAAGAATTTATCAAAGAAAAGAATTTGGTAATCGATAGAGTTATTCCAATATTGCCCGTTATGTGCACCAGGACGAGTAATAAAGTCATGACTAATATTCTTCTCCAATAAAGCTTTATGCAATGCTTTATTTACTTCCAAGAAGAAATCTTTTTCGCCACAATCGATAATTAATGCCAAATCACCATCTGTAATCTTATCAATCTGGGTAATAACAGTATGCTGGTCCCATAAAGCGCTGTCGGCTTCATAATCACCGAGTTGTTTGCTCATCTCCCAATTCTTCGGAAAAGGGCGAATATCCACTCCACCACTGGTACTTCCTCCTGCACCAAATATCTCTTTATGACGGATTGCAAGCCACAAAGCACCATGTCCACCCATGCTCAATCCGGTAATGGCTCGCCCTTTTTTCTCCGGAATAGTAGCATAGTTTTTATCTGTATATTTCACCAGTTCCGAAGCTACAAAAGTTTCATAACGATAAGCCTGATTTTTAGGGCTATCCCAATACCAACTGTTTTTACCATCAGGACATACAAAGATAATTCCTTTTTCATCTGCAATCTTAGGTAACTCCGGTTTCAATCCTACCCAACTACGTGCATTACCACCATAGCCGTGCAACAAATAAACTACCGGACAAGCCTCAGCTTCCTCACCCAATGCTTTATCAGGGAGTACATATACCACTTGTACTTCTTTATTCATGGATGGGCTTTTTACCATAATGGTATCTACTCGTGCAGCCTGTGTGGCAATAGCCGAAAACAGCAATAGAACACTGAATAAAATTTGTTTTCTTTTCATGTCTTTCATTCTTTAATAATCTCTATAAATAGGCAGCAATATTAGTAATAAAATTCAAAAAATTAGTAATTTTGCAATATAAACTATTCATAACCTATATGGAATTTATTATTATTCTATTTTTATTAGTGCTGAACGGTGTCTTTGCCATGTATGAAATAGCGTTGGTGTCATCCAGCAAAGCACGACTCGAAACCCTTGCAGGAAAGGGAAACAAAAGAGCCAAAGGAGTACTGAAACAATTGGAAGAGCCCGAGAAATTTCTTTCTACCATTCAAATTGGTATCACGCTTATCGGTATTGTATCCGGTGCTTTCGGTGGTGTAGCCATTGCCGACAATGTAGCACCGTTATTTGCCTCCATTCCAGGAGTTGCTCCCTACGCTAAAGACCTTGCCATGATTACAACAGTGGCAATCATTACGTACCTTTCACTCATCATCGGTGAATTGGTACCCAAGTCCATAGCACTGAGTAATCCGGAACGATATGCAACTCTGCTTAGTCCGGTCATGATTTTACTGACCAAAGTGTCTTATCCATTCGTCTGCCTACTCAGTTTCTCAACCAAGATAGTGAATAAACTAATCGGCCTGAACAATGGAGAAGAGCGCCCCATGACACAGGAAGAATTAAAAATGATTCTGCATCAAAGTTCAGAACAGGGCGTTATTGATAAGGAGGAAACGGAAATGTTACGGGATGTATTTCGCTTTTCAGATAAGCGGGCCAATGAATTGATGACTTACCGCCGCGATCTTGTCGTGCTATATCCCACATACACACGCGACGAGGTTCTGCACATTATCCGCGAACAGCATTTCAGTAAATACCTGTTGGTAGAGAAAGGAAAAGATGATATTATTGGAGTAGTGTCCGTCAAAGATATTATTCTGATGTTGGGTAATGACCACCCCTTCGATTTGCGTAGTATTGCCCGTCCTCCGCTGTTTATTCCGGAAAGTTTATATGCCAAGAAAGTTTTAGAGCTATTTAAGAAGAACAAAAATAAGTTCGGAGTTGTTGTAGACGAGTATGGTAACACAGCAGGCATTATCACCTTGCACGATCTGACAGAAAGTATCTTCGGAGACATCCTTGAAGAAAATGAAATGGAAGAAGAAGATATCGTCACCCGGCAAGATGGCTCGATGCTCGTTGAGGCTTCTATGAATGTAGATGATTTTATGGAAGAGATGGGTATCCTGAGCTATGATGACCTGAAAGAAGAAGACTTTACCACACTAAGCGGTCTCGCCATGTTCCTCATCGGGCGGGTACCTAAAGCAGGAGACTTGTTCAGCTACAAGAACCTACAGTTTGAAGTTGTGGACATGGATCGTGGACGAGTGGATAAACTGCTCGTTATCAAAAAAGAAGAGGAAGAATAGTGTGAATTTGCATTATATATTAACTTAAACCATTAAAGCAATGAAAAAAGTAATGATGATTGCAGCCATCGCTGCTGCATTGGTATCCTGCCAATCAAAAGGAACCCAGAACAATGATTCCGCCGTAGGTGAAGGAGTGTTGACAGTTGCCGGGAATGATTCTTCTGCCGTAGCCGTATACGAAGGTCTTCTTCCTGCTGCCGACGGTCCGGGTATCCAATACGTATTGAGCGTGGACAGTGTAGGTCCTGACGGAGAAAGCGGTTATACTTTGGTTACTACTTACTTGGATGCGGAAGGTCAAGGAAAGAACAAGAGCTTCACTTCCAAAGGTAAGAAACAAGTCATCAAGAAGACAGTGAACAACAAACAAAAGACAGCCTACAAACTAACACCGAGTGATGGTGACGCTCCCGTCTACTTCGTAGTAGTGAACGATACCACTTTACGTTTGGTTAACGATAGTCTGCAAGAAGCTGTCAGCGACCTGAACTACGATATTATTCAAGTGAAGAAATAATCAGCAAAACATTTCATGTGAGGGGAGCCAACTTTTGTTTGGCTCCCCTTTTTTTATCCCTTTCCAATCACACCAACCCAAGAATGTTCTATCGCTTTTCTTCAATCCACCTGACACCTGGTATTCCCGGTCGTCAGTCTATATTTATATACTAGTAGTAACTACAATTTATACTCATAACATCATTCTACCTTTAATACAACCCTTTGTCTTGGAAGCCCCTTAGATTCTACTGTAAGTACTACTTTTCCCTGCTTCATATACTGGCTACGTAAAATGACTAATGCCAAACCGTTATAAGCATCTCTTTCTGATAACTGGAATGATAATAGACTGGTTGCATCTCCATTATCCGTAGCTATAATCTCAGCAGGTCCTGTTACAGAAAACTTCAAATGATTCTTAGAACGAGGAACAACACGACCTTGAGAGTCCACAACAGCTACACGGATAAATGATAAATCAGTACCATCATTTTTAAGCTCTGTTTTCTCTGCTGTCACTTGTAAAGCGGCTGGTTTTCCAGTAGTTTCTACAAGTTCTTCCGCCCATTTCTGACCGTTCTTATAAGCTATGGCTTTCAAACTTCCCGGCTCGTAACGCACATCATCCCAGGTCAAACGATCATACGAATGAGCTTTTTCTCTACGTCCCAGTGATTTACCATTCAAAAACAGTTCAACAGCATCTCCCGAAGTATAAATATGAACGGGAGTTATTTCACCAATCCGCTCTTCCCAGTTCCAATGAGGCAATATATGCACAGTGGGCACATCAGGGCGCCAGTAACTTTTATAGTTGTAATAACGATCCTTCGGAAAACCACATAAATCGACAATACCAAAATAAGAACTACGGGAAGGCGCCTTTATCTTACCCAATTCTTCCAACTCTTTCCGAGCTTTCTCTAATTCCTTCGGATCACTGAAGTTTAACAAATTAGTAAGATCTTTATTATAAGGAGTAGGTTCACCCAGATAATCGAATCCGGTCCATACAAACTCGCCACTCATAAACGGATACTCTTCATTCATCTTAAACTGGGCTTCAGGACTACATCCCCACCCCACAGTTGTCATATCATACGATGAAAGCTGGAAGCTTGAGCGACTATCGTTAGCATCAGTAGTTACCGGGAAGAAATACTCTCCACGAGAACTCGTCGCAGACGAAGTTTCACTAGCATAATAACGGCGAGTCGGATTCTGCTCTTTGAAAACCGGATAGGTTTTATGGAAATAGTTCAGACCAAATATATCCACCTGATTCACAATATCCCGGAAAACGGCATCCCGCTTATTACATCCTAAAGAAGTAGGACGTGTAGGGTCTTCATCATGACAGTAAGCCGTCAGATTACGAGCTATTATAATTCCCTGATCAGTCGTCTGATCAGGCATTTCATTACCTATACTCCACATTATGACAGAAGGATGATTACGATAATGACGTACCAACGAACGCATATCTGCTTCACTCCAATCATCAAAAAGAAGATTATAATCATTTTTACGTTTCCCTTTTTGCCAAGTATCAGCTAATTCAAGCTGCATCATCAAGCCCATACGGTCACAGAGAGTAACCAACTCCGGTGACGGCGGATTATGTGAAGTACGAATGGCGTTTGCACCCATTTCTTTCATGATACGTAACTGCCTTTCGGCAGCCACTTCATTAAAAGCAGCACCCAAAGCACCTAAGTCATGATGCATGCACACACCTTTAATATCTACTTTTTGTCCATTTAGCATGAAACCTCGGTCATGAGTAAATTCAATTGTACGAATGCCAAAAGGAGTTTCATAATTATCCATTTCTTTTCCATCCATGAATATCCGGCTGACCGCTACATAGCAATTCGGAGTATCAATATCCCACAACTTCGGTTTATCTACTTTAAATTGAAAGCGGGCACTCGACCAGCTATCTTTTTTAATCGCAATATCCTTAGTCGTACTTTGAGTTACTTCTTCACCTATAGGACGCCCATCCTTTCCCTGCAGATATACACTTGTCTGCAACTTTACCTGAACATCTTTTCCTGCATGATTCTCAATATTCACTCCCATTTCCATAACAGCACTTTCTGAATCAACCTGCCGGTTTCGCACAAAAGTTCCCCATTGCTCCACATGAACAGGAGACGTTTTCACTAACCATACATTCCGATAAATACCACTACCCGGATACCAACGTGAAGTATCGTCCGGATTATCCAATCGAATAGCTAATACATTTTTTTGTCCTGGCTTTATATAAGGTGTTAAGTCAAGGCGAAAAGAAGCATAGCCATAAGGCCACCCACCCACATATTGCCCGTTACACCACACGGAAGCGTATGACATCGCTCCATCAATATCGAGATAGATTTGTTTCCCGGCATCATCCTGCGATAACTCCAGTGTTTTACGATACCAGCGTATCCCCCAATAAGGTAATTTTCCAGTCGAACCGTTATAGTCAATATTGAAAGGGCCTTCAATGGCCCAATCATGAGGTAAATTCAGATGTCTCCATCCACTATCATCAAAATCAGATTTTACATAGGCTATATTTTCTCCCGGATTACCTTCCGGTCTCTGATACTGCTTCCCGAATATAATAAAATCGTTGGCACAAGGTAATAAATAAGGCTTTAGTTGAGAGTAATGTAATGCAGCATCCACCCCATCCGGATCATCTATCTGATAACACCAATCACGATTAATGTTTAGGCGCTCACGCACCGTTGAGGTATTTGCATAAATAACACCTCGTCCGATAATGAGTGCTAAACTCAATGAAATAAGAAATCTGTTTTTCATATTATTCTGTTAAATTGTTAGCACTACAAAAGTAAGGAATAGAAAGATAGACGATTATCAATATTATCTATGTTTCTGTTAATACTGTCTCAAATATCTTTTAATATGGACCTTATTTATCAACTTTGTATGCAAATAGCATGTTGCTAAATACAATTTCAATTCATAGTTAATAACCAACAAATTTAAAAAGCCATGTATAAATATTCTAAAGATGGGGTTTCCGTACTCACTGTATTAGATAAAAGGAAACAAAAGATGAATGGATTATTCCCCATAAAAGTACAAGTTATCTACAACAGAAGGCAGAAATATTATTCTACCGGACAAGAAGTTTCCATTAAAGACTGGGAAGCATTACCACACACCAAAAGCCGGCACCTATCCGAAATACGACGTAACATCGAAAACAGTTTTTCTCTAATCAGACAGCAAGTTGAATTTCTGTCTTTTCAGGGTGAATTTCATTTTGACATCTTAAATGCACGCTTAGGTAGATATTCTGATTTTTCAGTGAATGCTTTATTTCATAAGAAGTTAGAGGAGTTAAAAGAAAATGGACAAGCCAATACTTATCTATCTTATAAAGGTTCATTAAACAAAATAGAACAGTTTGCAGGAAAGCACATTTCTTTTCATGAAATTACCATCAACTGGTTAAACCGTTTTGAACATCACTTATCCGCGTTAGGAATCAGCTACTCCAGCATGGGATTTTATTTCAGGAATCTCAAATGTATTCTCAATATAGCACGTAAAGATGGTATCATCAAAGAAAGTCAGTATCCTTTTGGAAAAGGAAAGTATGAAGTACCCACTGGATGTGGACGCAAATTGGCATTAAACCTGAAAGAAATAAAGAAAATTATTACTTATAATGATGGAACCCAAAAGACTGAAATTTATCGTGATCTGTGGTTCTTCTCTTATTTATGTAATGGCATTAATTTTCGTGATTTATTATACTTACAGTACTCCAATATCATCAATGGAGAAATCTGCTTCATACGTGCAAAAACAGCCCGAAACACCAAACACAGTAAGATTATCCATGCAGTCATCACGCCCGAAATGCAAAAGATAATAGAGAAATGGGGGAATCCACCTAAGTCACCTGAAACTTATATCTTTCCTTTCGCTACCGGAAAAGAAAATCCGTTTGAAAGAGTAAAACTGGTAAGGGAGGTTGTCACCGAATGTAATCAGATACTTTACAAAATTTCCCATAAGACAGGCATTCCACGCGTCACGACCTATTCAGCGCGTCATTCATTTGCAACAGTATTAAAGCGCAGTGGTGTCAACATTTCCTACATATCTGAAAGCCTTGGGCATTCCAATTTAGCTATTACCGAAAACTATCTCGCAAGTTTTGAAGCTGAAGAAAGGAAAAAGAATTCAATACTCTTAACAAGGTTCGATCTATAAAACAAATATGTATATGTAAATAGCATGTTCCGTAGTGACGGGCAAAAACTATTTCCATCTCTTTCTTTTCACAAGATCAAAATAATAACTGCTTTTCATAGACAGAGTTTAAAATGATGTATTGATATTATGTAAAAACAATCAAATCATGAACAACTCAAAAAGAATCTTAGGTGAAATCCCTTGTTAATTTAAGTCTAATTTAAAAAGTAGTTTAATGAAAAAGAAAGAACACAAATCGAAATCGCTGTTATGGCGGTTATTTTTAGTTCTATTAGCATTGGTCTTGAGTATTAATCTTATGGCTCAAACAATTACACAGACAGGTGTTGTTGTTGACCAAAACAATGAACCAATGATTGGCGTAACTGTACAGGCGAAAGGTACAGCAACTGGTGGTATTACAGATTTAGATGGTAACTTTACCATTAAATGCAATAAAGGTGCCACATTAGTTTTCTCTTTTATGGGATACAAAACAGTTGAGCACAAAGCAAGCGGTCAAAGAATGAAGATTGAAATGGCTGAAGATGCTCAGGCTCTGGATGAAGTTGTAATTGTCGGTTTTGGTTCAATGAACAAAAAACATATTACAGGTTCAATGACTTCGGTTGATTCTAAAATCTTGGAAGAAAAGAATTCAGTGAATGTTTTTGATGCATTACAAGGAGCTGCTCCTGGTATGCAAATCGTATCAAACTCCGGAGCCCCCGGTTCTTCTTCATTTGTATCTATCCGTGGTGCCTCTACTTTTAGTGATGAAGGTGTATCTCCACTGTATGTTGTAGACGGAGTAGTTGTTGATAACATTGACGATATTTCTGCCAATGATATTAAGCAAATTGACGTTATGAAAGATGCAGCTTCTTCGGCTATTTATGGTGCTCGTTCTGCAAATGGTGTAATATTGATTACCACAAAATCCGGTGAATCTGGCAAGCCGCGCATTGATGCTCGTTATCAACATTCTTTCTACACTGTTGCGCGTAAATTACCTCAGGTTAATGCGTTTGAAAGCCGTTTAAGTATGGCAGCTTCCGATTTAGATAATCCATCTAAAACTTTGGAGAAATTTTCTGCACGTACAGACTCTGTAGGTATGCAATATAGTACAAACTATTATTATCAGGATTTATTGTTCCGCACAGGCGGACGCGATGATGCCAGTGTACAAATTAGTGGTGGTTCCAAAGGATTCAAGTATCGTGCATCTTTGAACTACATTGGTGAAAAAGGTGTGATTTTAGAATCAGGAAATGATAAGTATACCGCTAACGTCAATGTCGATTATGAACCTTGGAAAAACATAAAGTTTACTACACGTGTTCGTCTGAGTTATAATAAGACTAACAATATTAAAGAAAGTGTTTTGCAGGATGCTATGCGCCGTGACCCTGATATGATTATCTGGTATCCGGATGGTGAATTGATTCCTTATTATTCCTCTGGCGGACGTCGAAATCCGATCGCTGAATTGAAACAAAAGTTAGATGAACGTTCGACTTATAGAGGCAACTTCTATCAGGGTATAACATGGACTTTCGCTCCTTGGTTAAGATTAGATGCTGACATTTCTGCTGATTATACATCTTATAGAAATCTGACATTCTCATCAAAATATCTCGAAGGAAGTGATAATGGAAAGAACACTGGTGCAGATAAAAGTCAACAAACCTGGAAATATGCAGGTGAAGCTTATTTAAACTTTAATAAGACAATTGCTAAAGATCATTCTTTGAGTGCTATGGTCGGTAGTAGTTTTGAAGTTAGTAATCAATTGGCATATAATATAGCCGGTTCGTTTTTCCTCTCCGAAGATATTCATTATATGAATCTGGCGACTGTAAAAGATGTGAAGAACATCTATACAAGTGGTTGGGATGAAGCTATGGTCGGTGTTTTCGGACGTGTTGTGTACAGTTGGAAAAGTCGTTATACAATAACTGGTAATCTTCGTTTTGACGGTTCTTCCCGTTTCGGTAAGAATAACCGTTGGGGATCTTTCCCTTCTGTTTCTGCTGCATGGCGTATTTCAGATGAGCCATTTATGCGTTGGTCGAACAATATTCTTACGGATGCCAAAATCCGTGCCAGTTATGGTATTACTGGTAATGACAAGATTGGTCGTTATGAATCACAAACTGTTTATACAGCCGGTTCTCAATATTATAATACGGTTGGTGGTATTGTACCAGCATCTAAATATGGTAATCCCGATTTAAAATGGGAACAGACCAAACAAACCAATATTGGTGTGGATTTGAGTTTCCTGAATGGACGAATCATGTTTGTTGCTGATTATTACATAAAGAAAACAAGTGATCTGCTTTCTGACTATAATCTCCCGAGTACTACTGGTTATGATAAGATGCGTGTTAACTTAGCTAGTATTGAAAATAAAGGTGTTGAATTATCTCTTACCGCCACTCCGCTCAGAACACGCGATTTTAGCTGGAGTACAACCATTAACTGGTGGAAAAATGATAACAAAATTCTTGATTTGGCACGTGAGGACTATATTAGCAGCGCTTGGCTGATTGCAGCTGGAAAGCCCGCCGGTTTGTTCTATGGCTACAAAAACTTAGGTGTGTATGAATATGATGCGAGCAATGCCTGGAGTCAGGATTTTAAGACTCGTCTGACGCCAGTTTTCAAACGTGATAATGAAGGTAATGTTGTTATAGGTTTGAACGGTCAACCGACATTGCTGAAATATCTGAATTCCGATGGTACTGAATATACAGGTAAAATTGCCCAAATGAAAGTGAATGGTGTAATTGCCGGTGGTGGTGATGTGATATGGTATAATAAACCTAACGAGAATGGAGAATTAGATGATGTGATTAACTCTAATGACCAAACAGAATTAGGTAAAGCTAATCCAGACTGGTTTGGTTCTTGGGGCAATACTCTTACATATAAAGACTTCTCTCTTTCATTTAACTTTTATGTTAGCTGGGGTGGACAAGTTTGGAATGACTTGAAGCGTTATTATAGTTCATGGGGTGGCAACACTCATAAACAGACTCCCGAATATATTATGCAAGGATGGAAATATCCGGGTGAAATTACGAGTTGGTATGCTTTGAATTCCAAACAACGTAAAACCAATAACCACTCTATGAGTTTGAGTGATCAATTCTTGGAAGATGCTACATTTATTCGTTTGCAATCTGTTCGCCTTAGCTATAGTGTGGATCCAAAATTCTTGGCTAAAACTCCGCTTCGTTCAGTACAAGCATATATTTATGGTAACAATTTGCTGACTTGGACTAATTATACAGGTTATGATCCAGAATTGAGTGGTGGTGTTTTAACTCCCGGTAAAGATAGCTCTAAATATCCTCGTAAACGTGAGTTTGGTATCGGATTCAATGTTGGATTTTAATTAAAAAGATAAGAAAATGAAGAAATATATAATTTTAGCTTTTGCAAGTCTTTTAGCTTTATCAAGTTGTGAGAGTTTTCTGGATCGGTCTCCTTTGTCAGACCTGTCTCCATCGAGTTACTTTAAAGATAAAGCTGAAATGAAGAACTGGAATGCAGGTATTTATGATGCATTTCAGAGTGCCCTTTCCAAGCGTCAGGTACTTTTTGGTGATGTTCGCTCGGATAATGTAACCGGTACATCTTACGAAGATTCAAAGATTTATATGAATGCTTTGATGCCCAATATTTCAGAAGCCAGTTGGGAACCTTTTTTCACTTGTATCTCCAGATGTAATATCGGTATTCAGATGTATCCGACAATTCCAAACATCTTAGAATCCGAATATGCCCCTTATATCGGACAATGCTATGCCATGCGTGCTTACCTCTATTTCTGGGGAACTCGAACTTGGGGAAAAATGCCGATAGTAACAGAACCATGGGATGGGGCTTTAAATACGATATCCGTTCCTCGTTCCTCTTTAGAACAGGTAAAAGAACAGATATTATCTGACATTGAAAAGGCTATCGGTTACTTTAATCAATCTGATACAAGTGATAAACTCTACTTAGGAAAGGACGCTATGTACGCTTTGTTGACTGAGGTTTATATGTGGTACAACGATTATCAGAACGCCCTGACTGCATCAGAACATTTTATCAATCACAAGACCCTTTCATTATCCAACGGAGAAATTGAATGGAAAAACATCTTCACTAATCCTACCGGTTCAAAAGAAGTAATTTTTGCTATGGCATGGGATTATGAAACAGATGGCGCTTTGGCTGGTTGGCCGCAACTCTTAGGTGCAAGCAACACCAATAATGGTTATAGAATGGCAGAACCTATTTTTAATGAATTCATTGATCGGTTACGTTCCGAAGAAGGTACTGACGCACGTTTTTGGAACACAATTGATACAGTGAAGGTATACTACAAGGCATCTCGTGTTCCTTTGACGTATGCAAGTTATACAGCCGGTGTAGAAAGTGTAAATAAATGCATCAAGTATAGTAATATAGATCCTGAACGCGAATACGATTCTTCTAATCAGGTGTATAAATCATACTTTGCTGTGATGAATACAACAGACAGTGAATTTTCTCTGGTAATGATGCGTATGGCAAACATCATGTTACTTCGTGCAGAAGCTTTAAATAAATTGAACAGAGGAGATGAAGCTCTGAATATTGTCAACGAAATTCGTAGCCGCGTTGGCTATTTAAAAGATGCTAAAGAAGAAGTATCCAGTGTCAATAACGTAAATGAAGTAGAAAGCATTATTTTACAAGAAAGACAGTTGGAGCTTTATGGCGAAGGGTATCGCTGGTTTGATTTGATGCGAACCGGACACTTAATAGAAGTTATGGATCCGATCTATTCCGCACGTCAGGAAGCTGCAAACGTGACAGTTACCGGTTTCGGTGATGAAGGGACTAAATATTGGCCGATTTATTATGGCGAATTTGAGTCAAATAAAGCGCTTGTCGGGGATCAAAATCCGCCTTATACTGAACGTTAATAATGAACTATTTAAATAGAGTGAATAATGAAACTAGAATATTATAAAAAAGCATTAGTCTTGATGGTAGTTCCTTTCCTTTTCGCGAGTTGTGAATTGCTGGGATTGGATTATCAAGATTCATATGATTATGATTACGATGCTGGCATGCCTAGTAATAAAATAGATATGTCTGCTTTTGAATTCATCAAATCCCGTACAGATATATTTTCTTTATTAGAGGAGGCGATTCTATATGCTGGAGTTGAAAATGAATTCAAACAAAGTGGAATGAGTTATTTATTACCGACGAATACAGCATTCAACTCAGAGACAAGTACTGATTTAAGTTACTTCCAAACTCATCAATTAACTTATATAGATGATGAGACAGGAGAGGTGGTATCGTACGCACCGATTAGTATGACAGCTTATCCGAAGGAACAAGTTAAAGAGTTTTTGCTTTATCACATTGTAAAGGGTAAGTACACCTTTACCAATCTTCCGGCAGAACCAACTTGGTTTGAAACGGTAGCTACAGCTGATACCGCTAAAATAAACATGTACTTATTGAAAGACCGTAATCCTAACATTGTATTTAACAATTTTGATGGTCATTACAAGTCTTCCATCAAGCCGCGTACTTCCAATCTTTACAACTCTGACGGATCATATATGCATGTGTTGGATAGTTGGTTGGATCGCCCTACAAAAGAACAACTGAATATGAAATAACCTAAAAAGATTACGATTATGAAATATATTTATCAATTTTTTCTTGTTCTACTTTGTGCTTTCTCTTTTGCAAGCTGTGGCGATGATGATTTCATCGAGATAGACTCGCTGAGCGCAGATGGAGATGAATTCTACTGTAATCAGAAAGTGAAAGTATGGATGTGTGTACGTTCCAGTGATTTGTGGCACACGGACTATGAATGGAGCTGCGATGCAGGTTCACTAACCCAGCCGCAAGGTTTAAATGAAATGACTTGGAAGGCACCAAGTAGTCCAGGAACATATACGATTACTTGTCGTGCCAGCATTGGTGGTGAGTCGCAAGTTCGTTCTCATAAAATGTATGTTTCCAGTTACTATTTTGACAAATTTGAGAAAACGCCCCATTCCCTATCTTTGCAAAGTAGTACAACCGGAACACTGAAAAAGGAGTCTGATGGTAATCAATATCTACAGGCAAAAGTGAACTCTGCTGCAGAGGTTACGCGTTATATTCGTCGTGCTTTCGGTGACAATACATTATATACCCCGTTTAGTACCCGTATGAAACTTGGTTTTGAATCTAATGTTCCTAATATGCAAGAAATTAAGGTCGGCACTAAAACAGGAAAACCGACGTTGGAATATCGTTGGAATTTACGTTCAGACGATTCCAATAATGGCTCTTATATAAACCAGATTCGTTTATTATGGTATCCGGGAAAACTAAAAAGTGGAGAAGTATACCCGGTTGTACCTAATGAGGGTGTTACGCCTGAAGGTACTACCGATTATAATGTACAGTTAATTGTGCAATACACATCTGCTGCAGGTAAAAAAACGACGTATAATGAATACCATAACCTGAATACGATGAATACATTCACTGCTAAACTTTATCAGACAGTATCTATGTCTGTAGATGAAAGTGAAGCAATAATAGTACATGTAGCTGGTCAGGAAGTATTAAAGAGTACCATCTTAAGTGACGCCCGTATTCAGAACGCTTGTGAAGGCCGTATGTCTATCAATAACTGGGAACTTTATATACCTAATGGTAATGGAGGTACAAATATTCCGCTAGTGTATATAGACGATGCTTATGCTTCAAATACAGGTATTCTAGAATAATATTCATTCATTAGAAGAGGTTGTGTTAAAAATGCTGTGCTATGTGCGGGCGAATGATTATTCGCCCGGAATATACTAAGTGACTTTTGACACACCTCTTTTTTAATTCTTGTAATTATGAAAAAACGATTATTTCTTGTTTTGTACACATCACTTTTTGTTGTAACGATCTTTGGTCAAGACTTTAAGGGAGTTATTGTTAATGCCAAGCAACGTCCTTTAAAAGGAATGAAAGTTTGGAAAAAGAATACCACTGAAAGTGTAAAGACAGACAATATGGGAGTATTCTCTTTTTCCGGTTTACAGCCCACAGATACATTGGTAGTATCTATATCTAAAAAAGAAGAAGCAATTATCCCTATTGGTAAGCTATCTCAAGCTTCTCTTAAATTGGAAAAGAAATTTTTCATCTTATTCGATGGACAGAAAGAAGAAAAAAGAGAATACACGAGGATTCTCCGTACAAGTTATAACTCAAATGTATTGACCCGTGAGCAAATTCAGAAGTTATCAGCCAATAGTATTTACGATCTATTTAAAGGTGGAGCTATTCCGGGGGTAACAGTGAACGGAGACAAAATTACAATTCGCGGAGGAAGTTCATTTGATTTGGATAATGAACCTTTATTTGTTGTCGACGGTACTTTATACGAAAGTAGCAGTGAAGTAGATGGTGTTGTATCAATCAATGATATAGACAAGGTAGAAATACAAAAAGATGGTGCAGCTTATGGTATGAAAGGAGCTAACGGTGTTATAATTATTACTACAATTAAGAAATAGTATATAACTATTAAACACGCATGCACTATGAAAAACAACCGGAGAAGATATTACCTGAGTTTGTGGATGATACTATTTGTTGGCATCTTTACAAGTTATGCTCAACAAACTGATACTGTTTATATGAATAATATTGTCAGTTCATTTAAGCAAGTTACTAATTTGCCGCAAGAGAAAGTATATTTGCATACCGATAAACCATATTATTTTGCAGGTGATACAATTTGGTTGAAAGCATATTTGGTGAATGCCATTACCCACTTTTCCGGAAATGGCAGTCACTATGTGTATGTAGAACTTATAAATCGCAAGAATAAAGTTCAGCAACGCATTAAGATTCGGCAACGCGAAGATATTTTCTCAAGTTTTATCCCCCTTCCAAAATTATTGGAGGCTGGTGATTATTATCTCCGTGCATATACCCATTGGATGTTAAACGAAAAATCCGACTTTTATTTTTCCAAAAATCTAAAAGTCTTTGCTTCCCAATCTTCGTTTATGTATCCGGAAATAAGATATGAACAGAAAGGGAAAAAACGTATAGCAACTGTTACCTTCAAAAGACCCGACAATACCGTCTATGCAGGTAATTACGTGCACTATATGGTTCGTACCAAGCCATACGAAAATAAATTCCGTCAGCAACAGACTAACAAGAACGGAGAGATTCAAATAGATATACCTGAAAAAGATAAAATAAAGCAATACATCTATGTTGTATTGGAAGATAAACAGTTAAAGCACAAACACACATTTTATGTTCCGGATGCTTTTGACTACCATGTCGATTTTTTTCCGGAAGGTGGTAGCTTAATTTCGGGATGTACCCAAAAAGTGGGTATAAAAGCTATAGACACAAATGGAAATTCAGTAGAAGTGACAGGTAGTATTTTAAACAGTAAAGGTGATACCACTACTCATTTTAAGAGTGCTTATGCAGGTATCGGCAGTTTTATGCTACCTATTTCAATAGGTGAAAAATATAAAGCAGTCGTTAGTTCTATTACAGGAAATATGAAGAAAGAGTTTTTACTGCCTGATCCGGAGGCTGACAAATTCTCTTTATCCATTACCGAACGTAACGGCATCATACATTACACTGTATTACATTCTCCCCAAGAGAAGTTGCCGGATAATTTATACTTGATAGCCCATGTTCGTGGTTTTCTCCTATTTGTACAGCCCATACAGAAAGGACAAGGAGCGGTTAGTCTGAAATCCATCCCTGAAGGGATATTAACCCTTACTTTATTGGATGGAAATTACGTTCCACACAGTGAACGTCTGGTATTCGTTCGCCAAAATCATTCAACCTGGCAGTTAGCCTCTGATAAGACATCCTATGGTTCGCGTTCACCGATATCTCTTGATATCCACCTCTCCGATCTGTCAGGGCAACCTATAACGGGTGATTTCTCTTTAAGCGTTACAGACAACTATGCCATCAGATGTGATTCTACAGCAGATAATATTCTTTCTAATTTGCTGCTGACATCAGATATAAAAGGATACATCGAAACACCAGGATATTACTTTAAAGATAATTCTCAGCGATTGAAAGCCTGTCTGGATAATTTAATAATGACACAAGGGTGGAGTCGTTTTAATGTAGAAGACATTCTTAAAGAACAGCAAAAGAACCCCAAATACTTTATGGAAATCGGACAAACTATTTCCGGTAAGGTATTAGATATTCGTAATAAGCCACTTTCTGGAAAAACTGTGAATGTCTTCGTCAATAAACGTCCTTATCCCTCAACACAGACAGATAATAACGGAGTGTTTATTGTAGATAAGTTAAGTTTTGCAGATACAGCCAGAGTCGAAGCACAGGTAATAGAAAAAGGAAAATTCTTTCGTGCTAATATCCGGATAGACAGGGATTATTTTCCGGAAGCGGTAAACACCCATCCATACAAGGATGCAAAATATGAGCAACAGAACGAATATATAGAAGAAATGCAATCACCTTTTGTCAGAGAAGATGGAGTCTTGATGCTACGTCTTCCAGAAATCGTGATTAATGCCAGAAGTTTAGTAAAAGATCGTTTTTCTTCCTATAAAATGGATGATGAAGAGATGTTGGCTCAACAAGATGCGTGCACGGCACTCGATTTAGTCAAGAATGTTCCCGGATTCCGAATTATAGATAATCGTCCCTATATAAACCCCAAATACTCCCAACGTCCGGAACATCTGATGTCTAATGATGTAAATAACAGGAATGCATTGCGTCCCAAAGAGAAAATAGATTATGGCCGTACTGCGCGCTTCATGCTGGATAACAAAACGATCAGTTTCAATGCTCTTTCTCTCATCAATGCGGAAGACATCGTAGGAGTACATAAAATTGATCCGGAAGTTGATGCAGCCGTCAATATTACTCAAAATCTGAAATACTTGGAAGCAGCCTATAATGAAGCTTTTGAGAGTGGTGCCACCTTAGAAGAATTGGAAGAACTGGAAGTGGACAGACAACTCCAGAAAATGAAGGATGGTACTCAAAGTATTTCCGGTGGATGTATTGTGTTAACCTCACGTACCGGTAATTTAGAGATACCGCGTACTTCCCAAGGAGACACGGCATTTCTGCTCGGCTTTAATCGGTATAAATCCTTTTATAGCCCTAAATACGTAACAGACGAAGAACGCAAATCACTTGTACCGGATAATCGTACCACTATTTACTGGCAGCCTCAACTCCGGACAGACGAAAGAGGTAATGCCAGTGTACACTTTTACACAGCTGATCGTCCCAGCTATTATACAATTATTATTGAAGGCATAACAGATAAAGGTGTACCTTGTCGCTATGAACATTTATTAAAAAGATAAGCAGCTTATTTTTTATTTTAAATTTGATATCATGAAGCGTATAAAATTATTGTTAGCACTATTTGTATTGGCTATTCTTTTATGTGGAATAAGTTCTTGTTCAAAAGAAGAAAGTGATAAACCGGATACCGAACAGCCCGACCCAGAACCAACTCCTGAACCTACCCCGGACCCAGAACCGGACCCAGACCCGGAACCGGATGACTATAAACTACAGGGAAATATGCAAGCTGCACGACAACTGGTTGGAAAAGATTATTCGGAAATCCATAAGTATATGCGCTCTTATGGATGGGACTATTCTGAACATCCTAATTCATCTGATAAAGATCATAAAGACGGAGTGCATTGCGAAGTTATATATGACGAAGCGATACAGCAATATGTTTTCAAGTTTATCAGCCATGCCAATGCTGATGCCCTTGACGGTGACCGAGGGAAACTGGAAGACCGCCAACGTAATGAAATGAAAACACAAACGACTGCTGCCTGGTATAAATTGAATGGTAACTGGGATGAATGGCAACGCCTTGAATGGAAATTCCGTATTCCGAAAGATTTCAGACCTTCTACAAGTTTCTGTCATATTCACCAATTAAAGGCACAGGAGGGCAATAATGGTTCTCCATTGATAACCATAACTCCCCGCTGCAATAGCAATGGCAGTAACCGTCGTGTACAAGTGATCCATACCGGTGATAATACTGCTACTACTAAAGGAACAATCATAGACAATCTGCCATTGTCTGATTTTGAAGATGAATGGATACAAGTAGAAACAGAGATGCACTTTACGCACGATGGGGCATTCAGTATTAAGATGACACGTATCAGTGATAGTAAAGTATTAGTTGATAAGGCTTTTAGCAATATTGACCTATGGCGGAAGGGAGCGATAAGTATCCGAAATAAATTTGGCATTTATCGTAGCTTTGGAAGAAAGATGGAAAGTACTGATGATCGTCCTACCAATGGAATAAAAGATGAGACTTTGCAACTGGCAGATTTCAAGGTTTATGAGAAAAATACAAATCCCAAGCCTGAAAGCCACGATTAGGGTGATTTATTAAAAGTGTGCGCGAAATTACTGACGACGGGAAAGCATGTCGATACGTAAAACAGATAAGATAAATTGCTAATAAACGGAGGAGGCGGAGGCATAGTCAGATTATTTCCGTATCTCTTTTAAGGAACAATATGTTCACAGGCAAGAAATATTTGTTTCTTGCCTGAGAAATAAACGTTCCTCAGGGGTGGAACGACGACATAGCTTCTTCGTGGAGTCTTATTTATCGCACTTCGCTACAGAACAATCTATAAAAGAAAGCCTTATCGGACAGGGAAGCCTGCACTGGTCAGCGACGCCCAAGGCATAAACGATTGGTTGGCCGTTCCTTCCGGACGGCTTCTTTGAATCATCTTACGAGTGTACGGCATATCCATTCCTTTGCGGTCATGATAATGATGGTAAGCTCGTTCCCAAGCTGGACAGATCTTCTCCCGTTGTTTGGATGAGATCTCAGGTCCATAGACCGACTTTCCACACCAAGTGATATACTGTACATGAGGAACTTTTTCGCCGGACATGTACCGGGCCGTGTACTCAAATCCTTTGTAGAGGCGATTGTCGAACGCTCCATATAAGTCTATATCTTGATTCCAGGCAATTTCGGCGGCACAGGCAAGGAAAGCAAGGCCCATCTGTACATGTTGTTGGTCACGTCCACTCTCCTGGCATTGTCCGCTTTCATAAAAATAATTTTTGATAGCCCCATTCGTATTACCATCGGTAAGCTGCTTACAGGCAGTGTCAAAAATATCCCGTCGGTCAAGGAAAATGCCGATACACATAAGTGTTTGTCCGTTGGCAGCATCCCAGTTACCATTATAGCGAGGCGTCCAGTCCTTTATCACCGGATACCAGACGTTGATGACCATATCCTCAAATGCTTTACGATCTTTGGCATTCCAGCCCTTATAAGTATGTTTTATTATCTCGGCAGCATTGAGATATTTGATTCCTGCCGTACCCACCTTCAATTGACGGTTGTGATTTACGACCGATTCAAGAGTCTGAGCCCAGGCATTGAATATCTCGATAGCCTTCTCCGCATAAGCTTTGTCACCTTCCACATACCATTGCAAAGCCATGGTGTAGGCTGCTGCACCATCACGTACAAACTCTTTTCCTCCATTATCGGGGTTATTATAAGGGCCGTTATCTACAACCTTAAAAGGAGTCGGTTTGTAATTGAGCGAAGCGATTTCCGATGACTTGAGCTGACTCCACGCTTCCTTCCAAGGTGCTTCGCCTGCAAGGACTTTAGCTTTCATGAATTCAAGATCAGAGGTCGTGTGTAACATTCCGGGATGTACGAACTCCTGTCCGAAACAAACAGTACATATTAGCACATACAGGAGTGGAAAAACAGTTCTTTTAGTCATAATCATTAAGAAATTTATTACTGATATTATAATTATATTATTTTCCAACAGTTCTTATCAGAACCTTCCGGCTGTAAGCCTTCTGACCGGCTTCTTGCACACGAACCACGTAAAAATCATCGTTCAATGGCATACTCTCCACCCAATTGCCAGAAGAAGATTTGAGCATCTGCACCATGCTTCCATGAGTCGTGTAAATAGATACCCATGCATCTTTTTGCGATTTTACTCTCACACGATTTGTTTCCACAACAATATGCGGGATATCTTCTCTGCCTGCTTCAGGCATTATCCCCGTAGAGATACCTCTTGCCGCCCTCTGAGCCTCATAGAGTGATGCGGGCTGCAGGCCTTTACGATTCTGCCCTTCTATGTATCCATTGGTATATTCGCTCATATTGTTGCGGTATTTCCGTATTGTTTTAGCCGTGCATCCGATAGCGTAGTTTTGTCCCGTAGGCACTTTATCCAGATAAATGGCACCGTCCTGTACATCACAATTCCAGAATACACTGTTGGTGCCTCCCCATCCGTGGCCGCTTCCCATATTGTCACGCAGATACATACCTATTTTCCCGGCATTCGATTTTATAGTTCCCAATTCCGCCCAGTTATCAAACAGAATCCCCTGCGACCACAACCGGTGTCCCTCAGCTTGTGCAAGGGAAAGTTCCGAACGGAAATTCAACACAACAATTCCGCTGGTAGAGGCACAGCCGTTGGAGATATAATGATGACGTCCGTTGCGGGCATAACAGTCCTTCAGCAAGATGAGTTGTGAACGATGGTAATTCTCAAAGTTGTAATACGTACCGCCTGTGCAAAGTCCGGAGGGATCAATAGCATAGCAATCTTCAATTGTACTCCTCGTGGTTGAAGTCGTTTTAATACCCGCATGAACAAAACCGGACATTGAAACACCTTTCACCCATGAATTTTCCAACGAACTCATATAGATACAATTCTGATCAACGTTAGCCGTGGAATTCTCCGGACTTCTTTCAAAAGAGATGTGCAGATTCTCAATCCCTACATTGTGGCGGATTGTTCCCGGATTTGATATCTTATAGATATATGCCTGTGCATACTGTTTGTCGAGCGCATAAAATACGGGCGCATCCACTTCAATCATATTACCTTCCACTTTGGTGACGTAGCGATGGTAGGACATATCAATATCCTTAGTTTTCCATTTCTTGCTTTCATCTGTGTTGCGCTTTGTATTGCCGCCATACCAGACTGCCTCCAGCCAAGCTGTTGTGGTAGGATATTTTATACAAATCAAGTCGCCCACCCGATAGGCGCTTGCATCTTCCACCTGAAAGGAATAGTCGCCGGGCATCACCTTCTGTGTTACAATATTCACCTGAGCATCCCCTTTCCCATTTCCCCAATTGTGCGCGGAGGAATTTCCCATTAAGATAAGCCGTTTAGCCTTTTCTGCCGCATTTCTACCGTAGAGAACCGTGGAATCATTGTCCGAGAAGCAATTACCTTCGCCACGCAGAATGACTCCGTCGTAAGTCAGGTTTAACGTCCCGTCCACATTATACCGTCCGGCTTTCAGCAATACGACTCCTCTGATACCCTCTGCGTCCAAAGCCTGTTTTCCTACTTCGTCAATGGCTTTCTGTATATGTTGCGTATTATCGGCCTCCTTGTCCTCCAGAGGACTGAGAGTAATGGTGCGTTCCGGTAAACTGACCACAGGAAGGTCTTTTCCATTCCCATATCCGGCCTGGCTGAAATCTGGAATGACAAAGCCATCATTATCTTTCTTATAAGTCAGGCTTCCGGATTCATCCTGAATGACGAGTTGCGATTGCCAACTTTCCTGGGCATTAAGGGAACAGCTGCCTACAAAACATAAGCTCCCGATACATAAAGATACAAGTTGTGATTTCATATGTATTTATTACTTTTTTGTGATATGTAAAGAAAGGGAGATTTCTTCTATTAGTTTTGTAGTGTTATCTCATTTCCTTGCAATATTGTATCGGTCTATTTCATGGTGACATAGATTATAGCATTTCATCGACACAAAGACATACTACGGGCGATTATTCTGACAGGGCTTTAAGGAGAAAACAGTCTTTCAGCCGGACTAACCATCCGTTTTTTCAGAACAGATGGTCTATCTGACCGGAACAGACGGTCTGTTTACCCAAAACAAACCATGTATTTCAGCTAAACATACCATCTTTTCGGGCAAAACTAACATTCTTTTTCGTGATAAGGCTACACCTTATGCCCCAAAAGGTGTAGCTATGTTGCATAAAGGGTGACACCATACGGGATATAAGGTGTAGCCCTTTACTTATCGGGCTATATTCTTTTCTGGTTGCATCGGGAAAGTATTCGGGCGGAGAGTGTTCTTTTTATGCATGAAACGCTCAATGACTATCGTTTTCACTTAAGATATGATAGTCATAGCACCCCTTTTTATTATTTCGTCCCCTTTCCCTTTCTTTCCGCATTTCTTTAATGGAGAATGCTTGCGTTCTTTCTTTTTCCTCCACCGTCGGGCGGAAAGAAAGGAATCTGAGACAATAGGATTATCATTTTGTCAGCCTTGACAAAATGCTCTTTTAGAGGTCGTCATCTGAAAAACCGGTTAGTCATGCGGCTGAGGATTCGGATTGGTATGCGCTTCATAAACCTTGAAATCAGCCAACTGCAGGCTTTCATCTTTAAGTCCGTTATCGGGTCTGTCGGATGCACTTTGCATTTTCCGCCCCAGACTGCGATAAATACCGAATTTATTCCGGATACTTGTCGCCCCCTTCCTCCATAAGTCCACATCAGCGAAAGATTGGTCGGCAAGCACTTTTCCATCGCTGATACGGGTCAGTTTGATGCGGAACGTGCCATGATGGGTATAATGCATTTCTGTCTCCACTTGTATCCATTCATCTTCAAAGTCGGCAAGCGGAAGGTTGTCTATGATAACACCCTTGCCGGACGTTCGTGTGTCGCCTGTATGAATCACTTGTACACGCTTATTCCCTCCGTCTTCATCGCAACGGGTACTGATAGTAATGAGTGGGGCGCCATTGTTGCCTTCTTGTGCCTTCAGTTGGTGAAGATGACAGAACTTGGTGGTGGGTTGGAAACCTTTGGGTATGCGGAATTTCCATTCCAGCCGTTGCCACTCGTTCCAGTTTCCGTTCAGATGATACCAGTCATGGTTTGTCTGGCTTTTCATCTCATTGCGCTGGCGGTCACTTAGCAATCTTCCCCGGTCACTGTCCAGGGCTTCGGCATTGGCATGATTGGTGAATTTGAAAACATATTGCTGCAGGGCCGCATCAAAAAGAACTTCACAATGCACACCGTCGTAATGGTCGTTTTTTGAGATATTGGGATGTTCGGAATAGTCCCAACCCAAGGCACGCATATACTCATGTACAGCCCTGTAATCTTTTCCCGCTAACTCGCGAGAGGCTTGCATACCTCCCTGAAAAGTATAGTCGGAACGGACAGGGGAAGGTAACTGTACGGTAGGCCCATATCCAATGGCTTGCAATGCGGATTCGCCCAAACGTTCCTTCAATTGCGCCAGATAAAGACTTTGAGGGGCAACCGGAGTATCATGCGAATCGAAAATACCTACCGGCAACGTAGGACCGGACTGATTGAAAGGACGACGCAACGGAGTACTTTCTCCTTTACTGCCTATTACCCAGTTATAAGTGCCCGGGGGAATCTGATTTACATAACTCTTCGCCAAGCAATTCCAGGCAACAGACCAGGCTGTGCCCCAACCATGACCGGAACCCATAGAGCCGCGGTTCTTGAAATCAATACCTCCGCCCGGCAAATTACAATTATCAAGCAATAAACCTGTACTCCAGCGTTGATGTCCTTCTATACGGCCATTCCCTTTGAAGTTGCAATTAAGGAATACAATAGGCCCTGTTTGCCCGGCGCCAAGTGCCACAAACCAGATATTATCTCCCTCTACCGAACAACGGTCAATCAGAATCTGTCCTCCGTTCGGTGCAAACTCCGCCGGTTTGGAAGCTCCCTGGTGCAAAGCCCTTCTGATTACATTAATCTGTTGCAAAGTGATGCGTCGCCCGCCTACACCTATGCTCTCCATGGTTTCCAATGCATTGATGTCCTTTGCCCAACAGTCTTCTCCGTTGATTCTTAGTGCATAATATAATGCTTTCCCGTGATTGACCGCTTGTGCGGGCGACTCGATACGCAGATTCTCCACACCGCACTGACGGAGGCGTTGTACGTTATTGGCCACTACCAATGTAGTATTGTCATCGGTGAATTTCGCATCGTAAGAGTCTACCAGCGGGACACTCAGCACAATTGTATTTCCTTCAATACCTGCAATGGTCCGTTCGGCAATCAGTTGCCGTCCTGCCTTTATCCAAGTTTGAGGTTTCCCGTCACGAACCAAATCATTCATCTTCATATATTTGATCCATTTCTCGGTTACGGGTTTGCGTATTTCTATATTGTCACCGACGGAAAGTCCGGAAACATCAGCTACCGTCAAACGATATGAACCGGCAGGGATGTACTTGTCGATCACCTTTATGCTTTTTTCATTTGGAGAAGTTTCGCCTAAACGATTGCCTGCACGTTGGCGGATGCCATTATTCACCACGATTGCCGTATGTTTGTCTCCGGTCATGACGATAACGCTTCCACTCGGATCACTCCCGCTGCCGCGCAATACGACGCCATCTGCCATTATCTGAAGGGAACGGTTGCATGCGTAACGTCCCGGTGCCAGCAGAACTGCACCCCGAAAGCCATCGGCATCTTTGGGGAGTGCGGAAACCATATCAATGGCTTTTTGAATATAATCCGTGCAATCTTCGTTTTCTCCTAAAGGATGTACGGTCAGTTTTGCCGGAACGTATGGCAAGGTTACACCACCGCCCTTATATCCGGCATGTGAAAAGTCGATAATCCGGTCACCTCTCTTAGTGGCTTTATACACTAACTTTCCGTTAGCATCTCGATAAACCCACTGGCTTTTGCCCGTCGGTTCCTGTCCCATAATGGATAGGGGGAAAAGAAGGCATAATAGATAATAAATGTTCTTCATTCTTTGTCTTATTTTCAGGTTTACACTTTGTATTCCAACAATAGACAAAAGTAGGCAAAGGCAATAAATAGCATTATAACTAATGTCTCAAATTCTATAACTAATATCTATTAATTGATTTATTTGAGAGAATAAAGTATCCATTCAGGGATTTTCATGGCAGAAGAGTTAGCGAAGGATTATTTTATCCGTATGATGATAACGCCGTTCGCTCCTTTCATACCATACTCAGAACCATCTTTTTTTATTTCGACTTCTCGTATATCTTCTACTGACACTGCGTTATTAGCTTCTTCCAATGAATTATATTCGGTTCCGCCTACAATGAATAGCGGTTCGGTACTGAGAGCAAAAGATGAACTTCCCCGTATTGAGGCCTTCATTTGTCCATCAGAATAATTAATCTGCAATCCGGCAATATTACCTCGCAGCAAATCTATTAAATTGTTGACGTCTAATTGCCGGATTCTCTCATAAGTGATAATATTGCTGTTATAGGTTTGTTCCGGTATTTCCTGATACATGCAGGTTATTGTTTTTTCATTCGTGGCATAGCGCAATGAATTCTTTCCCAGATGTATGGTATAGGTTGGAATTCCCGACATAGGCACATAAGCCACTAACTTCCTGTTAGGATATACCAACAGTGTATCGCCTGTTTTTACATTATCCAGTTCAAATGTACCTTTTGATGAAGTGGAAAGCATCTTCATGCGCCCCTTTACACGCATTTTTATCTTCTTGGCCGGTTTACCCTTTTCATTCAGGATAACTCCTGCCACATTGTCCTGTGCTGTTCCCACTAGTGAAATCAGAATAGCTGATAATAAAATCAGAATACGATGTTTCATATCTTTATAATATTAATAAAAGGAGAGAATATTCAAACACAATATGTATGTCCAATATTCTCTCCTTTTTCGATGAATGAGATTGATTATTTATCTTTCACGAGGTTCGGCTGTGCAGATTGTACCATTATCAAATACAAATAGATTATCGGCAAAAATAACGACTTTGTTGTCCAATCCGAAACCAGAACGAGATACATAATATTGATCCTGCACACTGGCTAATGCACTGCTCTCAAAATATTTCTTGCCATCATAGTAAACAATGAATTTCTTATTTGCATCGATTGATACCGCAATAGTTTTGAAAGCATCCTTTTTAAACTTAAAGTTTGCCGTATCCGTACCTTCATCTATTGTAATATCTTCCGTCTTTCCTGTTGTCACATTGGTTGTGGTATAAGTTGCTTTCCATGCTCCTGTTTTGGGGTAGGTTGTAAAGCATGCCTTAGTTACATAAAACGTGGCATTATTGATACGGGCAAATTCAATACGGATCTCTGCAAAATTATTATCTGAAGGACAAGCATTTACTGCATAGTCCACTTGTGTGGAGAAAGGAACAGATACATTATCCCAGCTACGGGCAAAACGTCCGTCAGCTTTAGTGGAAGTTAATTTAACTGCACCATTCGTTCCCTTATTAGCGTCAAATGCTACTGTCATAGATGCATTAGACCAGCCTTCATTATAATAAGGAGTCTCAAAGTTAGAGTAAAACAGTTCATCCAGTACAGTCATTTTGGAACGACGGGTTTCTTTCTTACCACCACATTTTACCGTGCACCAAATTTCATAAGTTCCGGCTTCATTCGGAGCTTTCCATACATTCTCAAATAGTCCTTGAGGATTTGTCATGCTTCCACCATCGCATCCCCATTCATAACTAACATCTGTATCATCACTGAGTTCGGCAGAAACAAATACTTTCACCACATCATTACGGCAAAACTTTGTGCCGAAAGTGTTCAATGAAACAATATTTACACTGTCATCGTCTGAACAGGAAGTGAAGATCACACATATTAATATAGCAATATTGAATACTAGTTTTTTCATACGTTTCTATATTATTAATTTATTCTTGACCCAAAAAATATCTCGATGGGCGAGGTTGCCACCAGTCAGATACATGGATATAACCATCACGTGCATGAATGTTAGTGGTGCGGCAACTACCGGAAGATGCAGCTAACAATCCTCTAAAATTCCATTCAAAATTATTCAATTGAAGCGGCAGGTTACGGTCATGTCCGGCCTTGACACACATTACTGCAGTATCTCCTTGAAGTGTCTGACCATCTTTGTTGTAGGAAAAGCTACCTTCTCCATAAGTCCCGATCCAACGGTCCGAAGAATCTATATTAAAATATGACCATTCTCCTCTTACAATATGATAAGTCAGCAATTCTTTTACCACTTTCTTGTCATATTGCTCCCACGCAGTAGCAGCTGCGGCTTCCGTAGCTCCTGGAAGCATCACCGGATTTTTCTTCCAAAAACAGTTATCCCCACTGCTAAGAGCGCTATTGGTCAGCAATATATGCGTATTTCCTGCTTCTTTATACAAGTCTTCAATTCCTGCATACTGAATACCTTCAATTAAAGAACTGAATATATCAGGACGGCTCTGGATAAATTCCCAGATTGTCATATTTACCTTATTATCCGCTTTTTTTGCTTCATATTCCTCGTTGCTTTGAAAATCAAGGTCAAACAAGGTGCATGAACTCAGTGAAATGCAAAATAAGGCCAGACTTATAAAATATCTATAGATTTTCATATTCATTATTGTTTAAAACATTATTGTTATTCTTCATAAGGTTTGTTCTGTTGTCCTCTCATAGATGGGTTCTTACGGAATACATCCTGATTCAGAGGCCACAAAATTCTGCCGTAACCGCCAATCTGATTAGCTTCTTTCTCAGCACCAATAACAAAACCTTCCGGAATTCTCTGATCACCCAAGTCTTCATTCTGCAAATATGGATCTAAATATTCTTTTACCATATCATTGCGTACCAAATCAAACCAACGTTTACCTTCTGCCCAAAGCTCAATGGTACGTTCATCAATAATCAACTTAATCAAATCTTTCTCGGTTGGGTAATCCTCTAAAACTGCAATATTTTCCCAACCTGCACGTTCACGTATTTGATTGACGATATTAATCGCGCCTTGATAATCTTTATGCGTACCTAATACTAAAGCTTCAGCTTTTAGCAACAAGATATCTGCTAAGCGATAAATTGGCATATGGGTAGAACATGATCCGTTAGCAACATAGGAATATCCGGGCCTGCCATCATTAGCAGTTGCTCCGTATTCTGTGAATTTCGGACATTTAATTTGGAAATTAGCGGCATTACCATAATCACCGTTCATTGCTTTTTCATACGATTCGTCTATCATCTCGTCAGGAGTAATGAAATAGCTGATAGCAAATGTATCCATAATCATAGTGACGCGGTTATCTTCTCTCTTACGGGATACCAATTCCTTATAATATGCCTTTGTCGGATGATATCGGATCGTGTTTGAACCTGACGCAAGTTCCTGAGCATATCCAAAGCCGTTGCTATCTTCTTCATAGTTCCAGAAAAGATTGAATATCATTTCTTTAGAACTTGATGGATTCAAAAACATACTGGAATAGGTAGATGCCGGTTCAAGACTATATTTATAGTTTGTCAGTAAGTCATTAGCTGCTACGAGCGCTTTGTCATATTCCTTATACCACATTAATACATCTACACGCAATGCCATAATAGCTCCGCGATTTAAATAGTACTTACTGGCACTGGACATATCTGTAGAAGCACCAATATGTTCTAATGCTTTCTCTATATCTTCCAGAATAAAAGCTTTCAATTCTTCTACAGAAGTTCTTCCATAATATCGTTCCTGCGAAGAGACATCTTCCATGGGTTCAGTGATTTTAGGTACACCGCCCCATACACGTATAGCATAAAAATACATCAATGCACGCATTGCATAAGCCTGACCTAAATATGGAGCAGATACAGAACTGCCTATAGGGCTGGTGGGAATATGCTTAATAGCCGCATTCGCACGATAAATAGTTTTATAAAGGTCACTCCAACTGGAAGAGCCCGACTGAGAGTTCAAACCATTGTATAGTAAGTTACGGTCGTAAGCCGTTCCACGTTCTGCATACACACCGGAACGAAGTTCGCCCCAATAGAACCAGTTTGTACGTAAGGTAGATTGCAGACCGTCATACATACCTGCATTCCAGGTTTTCAAATCCTGTTCTGAAGTCCAGAAAGTCTCGCCCGACAGCGAACTTTCGGGTTGTCTGTCTAAGAAGTTCTCACAAGAAGTGAGCAGCAGACTGACACCAGCGATCAGTAAATATTTTAATCTTTTCATAAGTTGTTACAAGTTAAAAGTTAACATTTAGTCCGAAACCAATTTCTCTTGCGGTAGGATATCGTCCGTTATCAATACCCGGACGCAGCACATTGCTATTGGAAATACTTGACGGATCAAATCCTTTGTATTTTGTCCAAGTAAGAAGGTTGTTTCCATATACATACAACTGAAGATCGGAGATATGGAACCGTTTGATAAGATTACGGTCAACCCTATAAGCTAAACGAGTATTTGTAAGGCGAATATAGTCGCCATCTTCCAGGAAGAAAGAAGAAAGTTCACGCGCATTGTTTACACCAGTTGTTGCTTTGGCACTACTATAAACTTCTGTTATTTGTCCCTGATATTTCCACAAACGATAACAGTCTCTTGCTAATGGAGTCATATTCGATGATGAATTTTGTAACAGGTCACGGCGTTGTTTATTATAAATCTTGTTACCGAAACTTCCATAAAACGAGAAGGATAATGAAAAATTCTTGTAATTCAAATAGTTAGTCCATCCCATATACCATGTAGGCATGCCATTACCCAAGATACGTCTGTCCGAATCACCAATTACACCATCATGATCCAAATCATCCCAGATTATATCACCACCTTTGCTCACTGAACCGGCGGTAGTCATTTGACCTACATCACCTGTATATTTCTGACCACCTTTTGTCTCATAGTGTAAGAAAATGGGTTTACCGTTAGAACCATAAATATAGTTATTATAGTTATTCGGATCTCTTTGATACACAGGAACCAAACGATCACCAAACGAACCGTCGCTATTCTTGATATATGCATTTGCTTCATCTGTGGCATAAATGCCCAAAGCTTTTTGTCCAAACCATTGTCCCAAAGGCGAACCTTCTTCAATTAAGTATTTACCATCTTCCACAAAACTCTTGCCTTCCGATAGCTTTAATACTTTATTCTTGTTTTTAGTATAGGTAAGAGTGGTCTGCCATGAAAAATCACGAAGCTGAACAGGAGTTGCATTTATTGTCAGCTCAATACCTTTATTCTCAATATTACCCATATTGACACGCATACTACTAACACCTAATTCTGAAGGGATAACTTCATCGGCCAACAAATCTTTAGTCTTCTTGATATAATATTCCGCTACTAAAGAAACTCGTCCGTCAAGTAATGTCACATCCAAACCAATGTTAGTTTGTTCTGTTGACTCCCAACTTAAATCAAGGTTAGCCAACTTATCCGTTTGGGTAACTCCGATGACGCCATTATAATATGAACCAATATTATATTGGTTAATTGATTCATAGTTACCTACGCGTTCATTACCATTTGTACCCCAACTGAGTCTGAATTTAGCATCAGTCAGTACAGGCTTTGCCCAGTCAAAGAAAAATTCATCAGAAGCGCGCCATGCAATAGATGCAGACGGGAATAGTCCCCAACGGTTACCAACGAAACGTGAAGAACCATCATAACGAAGATTTGACGTAAATATATATTTCCCTTTATAACTATAGTTTACACGTCCGAAGAAAGATGCCATAGCATGACTTTCATAAGTGGTCTTAGTTTTTGTCAGGTCTTTCACTTGCTGAGCGTTAGAAGTTAGGATCGATTCTGATACATAATCGCTACCTTCTAAGTGGAATGTCTCATCACGCCAATCCTCGACACTGGTACCGAACATAGCGCCTACTGAATGATCTTTGAAATCTCTGGCAAAGTTAATGTAGGTTTCCGCAGATAATTTACGAGGGATTTTTGCATCATTAGAACCGGAACTGATACCTGAAGAAACCAAATCTCCACGGATTAACTGGTCATTACGGTTAACTTTCAATTCTCCCTGTACATTGGCAGACCAGATTAAGCCTTTCATAAGCTGAAATTCTGCTCCCTGATACAAAGAAACTGAATAAGAAACACTTTTATTAACACGTTCATATGCATCAGCTATCGGATTGAACTGCCCACCATTATTATATACATAAGATCCATCAGGGAAGTAAAGTGCCATTTGTGGCGGACGACGTAATGCCTGATTAATTACACCACCAGTATTGATGTTATTCTTATCCGTATAAGCCACATTAAAGCGGCTCATTAATTTGAAACGATCCGACACAGCGAAATCAACGTTAGTTCTAGAAGTTATACGATTCAAATAACTATTTAGTACAATACCTTGTTCGTTCAAATAACCAATACTTGTATAATAACTCATTTTATTCTTTGCACCACTGATATTAATATCAACTTGGTTAGAATGAGCCATACGAGTAATCAAATCCTGATAGTCGTTATCAGCCATGAAGTTAGGATGCAAAGAGTCATTACTGGTTTTCCATAAAGAAGTTCCTGCATTACCGGCTCTTTCTTTCAAATAACGTTCAAATGCATTTGCCTGATCAATCTTATGTCCTAACTTCTTCATTGAGTGGTTGTACTTCACTGAAATTCTAGCAGGAGCACCTTCTTTACCACGTTTAGTACTGATGATAATTACACCAGCAGCCGAACGTGAACCATAAATAGCGGCTGAAGCAGCATCTTTCAAAATTTCCATGCTTTCAATGTCGGCAGGATTGATAGTAGAAATATTATCTACTGCCACACCGTCTACAATGTATAACGGAGTAACACCTGATCCCATAGTAGAAGCACCACGAATCAGCATAGTACCTGTATCCCCAGGAGCACCTGAGTTATTGGAAATCTGCAGACCGGATACTTCCCCCTGTAATGCTTGAAAGATATCAGTCGGTTGGCGTTCTTCAATCGTTTTGGCATTTACAGTGGAGATAGCACCTGTCAAATCTCTCTTCTTTACCGTACCGTAACCTATGACTACAACTTCATCCAATGCTTGGGCGTCTTCCGTCAGTACTATATTCATTTTAGTACCCATTGCTACCTGCGTTGCATCCTTATAGCCAATATAGCTAAATTTCAATGTAGCACCTTTGTTACATTTAATAGAGAAGTTACCATCAATATCAGTAATTGTCCCATTACTACCTTTCATAACGGAAACCGTTACTCCAATTAGAGGTTCCCCATTTTGATCGACAACCGTACCAGTTGTTGTTATTTCCTGAGCATATAGATTAAAACTCATAGAAAATGCAAACAGAACGAGGAGAAACCGCCATAACAGCGATTTCGATTTGTGTTCTTTCTTTTTCATTAAACTACTTTTTAAATTAGACTTAAATTAACAAGGGATTTCACCTAAGATTCTTTTTGAGTTGTTCATGATTTGATTGTTTTTACATAATATCAATACATCATTTTAAAGTTAAACATCATTGTTTTCCATACCGCAAACAAACAACAATTTCCTCAAACAAGATTTAAAGATTGTATCAAATACTATCAATTATATCTCAAAGTGTTATAGACTGTAAACGAAAGAAGAAATAACAATCTAGAAACCAATACATTACCAACAATCACGATTTTACAACACCAAATTACAAGCTAATTCCGGCTTATTTAGTCAATATTCGCAAGTCCATATTCTTATGACGAGCCATTAATTGTGCTATATAAAGTGAACGGGGGAAAACATTCTTCTCATTCTGTCCTTCCCAAACACCATCCGGACGATCAATAAAAACTCCCGGATATTTTTCACCCTTCATACCAAAACTATAATTATATCCTGATGTCCAGGGGCTCTGTACAGCAGCACGCTTCACACGACAGTTCCAAAGTACCTGAGTTACTCCGGCCCAGCCATGTCCACTTCCCATTTTACCACGATCCTGCACATTGATTTCTCCATCGGTAATCACATTATCATAAAGGGTTCCAACTGCCCAGCGATGGTGAGGACCTATATCCGCATAAGTTTGCGAAGCCGTACAATTATAAAATACATTGGGACCACATACACGTGCACCCGTCACATAGTCATGACGCCCCTCTGTACTCTGACAGTTCATAAACAGATTTTGCTGTCCCCAATTATTAAAAGAATATCGCAGTCCACCGGTTATCAGAGATTTTGTTTCCAGGCAGCGGCAATCCGTCACAGTTACATTCTTCGCATTGCGTTCACAACTTACCGCTGAATACCCGAAATAGCGACAAGTTAGATTACGCGCCCAGCAGTTTTCCACTTTATCGAACTGAACGCCAATCCAACCATGCTCGTTATCCTCATAATGTTCAAATTCAGATTCCAAACACATATTCGTCACCCCGACTTCACTGATACGACTGTCAAATGTATACTTAAAAACTTCACCACCACCATATTTCTCTTCCATTTGCATTACTACCGGATTATCAATATAAATACGGTTACCTTCTACTTTTATAATTTCACGTTCGAAAGAAAGATTATACTCCCGTGCAGTCCATTGGCGGGTTCCCTGGCGTTCAACGATTTGATCCATCTTAATATCATGTATCCAATTCTCCGTTCCCGGGCGATAAACAATGATACGATCACCCACTTTAAAATTTGTAGCAGAAGAAACCTGAAAAGAGTGTGTTCCCACCGGTACAAAAGCATCCGTAATCTTCACCCTTGTTCCGGATACTTCCTCCATTCTACCATTACCAGATACTTCTATCAATGAAAAACGCTGCTTACCGATAGCCAATAGACGGGTTTCATTCACATTATCTCCTTCTCCGGTCAAAATAACTCCACTTGCATTTATATGAATCGTTCCATGAACATGATATACTCCCCGTTTTAGCAGAACCGTTCCACGGTGTCCGTCTTTATCCGGTTGCATACGAGACACTTCATCTATTGCATTCTGAATTCTCTGACGGCTATCCCCTTTTCCCACAGGATATACAGTTTTTGTTACCGGATAATCAGGAATTGATTTATCACCATGATGATAACCAACCCGACTAAAATCCGGTATCGTATTTCCCTGTTTATCGGGATAATAAGCTAACTCCCCTTTCGGAGTAATTTTCACATAGCTGGATTGCCAGCCCGGAGGTAATTTGGTCTGGGCAGATACACTTACACAAAGTGTTATCGCCAATATACCTCCCACAAGTTTCTTTACACGATTCATTCTATTCTCAATTATTAGTTTGTATATAAATTCAGTTCAATCTTCTCACCCGCCACAGTCGGTATTTGCAGATATTCTCCATAAAGTATGTCCGATTTTCCATTTTCCCGGATAACTTGCACAGGGCATCCTTTCCATGGATTTTCTATTTTACAGACACGCCCTTTCTCACTAATCAGGGTTACTTTCCGAATTAATCCTTTCTTCAAAGTAGAAGTAACTAGAAACGCACCATAAGCTCTCAGATTTTCAAAAGATGCATCCTTCTTATGATTCCAATTTGGAAAAACACGAATAACGCCTTCATAACTTTGTAGCAGCATTT